>JBIIWM010000186.1:0-5837 GCA_044338875.1 Pseudohongiellaceae bacterium | reverse complement strand
ATTCCGGCGCATGGCCCCGTCACCAACGGGACTGCAGTACTGCGCATGCGCAACATGTACTCTGAACTGCATCTGACTCTCGCCGAGCAACTTAACATCGGCATGGGATGGGACGATATCGTAACGCTGAACCCGCTCAAGCAGTATGAAGAACAATATGGCTCTGCGGCGTACTTCCTGGAAACCGCGCATCGCAGCATGCAGATGGCGTACGTCCCCGATTGATCCCCCCGTTCCAACGCAGTCCTCGCTTCCCCTGCCGTCAAAGTAACCCATGGCAGGAGGAAGTGCCCTGGCAGCAATTCATCTGATGATGTAATTCATGCGCTTGCGAAAAAACGGCTTCTCAATGAGTTCGTATGACAGCATGCCCAGCACCAGCGTCAGCGGATAAACCAGCAGCACCGCCAGCAGCAATTTGTTTATAAAGACATCTTCACTGAACTGCCAACCGAAGCGGTTGCTCAATTGCAGGCTGAACAGCAGCACACCGAATTGAAGCAGGTACGTTGAATAGGAAATTGCCCCGATATAGGCAAAGAATGCCGAAATCCTGCCAGTGAAATTTTTGCTGAATACCACCCAACCCAGCAATATCCCGCCATAGAGCAAGCCTTCCAGCGCGGGCACCACCAGCCATCCAGTGCTTGGTGAAGGCGGCGCCGTTACAAACATCAGCTGCGTATTCAGGTAGTGATAGACCAGCACCAGCAAAGCCAATGACACCAGAAATATGCCCAGCCCGCTGTAGTGGCTGCGCAGCCAACCGCCGCGTTCCAGATCCTTCAACAAGAGGCAAGCCATCGCTCCCATCATGAACTGGTCGATCCTGCCAAAGATGGTCCAATAGCCGATATCCTGGGCATTGTCTGCTTGAGTGTAAAAAATCACCCGGAAGGCGAACGCGAGCATGATCAGTCCGATATACGGCAAGTATTTCTGGAGCGGACCACGCCAGGTGTCACGAAAGTACAGGTAGAAGACAGGGAAAAACAGATAGAACTGGAATTCCACGACCAGGGTCCATGTACCCCAGTACACGCCGCCTCCGAACAGATTGAAGAACTTCACCAGCGCGAGCGGATCGGCTGCCTTGACACCATCCACCACAAAGGCAGCAAACAGTGAAACCACGAACAGCAACGGAAAAATCCTGAGAAAGCGGTTGAAAAGAAAGCGCGGATAGGAGATCTGGTTCTCGCCAATAATGAACGTGAAAATGAAACCAGTAATGGTAATGAACAGAGCAACACCGGTGTGCCCTTCTTCAAGCAAACTTAGCACGGGAAACTGGGGCACATACGCTTGCGGCACCAGATCACCACTGTGAATCGCGTGATAAAACAAGACCATCAATGCGGCCAGGCCCCGCAGATGGTCAATTCCCCTGATGTAAATCTGGTTGGTAGATATCATGGCGGCTCACTTGTAACCGAAACGTTCCATTACTGATTTCTCAGCATCGCGCACGGCCGCTTCCAGTTCTGGAGAATAGATAGCGGGCGCATTTTTCTTGTCGCTGACATTATAGGGTGGCAAATTACGGATGGCGGCTTCGTCGAACTGCTCGCCAGCCAAATGCAGGGCGCGAATCAAATCCTCTACGAGATTCTCATAACGTCCGACGAATTCGATTTCATGTCCCGGCTCACCCACAAAATCATTCAGGCTGCGTCCGTAGACACCCGGGTATAGCTCCAGCACCTTCCGGATAAATTCCTGAAAATCCTGGGAGTGACAGGCCATGTCCAGTTCGTTACGGGCATCCCAGCCCGTGGTCATCTTGAACTGCCAATATGAGCGGTACAGTGAAACCGGGTGCCGGACGAAGGCAAACTTGAACTTTTCCCGACAGGGACACTGGCTCAGTCCCACGTGAGTGTAGCCCGCCAGGCTGAATTCACTGGCGGAGATGCCTGCAGCCTTGATAGCCTTCTTGACCCAGGAGCCGCCGGTTTTGGGGACGTGCAGAAAGCAGGCGTGGGGCAAAATCAGCATACACAGGGCCCTCCAGGGGGCCTGAAATCTCTTTTACATTGAAATCAACATGATACTAGACATTTCTAATAAATGGCGCGAAGATTGCCTCCACAAAGCAGCCGTATGGCTAAAAACAAATTCCGGCAAGCCGAACATTTCCAGGGGCAGGTTCACATGCATAGACTGGTAGGAACCCTACAAGTATCGATAAAAGTCCTGGCACTTCTGGTGTTGGGCATGAATTCCAGCCTTCAGGCCCAGACCCTGTTGGGTTCCCGCCAGAGCATGGAGCGGCAGAATATGCTTGCCGTCAGCTATGGGTACAGCTTTCTGGAAAATGGCCAGGCAGTAAACCGCTTTGTGCAGTCCGGCCATCTTGTCAAAATCCAGCGAACCGGGTTGATGGACCTGGCCAATGTATCCTATCCCTACGCCCGTCCTGCCGTAAAAACCTTTCTGGATCGCCTGAGTACGCAATATAACTCAGCCTGTGGCGAAAAGATGACAGTGACCAGCCTGACCCGCCCCATGAACAAACAGCCCGCCAATGCCTCGCAAAACTCCGTGCATCCAACGGGAATGGCAGTAGACCTCAGGATTCCCCAAGTTTCGAAATGCCGCGCTTGGCTGGAAACCACCCTGCTTTCACTCGAAAAGGCCGATGTGCTGGATGTCACACGGGAACGCAATCCCCCGCATTACCACGTTGCCCTGTTCACCCAACCCTATGAAGCCTATGTCGCAGGTGGTGCAGGACAGAAAGCCAGCTCCGCCAATACCGCACAGGCAATAACCGCCGTGGCCCCTGCTGCAGCTGCAGCCCCAATCTCCGCCAGTGCCGCACCCATCACCGCCAGCATTCAAAATTACACTGTACGCAAAGGCGACAGCCTTGACAGGATTGCCAAGCGCACAGGCGTCAGCGTCCGTCAGATTCGCGTAGCCAATGGCATCAGGGGCGATATGATCAAGCCTGGACAAGTGCTGCAGATCCCCGGATCAGCCCAAACCGCCTCAGGCAACCAGCAAGTGGCTACCGTCAGTGAAGTCAGCCATCGGGTTCGTCGCGGGGAAACCCTGTGGCGCATCGCCAGCCTGTATGGCACGAGCGTCAACAGCATCCGTCAAGTCAATGGCTTGGCTGATGACCTCCTGCAAGTCGGCCAAGTTCTGCGGGTAACCTTGCTGTCAAGCGCACGCCATTAACCGGTCAGGTTTATCCTGTATTGGTCCACCCGTCAGGGAGTCACGGCATGTGGAAAGTATTGCAGGGGCTTGCCCTGTTCGCTGACGCTTTCTACAGGCTGCTCCTGCCGTGAATTCAACGCTTCTTTGTTCATAAAGAACCCTGCGCCAAGGCAAAGACTGTTATTACTGCCTTGCCATCTGGCTGGTCACGATTAACCGGGGCTTTTTTGGCTGGAAAGGTGACCACTTGCTCAAAGTCGGTTATCTTGCTCCTCTAATAACAACAACTATACACAAGGGGACGTCCATGCCACGGCACTCATTCAAGCCATTGTTTTCCCGTTACAGCCTGCTTTGCCTGGGCCTGCTGGCAGCATTTGCCGGCACTGGTGTCCAGGCCCAGCCACGCCCTGCTCCGGTACCAGAAGTCGTCAAAATGGCCGTGCCCACGCCGGCTGAGGTCGAACAGGTCAGCAACAGTCTCAATGCGTTCCTCGCTGGCGTAGATGGCGAGACCAAACAGATCCTGCAGAAGTTTCCCGCGCTGGTTGCACTGCGTGCTCCCGGCTTCAACAGTGCCATCAATCCAGACCTCTCGGTCAATTTCCTGCCCCAGCACCAGTCTTTTGTCGAAATAGCCAAAAAGGGTGACATCGATGTGTTGTTCATGGGCGATTCCATCACCGACTGGTGGGACAGCGACAGGGAACCCTATGCCGGCAAACCGGTGTTCGACAAATATTTCAGCAACATGAAGGTAGCCAACTTCGGTATTGCAGGCGACACCACCCAGGGAGTGCTGTGGCGACTGCGCAATGGTGAAGGCGAGGGTTTCAGCCCCAAGGCCATCATGCTGCTGATCGGTGTCAACAATACGCGTACCAACACCGCTCCGGAAATTGCCGAAGGTGTCGGTGCCGTCGTGCTGGAACTGCAAGCCCGCTTTCCTGATGCAAAAATCCTGCTGTTGGGAGTATTCCCGTACCGCCAGGCCAATGACCCGATGCGCAAGGATATCGCCACCATCAATTCGGTCATCGCGCGCTTGCACGATGGTGACAGGGTTAATTATCTCGATATCAGCCATGTATTTCTCGATGCCAACGGCAATATCCCGGCTGATGTAATGAGTGACGCCTTGCACCCCACCACCAAAGGTTATGAGTTGTGGGCCCAGGCAGTGATTGAACCGCTCAACGCTCTCCTCAAGCCCTGAGGACAACTGTACTGGAGGGATAGCACTTGGCTTCCGATTCCACTGTAAAACCTGCTGCAGCCGGCATCCTGACAACCCTGGGTGCGGCGGCCGGCCTGGCGTTGGGTCCCAGCGTGATCGCGGTGCTTACCATCAGTGCCTACATTCAGCCAATCGAACAGGAATTCGGCTGGTCACGCGTCCAGGTGTCGTTTGCCTTTACCCTCGTGGCCTACATGATCGTCCTGGTATCTCCTCTGCAAGGCTGGTGTGTCGATCGCTTTGGTCCTCGCCGCACGGTACTGGCCTCGATCCCCCTGTTTGCACTGAGCCTGATAGCGCTCTATTTCACCCCGGCCAATCTCTTTGTCTTTTATCTGCTCTGGGCCTTGGTGCCAATTGCAGCATTCGGGCTGTGGCCACTGGGTTACCTCCAGGCGGTATCACAATGGTTTGACCGTCGTCTTGGTTTTGCGCTTGGCTGCGCCAATGGCGGTATCGGCATCGGCAGTACCCTGGTTCCCCTCTTCACGGCCGCGATGATTCCGATCTATGGCTGGCGTGGAGCAGTCCTGGGCCTGGGCATCCTGGTCCTGGCAATCAGTTGGCCCCTCGTGTTCTGGTGCCTGAAAGAAGCGCCAGCACCCCAAAAAGCTGCCAACAACGAGCCTGCGGCACTTCTTCCTGGCCTTCCGTTTAGTGAAGTGCGCAAGGAACGCTCGTTCATCGTGCTTAACATCCTGTTCTTCATGCTGGGGCTGACAGCGACCAGCCTTGTCAGCCAGCAAGTGCCTCTGCTCACCGAGTCAGGCTGGACACCGGAAGCAGCCCGCGCGCTGGTATCCACAGTGTTCGGTTTTTCGTTGCTGCTCGCACGCATCACGGTCGGCTTTGCAATGGACCATGTGTTCGCGCCGCGTGTCATGCAAGCCGTTGCCTGCGGTGGCGTACTCGCATGCCTCTTGTATGCGCTATACCCGGATGCAGCGCTGGTCAGCGCCATCCTGCTGGGTTTTCTGCTTGGCGCTGAATTCGACGTACTCGCCTTCCTTATCAAGCGCTATTACGGCTCCCTGGCCTACGGTTCGGCCTATGGTGTGATCTTCTCCCTGTTTTATCTTGGCTCCGGCCTGGGGATTACCGGCCTTGCATGGTTACGCCAACTGACCGGCTCGTATGACACCGGCATGTTCGTTGCAGCCGCCATCCTGAGCGTCACTGTAGTGCTGCTGCTACAATTACCCCACTACCGTTTTCACGTACAAAGGTAAAACACCATGTCCATGAACATCGCCCTGATTGGCGCCAGTGGCAAGATCGGCAGCAAAATCGCGGCTGAATTGCTGCAACGCGGCTACAAGGTTACCGGCATCGCGCGCAGTCCTGAAAAAATCGAAGCACGCAGCGGCATGATCACCGCCAAAGGTGATTTCACTGATCCTGTGGCGCTGGCCAAGATACTCAAAGGTCATGA
>JBIIWM010000185.1:0-5882 GCA_044338875.1 Pseudohongiellaceae bacterium | reverse complement strand
TAGAGCGTACCATCGCTGCTCCAGCGCACGTTGTCGGGAACAACACCCACCTCAATCAGTGTCTTGCTGGGGGGCGTCGTAGTCAAATCAAAACGTGCGATGGCCTGACTGCCGAAGGACGCCACAAACAAGTAACGTGCATCAGCGGAAATCGCGATGCCGTTGGCACCCGACAATTCGGTACCGGCAATTACCGTGACAGTCCCACCCGGATGCCATTCAAAGACATGGCCGGTCACTGCTCCGGCCCGCACACCTTCCATCCCGCTACCCGTGGGATCCATAAACTGCGTTGCCATGAAGCCACCGTCGTCGAGGATGACCAAACTGTTGGTCCAGCTCGTTGCCGGCATCGGGATACAGCCCGTCCATTTGATGACAGGTTTGGCCGAAGCATCGATCATGAAGGTTTCAATCGCTTCTCGGGCACCATGGCTGGTGATGTAGAGACGGTACTGATCGGATCCAGCCGGATAGTTCTGCAGCGCAAGGCCGTGCCCGGAGAAAGCGGTCACGTCGAGCGGGCCCGGACACGCCGGATACAAGGCGGCGTCGTGTTCCATGATGGGAGAGGAACCGGGAAACAACACTTCCCAACTGCGATCCACCCGATTGACCAGATGCAATTTGCCGTCGATGTCGGGGTTGTTGGCGAGATCACCATTCATGCCGGATACCAGTAGCCAGTCACTCGTCCCGAGACGCAGAATGTCCTCGGCATTGACGAGGCCACAGACATAGCTGATGCCTTCCTCCGCCTCACATGCTGCGGCTTGCAGGGCCGGCGCTGGCTCTGCAATTGCTGCGACATCTGCGGCAGCACCGACTGAGGCTGCAGGCAACGCGGAAGCAGTATCCGAGACCTTTTTACCACATGCAGCGATTAACAAAAGTGCCGAAAAACCCAGTACGCGACGGATACGAGCAGAAGCCGGAATAAAGCTGGCAAGCATGGTTGAACCTCCTTTGTGGACAGCTAGCCTAGCACCTTGTTTTGAACAGCATCAATCCATATCATCGACCCACATTCAGTATCCAGGCACTTCCAGCCAGTGCTGGCCTGCACTCAATAATAAAAACACCTTACGGGACAAAAATGTCACACACCTATCACGTCAATGAGTTCGTCGATGGACAAAAAATCCGTAGTTTCAATATCAAGTTGCTGATCTGGAGCTTCCTGGCGATGTTCGCCGATGGTTTCGATCTCAACTCGCTTGGTTTTGCCGCACCTGCACTGACCCAATTGTGGGGCGTGGAACGCAGCGCAATGGGGCCGGTACTGAGTGCCAACCTGGTTGGCATCTTCATCGGCGCCCCGATCCTCGGCTGGCTGGGCGACAAATACGGAAGACGTCCCCTCATCATCGGCGGCACGTTCCTGTTTGGCTGCATGACACTGTTGATGGCCTGGTCGTCGACGATGGAGCAAATGATGTTGCTGCGTTTCATTGCCGGCATCGGCATCGGGGGCATCATGCCCAACATGATTTCGCTGAACTCGGAATTGAGTCCCAAAAAATATCGCTCCACCCTCATCGTCCTGATGTTCATGGGCATCACCACCGGCAGTACCGGAGTTGGGTTGGTCGCCGCCTATCTCGTGCAAGCGCAGGGCTGGCAGATCATTTTTCATATCGGCGGTCTGCTGCCGGTATTCGTCGCGTGCGGGTTGGTATTCGCACTGCCGGAATCGCTGAAATTTCTCGCTACGCAACCCGCCCGTCGTACGGAAATGCTCAACACTGCGCGGCGCATGCGTCCGGATCTGGACATTACTGACGATGCCGTATTCCTGAATCCTCCGATAGTGACCAGCAGTTCCGGTGATATCCGCGAACTGTTCAAGGGCAGTCTTGCCCTGATCACGCCCCTGTTGTGGATTTGTTTCTGCATTGCGCTGATGTCCAATTTCTTCCTGAACAACCTGATCCCGCTGGTCTACGACAGTTACGGCATTCCTGCCCAGGAAGCCGCGCTCGTCGCCACCTGGTATCACGCTGGCGGCATCTTGGGTGGCCTGCTGATCAGTGTGTTGCTGGATCGCATGGGTTTTTCGATTGTCGCCATCATGTTCGCGCTGTCGATTCCACTGATTGCCCTGCTCGGGGTAGAAGGCATTCCGTTTGCGCTGATGGCAGGTATTTCCGGATTCGCGGGCGTTGCCATTCTCGGCGCTCAATTCGGCAACAATGCGTCAGCCGGACTGCTCTATCCAACCTCCATTCGTGCCAAGGGGGTGGGGATCGCCCTGTCGATTGGTCGCTTCGGTTCCATCCTTGGACCTACCGCAGGAGCTATGCTGCTCGGCATGGATCTGGAAATGAATGAAGTGTTTTTGGTAGCCGCAACCCCGGTGCTGATTGGCTTGATTGCAGCCATCATCCTGACGCGACTCTGCTACAAACGTTTCAACAGTTTCCAGATTGACGATACTCCGGTCGACAACGAGAGCCGATTGTAGATATTTGAATTGGACCTCCGGGACTCAGGCTGGGCTATTCGGTTTGGTGCGGGACACCCTCGGAGGAACTTAAGCGCACAGGCTCGCTCGGGTGTGCTCCGCTTGTCCTCGCGGCTCCGCGCCGGACACACCCGACCAAGCCTTGTTGAACATCCAGTGCGAGGACATCCTGTCTGGTTCTGTATTTGCACTGCACTCGAAGGACACCCACGCGCACTGCTTGCCAAAAGGGGCACGGCGGGGGGAGGCACTGCGGAGCCCGCCGCACGCAGGGAGCTCACCCCGGCGGGACCGTGCTCTGATGCAACTTCGTGGGTGGCCCTGCTCCGCTTGTCGAGACCAAGCGCCTGGCCAGGATGGTGGCGCTCGAAATTACCTGAATTTGAATGTATATAACCCCGCCCTCTGTCCTCTCAAGTCGTGTAAAATTGCGGCTTTTTCCGGCCCCTGAAACCCTCATGAACCTGAAGCAGTATCTCGACAACCAGATCAGCGCCGCCCTGAGTCAGCTCAGTGGCCTGCCCCATGCGCAGGCCCTGGTGCAGCACGCCAAGAATGCCCAGTTCGGCGACTACCAGGCCAACGGCATCATGGCGCTGGCCAAGCAAATGGGGCGCAATCCGCGTGAGTTGGGAGCGGAGGCCATTGCCAGACTCGATCTGTCGGCCGTGGCTGCCAAGGTAGAACTGGCCGGCCCCGGCTTCATCAATATCCATATCGCGCCGGACTTTCTTGCCCAGCAGCTCAATATACTCGACAAGAGCCGTCTGGTAGACCAGAGCACGCAGCCGCAAACCGTTGTCATCGACTATTCCTCGCCTAACCTCGCCAAGGAAATGCACGTCGGCCATTTGCGCGGCACCATCATCGGGGATGCCATTGCCCGCACCTTCGAATACCTTGGTTACAAGTTGATCCGTCACAACCATTTTGGCGACTGGGGCACCCAGTTCGGCATGCTCATAACCCATATGCAGGAATTGCCGGGCCAAGGCGAACTGACCACGCAGCTCTCGGACCTCGAAGGATTCTATCGCGCTGCCAAGCAACGCTTTGATGCAGATCCTGCCTTCGCCGAACGCGCGCGTGAAAACGTCGTGAGACTGCAATCCGGCGATGCCGCCTGTCTGGCGATGTGGCAACAGTTCATCAAGATTTCGATTTCGCATTGCCAGCAACTGTACCAGCGTCTCAATGTCACGTTGAAAGATACGGACATCGTGCCGGAAAGTTTTTACAACGACCGGTTGGCCGGCGTGGTGGAAGCGCTGGATCAACAAGGCTTGCTGACCGAGTCTGCCGGCGCGCGCTGTGTGTTTCTCGACGACTTCAAGACGCGCGAAGGCGAACCCTTGCCAGTGATCGTGCAGAAAACCGGCGGTGGCTTTTTGTATGCCACGAGCGATCTGGCGGCAATCCAGTATCGCTGCCAGGAACTGGGGGCGCAGCGCGTGTTATATGTCGTGGATGCGCGCCAGAGCCTGCATTTCCAGCAAGTATTTACCGTGGCGCGCATGGCCGGCTTTGCAACGTCTGACTGCCGGCTGGAACATCTGAGCTATGGCACCATGATGGGCGCTGATGGCAAGCCTTTCAAAACCCGCAGTGGTGACACCGTTAAACTGATTGACCTGTGCGAGGAAAGCGTCGAGCGCGCAATGGCCATGGTGAGCAGCAAGAATCCCGATCTCGCGGAAGCCGAGCGTCGCAAGATTGCCGAGACCGTTGGTATCGCCGCGATCAAATACGCCGACCTCAGCAAGAACCGCAACAGTGACTATATTTTCGACTGGGACAGCATGCTCGCGCTCGATGGCAATACCGCGCCGTACCTGCTGTATGCCTATGCCCGCATTCGCAGTATATTCCGCCGCGCCGGGCTCGACCCTGCAGCCCGTTATCAGATCACGCTGATGGCCACCGAAGAAAAAGCGTTGGCGATGAAACTGGTGCAATTCAGTGAAGTGGTGGAAACCCTCGCGGAAGATTGCCTGCCCAACCAGCTCTGCCTTTACCTGTACGAACTCTCCGGCATCTTCATGCGTTTCTATGAGGCCTGCCCGGTATTGAAAGCGGAAGGCTTCGAACGCGAATCGCGCCTCGGGCTGTGCCAGCTGACGGCTCTGACCCTGAAACAAGGCTTGGAACTGCTGGGCATCATCCCGCTCGAACAGATGTAAAATAGCACTTAAACCTATCAACTCAACGTCGACAACAAGTAGTCCCAGGATGAAATATGTCTGAACAAGCCACCATCATTTACACCCAAACCGACGAAGCTCCGGCTCTCGCCACCTACTCCTTGCTACCCATCATCAGGGCCTTCACCGCAGGTTGCGGCATCAATGTCGAGACCCGCGATATCTCGCTGGCCGGCCGTATCCTCGCGGTGTTCCCGGATTACCTGAAGCCGGAACAGCGCCAGCCCGATGATTTGACTGAACTGGGACAACTGGCGACCACGCCGGGCGCCAACATTATCAAACTGCCCAACATCAGCTCGTCGATGCCGCAGCTGCAGGCTGCCGTGAAGGAATTGCAGGACAAGGGCTATGCCCTACCCGACTATCCGGAGCAGCCGCAGACCGACCAGGAAAAGGACATCAAAACGCGTTACGACAAGGTCAAGGGCAGTGCCGTCAACCCGGTACTCCGGGAAGGCAACTCGGATCGTCGTGCGCCCGGCGCCGTCAAACAGTACGCGCGCAAGAATCCGCATTCGATGGGCAAGTGGAGCCCTGACTCTGCCACTCACGTCGCCCACATGAACAGCGGTGACTTCTTCGGTAGTGAGATCAGCCGCACGCTGACCGCCGCCGACAGCTTCCGCATCGAATTTGTGGATAGCCAAGGCCAGATCACCGAAATGAAAAAAGCCGCACCTCTGCTGGCCGGTGAAGTAATTGATGCGTGCGTGATGAGCGCCTCCGCCCTGCGCAAGTTCCTGGAAGAGCAGATGCAGGATGCCAAAGCCAAAGACCTGCTGCTGTCAGTGCATCTGAAAGCCACGATGATGAAGGTATCCGACCCGATATTGTTCGGCCATGCGGTCTCCGTGTTCTTCAAGGACGTGTTCACCAAACATGCCGAGACCTTCGCGGCGCTCGGCGTCAATCCGAACAACGGCATGGCGGCGCTGCTGACCCAGATCCAGACGCTGCCTGCGGACAAACGCGCTGCCATCGAAGCCGATATCCAGGCCTGTTATGCCAGCCGTCCTGCGCTGGCGATGGTGAATTCCGACAAGGGCATTACCAACCTGCACGTGCCCAGCGACGTGATCATCGACGCCTCCATGCCTGCCGCGATCCGTGCCGGCGGCAAGATGTACGACAGTGAAGGCAAGGCACGTGATACCAAGGCTGTCATTCCGGACCGCGCCTATGCCGGTGTTTACCAGGCCACCATTGAGTTCTGC
>JBIIWM010000184.1:0-5887 GCA_044338875.1 Pseudohongiellaceae bacterium | reverse complement strand
TGACTGTGCAATTCGTGGATGCAGCGAAACCCTGGTACGAAGATTCCAGGACAGTACCGTATCTGCTGGTACTGGGCGAATATTTTCAGGATTTACTGGGTCTCAGCCAGGTAGCAGGAGCGGCTCCGTCCGCCTGAGACACGGAACACAGCAATCTGGACCCACTCGATAAATGAGGCTTTAAGGTATGTGCGGCATAGTTGGAATCGTGGGAAAATCCAGTGTGAATCTGGCGATTTATGACAGTCTTACGGTGCTACAGCACCGGGGACAGGATGCTGCCGGCATCGTCACCAGTGACAAGGGCAAACTCTATTTGCGCAAGGACAACGGTCTGGTGCGCGACGTGTTTCATACACGTCACATGAAGCATCTGGTCGGCAACATGGGCCTTGGCCATGTGCGCTATCCCACCGCAGGCAGTTCCGGTCCGGCCCAGGCGCAGCCGCTGTATGTGAACTCGCCTTACGGCATCAGCCTTGCCCATAATGGCAACCTGACCAATTCTGCCGAACTGTCGGAAGACATTTACCGTGATGATTTGCGTCACCTGAATACCGATTCCGATTCCGAAGTGTTGCTGAACGTATTCGCTCACGAACTGCAGGTGCGCGGCAAGATCCGTCCGACCGCGTCCGATGTTTTTGAAGCGATCAAGGGTGTCCATCGTCGTTGTCGCGGCGCTTATGCAGTAGTGGCGCTGCTGGTAGGGTACGGTATCGTTGGTTTTCGTGACAAATTTGGCATCAGGCCGTTGGTGTTCGGCAAAAAGAAAACCCGCAAGGGTTATGAATACATGCTTGCTTCGGAAAGCGTGGCACTGGATTCGCAGGGTTTCCAACTGGTGCGTGATGTTGCACCGGGTGAAGCCATCTTCATTGATGAAGAGGGAAATGTGGAAAGCATGCAGTGCGCGGAAGACAGCAGGCTCACTCCCTGTATCTTCGAACACGTGTATTTCGCCAGACCTGATTCGATGATTGACGGAGTGTCCGTTTACAAATCCCGTCTGCGCATGGGCGAGAAGCTGGCGCAGAAAATCCTGCGTGAACGTCCCGATCACGACATCGACGTAGTGATCCCGATTCCGGACACCAGTCGTACTGCTGCGGTTGAACTGGCCAATGCGCTGGGTGTGAAATTCCGCGAAGGCTTCGTGAAGAACCGCTACATCGGCCGTACTTTCATCATGCCGGGCCAGAGCCAGCGCAAAAAATCCGTGAAGCAGAAACTCAACGCAATTCCACTGGAATTCCAGGACAAGAATGTCTTGCTGGTGGACGACTCCATCGTGCGCGGTACCACCTGCAAGCAAATCATCGAGATGGCCCGCGATGCCGGAGCCCGCAAAGTCTATTTCTGTTCAGCATCACCACCGGTGAAGCACCCCAATGTGTACGGCATCGACATGCCGGCGGTAAGTGAACTGATTGCCCACGGCAAAACCATTGCGGAAGTCGAGGCGATGATTGGCGCCGACTGGCTCGTCTTCCAGGAACTGGAAGACCTGATTGCCTCATGTGCCGAAGGCAGCCTGTTGCCGATGGATTTCGAATGCTCCGTGTTTGACGGCATCTATGTAACGGGTGACGTCACTGAGGCCTATCTGGCCAGGCTGGAAGCGCGTCGCAACGATTCCAACAAGCAGAAGAATGACAACGACGGAATGTTTGGCAACAATGACGAGGATGACGGGCACCTGCATCTGCACAGTAACTCCTGAACCTTGTTGTACCCTGTTTGTAAAATGTCCTATCTGTTGGCAAGGATAAACAAAAGGGTAAAAAAATTGAGCAGATCATCGCAAGCGAGTGTCCATGCAAGCAAAAGTTGAAGAAGCAGTAGCAGAAATCGGCAAGGTAGTGCTCGGCAAGGACAAACAGATTCGGTTGGCATTATGTTGCCTGTTCTCAGGCGGCCATCTGCTGATGGAAGACAAGCCCGGTATGGGCAAGACCACGCTGTCCCAGGCGCTGGCGCGTTGCTTCGGACTCGCCTACAGTCGTATCCAGTTTACCAGCGACTTGCTGCCTGCCGACATCCTCGGTATCTCGGTGTTCGATCAGCGCACCGCCAGCTTCACGTTTCATCAAGGGCCAATTTTCAAGAATCTCATCCTTGCCGACGAGATCAACCGCACCACGCCCAAGACACAGAGTGCCTTGCTGGAAGCGATGGAAGAGGGCAAGGTCACCATTGATGGCGTCACCCGCGATCTGCCCCAACCGTTTTTTGTTATCGCTACCCAAAATCCGGTCAGTTTCTCCGGAACCTATCCTTTGCCTGAATCGCAGCTCGACCGTTTTCTGATGCGACTGGCCATCGGGTATCCTGATCCTTCCGCTGAGCGCCAATTACTGATCAATGTCGACCAGCGCCAGAATCTCGTTCATATCAAGCAGTGCCTGAGTGCGGAAGATGTACACGGCATCCATTCACGCATTGGTCATGTCCATACCACTGATACCTTGCTTGATTACGTACAACGGCTGGTGGCCTATACCAGACAAGACGAAAAGTTCTCCTTTGGCCTGTCCCCTCGTGGCGCACAAGCGCTGATGCGCAGCGCACGTACCTGGGCGCTGATGCACGATCGCATGCATGTGCTGCCGGAAGACGTACAGACGGTATTGCCAGCCGTGGTCGATCATCGCTTGCGCTCAGTGTCAGACTCTTCGGGGCGTTATGCCGAAGCCTATTCACAACGTCTGCTGAGTGAGGTCGACGTCATCTAGCAACACAGCGGAGCTGCTGATGCAGATCAGTGCAGTGACAGGACAGTACCGGTTGCTCCAGCACCTGAAAAGTGCCTGGCAGGCCAGATTCGCGCATTGGGTGCAACGCCGCATCCCGCCTGCCCGTCAGGTGGAGCTGGGCCACAACAACATCTTCATCATTCCGAACCAACAGGGGCTCGGCTTCATGTTTGTGCTGGGGCTGATGTTTATCGGTGCCGTCAATTACGAATCGAACCTGGCCTTTGCACTGGTGTTTTTGCTGATTGGCATGTTCGTGCTTTCCATTTTCTATACGTTTCGCAATTTGTCTGGCCTGCATCTTTCGGCGGTCTCTGGTACATCTGTATTTGCCGGCGAGATGGCGGAAGTGACGGTCATACTTTCGCGGCAGGGCAAACGTGGCTATGAAAGCATCCAATTGAGTTTCCCGCATTCGCGCAGCCAGGTGACTGATCTGCTGACCAGCAAGGAAGCACGCATCAGCCTGTATTTGCCCGCGCGGGAACGCGGCTATCTGAATCCGGGGCGGCTGGTAGTGGAAACCGTGTTTCCCTTCGGTATTTGCCGGGCCTGGTCACTCATCGATTTGCAACTTAATTGTCTCGTGTATCCAAAACCCGTGGAGTGTGACCTTGATTGGCTGCTCTCAAACCAAATGCACGCCGGTAACACAACCCTTGTCAGGGGCAGCGACGACTTCCACAGTCTGCGTGAATACCGGGAAGGTGATCCTCTCAAGCATGTGGCCTGGAAAAATTATGCCCGCGGGCAGGGCATGCTCATCAAGGAATATGCCAGTACCATGGATCAACGCGTGTGGCTGCGCTGGGAGCTGTTTCCGGAGCTCGATACTGAAGCCCGTCTTTCACGCCTCTGCTGGTGCGCGATAAAGCTGGATGCAGCCGGACTCGACTTCGGACTGGAAGTCCCGGGCACTACCATCCAGCCCGCCAAGGGGCCGGACCATTACCGGTCCATGCTGGAAACCCTCGCCCTGTTTGGTATTGAGAGGCGGGACTGAGCATGGCCTTTTCAGGTGCAAATTTCCGATCTATTCCAACAACGCCACCAACTGCAAAAAGCAAACGCCAGAACCAGGCTGCAGCAGGCGATGTTTACAACATTCCGCGTCATTCGTTCCTGTGGCTCTTGATCGCGGTTGTGGCTGTCATTCTCCCCCATGTGCTGCGCATGCCATTCTGGCTTACATCCATCTGTGCCTTGTGCCTTGCCGGTCGGGTTCTCATCTACCAGGGTCGTCTGTCGTTTCCCGGCAGAAAACTGAAGACGGCACTGGTTCTGATCATGGTAGTAATGGTGGTTAGCCAGTTCGGGCGCCAGATCTTTTCCACGGATGCTACCGTGGGCGTACTCTTGACGGGGATCACGCTCAAACTGCTCGAAATGCAGCGCAAACGCGATGTTCTGTTGGTGCTGTATCTGTGCTATTTCACTGTGATTTCAGAGTTCATTTATTCGCAGTCGATTCCAATCGCATTCTACATGGTACTGGTGGTGGTGTTGATCACAGCGGCATTGATGTCGCTCAACCAGACGCAGGAAGGCCAGTCACCCTGGCGTACCTTCCGTTTCAGTGCCCTGGTCCTGTTGCAAAGCATTCCGCTGATGCTGGCCTTCTTCATCCTGTTTCCGCGCATCCAGCCTTTATGGTCCGTCCCTATCCAGTCCGGGAACAGCAAAACCGGCCTCAGTGAAAACATGGCCCCGGGCGACATCGGTGAATTGGCCCGGTCGGCAGCGGTAGCCTTTCGTGTCAAATTTGAAACCGAAGCCCCGCCGTACAATCAACTGTACTGGCGTGCACTAACCCTGGATGAATTCAATGGCAGGCGCTGGAGCCGGGGCTTCAATATGGAACCGCAATTTCTCGGTCCGCAGCCCGACACTGTGCGCCCATGGTTTCAGGCGATCGAATATCTTGGAGAGCCGGTTCGTTACAACGTGATTCTTGAGCCCACCAACCAGAATTGGTTGTTCGCGCTGCAGATGCCGCGGATCGTGGATGACCGCATGCTGATGCGAACGGATTACCAGATAGATACCATTCGCCGTGTTACCCAGCGCTATACCTACAATGTGCGCTCACATCTGTCCTGGCGTGCAGAAACCGGGACAGAATCCCGCGAGCAGCGACGTGCACGCATTATTCCGCGCCAGTCCAATACAAGGGCCATCGAATTCGCCCAAAACCTGCGCGAACAAACTGGCAGCGATGCCAGCTACATCGCGGCAGTACTTGAACATTTCCGCACAGAAGAATTTTTCTACACACTGAGTCCGGCTACCCTCGGTGACAATCCTGTCGATGAATTCCTGTTCAACACGCGTGAAGGTTTTTGCGAACATTTTGCCAGCGCCTTCACTTTCCTGATGCGAGCAGCCGGGATTCCCGCACGCGTTGTCACAGGCTACATGGGAGGGGAGTTCAATCCATACGATGGTACTCTCACCGTACGCCAATATGATGCCCACGCCTGGTCGGAAGTCTGGCTGCCCGAGCTGGGCTGGGTCCGTTACGATCCGACTGCAGCAGTTGCGCCAAACCGGGTTGACCAGGGTAGTGATGTGGCGTTGCAGGAACAGGAAGACTTCATGGGCGACGAAGTGTTTTCGTTGATACAGTACCGCAACAGCCTGCTGCTGAATCAACTGCGCTACCGTCTGGAAATGATCGATTATGCATGGAACCGGTTTGTTCTTAACTACGATCAGGACATGCAATCGCGTTTCTTCAACCAGTTGTTCGGGTCACTGACACGAACGATTGTATTGCTCGTGGTGCTGGGCGTCATGGTCCTTGTTACAGGCTTGATTGTCTTTGCCGTGTTCAGGATTTCACCCACCGAGCCGAAGGCGCCCGCCACGCGACTTTATCTGAAATTTTGTGCGACCTTGGCCAAGCTCGGTTTTGCCAGACTACCTGGCGAAACTCCTGAGCAGTACATGCGGCGTATCAGTGAGCTTAATCCGCAATGGAAGCTTGATATCGAAGAAATCACCCGAATCTATGTGTACCTGGCTTATGTCAGCAACGAACAGCACCCGGAGCAACTGCAGGCGCTAAAGCGGCGTGTGCGCAATTTCAAACTGTTGGCGTAGTAGCAGACCACAGTTTCTTTGCCAGCTCG
>JBIIWM010000183.1:0-5915 GCA_044338875.1 Pseudohongiellaceae bacterium | reverse complement strand
GGCTGTCATCAACTAATCAGGCAGGGTGCGGTGCTGGTAGAGACCGTTGAGGATATCCTGTGTGAGTTGGGAAGCATGCTCCAATGGGAACAAGCGCGACTGCCGCAGACCCAGCCAGGCGAGCGTGGGCACTCAGCGGAAATTGCCGGGTTGGATGCTCAGCAGGCGGGGCTCCTGGCCCAGATCGCGTACAATCCGGTAACAGTGGATGAGCTGTCGGCAACACTGAATATAAGTGTCGAAGAGCTATTCTCCGGTTTGATGCGGCTGGAACTAGAGGGCCTGATCGAACGCAATGCCGCAGGCTATGTGCGGACTTGCTGACAACAGCAGGCCTGCGAATCACAACACTATCGTGAGTGGAAACCATGTTGACTCGTAATGTCAGGACAGCCGTTGATGTGCTTGAGACAGGAGGCATCATTGCCTACCCTACAGAGGGCGTTTGGGGTTTGGGTTGTGATCCTTTTGATGAGCGGGCGGTAAACAGGCTTTTGCAGTTGAAGCAACGTCCGGTAGAAAAAGGCTTGATTCTGGTAGCCGCATCAATGGAGCAAATCGCGGCGCTTTTGGCACCGCTGGATGAGCAGCAAATGGCGTTGCTGCGGTCAGGCTGGCCAGGACCGAATACGTGGTTGCTGCCTGATCCAGATCAACTGGTGCCAGCATGGATCAAGGGAAAGTTTGATACAGTTGCGGTGCGCGTAAGTGACCACCCGTTAGTGCAGGCGCTATGCAAGGGCTTCGGCGGACCCATCGTATCTACCTCGGCAAATCCCGGATCGAAACCACCGGCAACCAGCAGCGTGCGTGTACTTACCTGGTTTGGCGACAAGATAGACTTCGTTGTGCCAGGCAGGCTCGGCGGTGCCAAGGGTCCAAGCAGTATCCGCGATTTGTGCAGCAGTCAGCGCATCCGTTAAGGCGCGGCGCAGTATGGTGGCTTGAACGGCAAAATACCGTAGATTCAACGGCAAGAATTCGTAAACGAACAAGAGCAAGCAAGAGCAAGCAAGAGAGAGAAGGCTAAGGTGAGCAATATGCAGTCAAGCAATGTCGACAAGCAGGCCGTCAGGGAATTTTTACTGAACGTCCAGACCAAAATTTGCCAAGGGCTCGAAGATGCGGATGGCAAGTCGAAGTTCATTACCGATTCCTGGGACCGCGAACAAGGCGGCAGCGGCATCACCAAGGTGATCAGTCATGGCGCGGTGCTTGAAAAAGGCGGTGTAAATTTTTCGCATGTGTTTGGTTCGTCGTTGCCGGCATCAGCAACAGCAAGCAAGCCCGAATTGGCAGGGGCTGCGTTCGAAGCGATGGGGGTGTCGCTGGTCATGCACCCAAGCAATCCCTATGTGCCCACATCGCACGCCAATGTCCGCTTTTTTATAGCAGAAAAACCTGGCATGGAGCCAGTGTGGTGGTTTGGTGGCGGTTATGACCTGACACCGTATTATGGCTTTGATGAAGATTGCGTACATTGGCACAAGACTGCCAAGGCCGCCTGCGATCCGCTCGGTGCCAATGTCTATCGTGATCACAAGAAGTGGTGCGATGAATATTTTTTCCTTAAGCATCGCAAGGAGCCGCGTGGTATTGGCGGCTTGTTTTTTGACGATCTCAACGAATGGGGTTTCGACAAATCGTTCGCTTATATCCAGGCAGTGGGTAACAGCTATCTCGACGCGTATGTTCCCATCCTGCAGAAACGCAGGGACACTCCCTATACTGAAAAGGAGAAATGGTTTCAGCAGTATCGTCGCGGTCGTTATGTTGAATTCAATCTGGTGCTCGATCGCGGCACTATTTTCGGCTTGCAATCAGGCGTTGGCCGCATTGAGTCGATCCTGATGTCGCTGCCACCGGAAGTACGCTGGGAATATAACTGGCAGCCAGAGCCTGGTACCGAAGAAGCGCGACTGTATAGCGACTATCTGACCAGTCGTGACTGGGTGTAGTCGTGACTGATCGCTACGCCGTTGTTGGCAATCCGGTAACCCACAGCAAATCTCCGTTCATTCATGCCAGTTTTGCCCGGCAGACCAGGCAAGACATGAGCTACTCGACGTTGCTGGCAGAACCTGCACGCTTCAGGGACACCGTAACACGCTTCTTTGCCGAAGGCGGCAGGGGGTTGAATGTCACCGTTCCCTTCAAGCAAGAGGCGTTCGAGTTTGCAGACTCCTGCTCGCCACAGGCAACCCTGGCAGGCGCGGTTAACACCTTGATGATGGATGACAGCGGCATGTTGTATGGACACAACACCGATGGCGTTGGACTGGTGCGTGACCTCGTACAAAATCTTGGTCAGTCCTTGCGCGAGAAGTCGATATTGGTGCTGGGAGCAGGTGGTGCAACACGCGGCATACTGCAGCCCTTGCTGGAGCAGAAACCCAACAACATCCTCATCGCGAATCGGACACCAGCCAAGGCTGAAGAGCTGGCAGCCATTTTTTCCGCGTTAGGCCCCGTGCAAGCCTGCGGTTTTGACGGGGTTCCAGAGCAGGCGTTCGATTGGGTCATCAATGCGACTGCGGCGAGCCTGCATGGTGAATTGCCGGCAGTGACTACGGCAATTCTGGGTTCCCAGTCCTGCTGCTATGACCTGATGTATGCAGCTCAGCCCACCGCGTTTCTGCGCTGGGCCAAGGATAACGGCGCAGCCTTGGTGGCCGACGGTTTGGGCATGCTCGTTGAGCAGGCGGCAGAATCCTTCAATCTGTGGCGCGGCGTGCGTCCGCGCACGATGGAAGTTATGCAGGAGCTACGCAACGTGCTTAAGTCTTAAATGACGTTGCGCGAGCTGCTCAGGTGGTTGTTCTTCAGCTTCACATAATGGGCAGCACTGTGGCGCAGGAATTCAAGCTCTTGGGGACGCAGCTCGCGCACGCGCTTGGCGGGTGCTCCCAGATAGAGTCCGCCTGACTCCAGGATTTTGCCGGGACTGACGATGCTGCCCGCACCTACTATCACCTCCGCCTGAACCACGGCTCCGTCCAGCACGATGGCCCCCATGCCGATCAATACCCGGTCGCCGATGGTGCAGCCATGCAAGATGGCCTTGTGCCCAACAGTGACATCTTCGCCTATCAGTAGGGGAAATCCGTGGGGCGGTTGGGACTCAGCTGAGGTGTTATGCAGCACGGAGCCGTCCTGGATATTGGTCCGGGCACCGATCTTTATGTCTTGCACGTCACCCCGCAGGACCGTCAGCGGCCATATCGAAACGTCTGCTGCAAGCGTCACGCGTCCTATGACCACAGCGCTTTCATCGATGAAGACACCGTCAGCCAGGACGGGGGTGTGTTCCATATAGGAGCGGATGGACATGCGTTCTCCAGAGTGAGATTGGGGCAAATCGATGGGTCGCCATTCTATCCCGCCAGGTGATGACGGCAACCTGGTACTTTTCGACGGCAAGCAGGCCACCTGTTTGACATAAATCATTACAAATGCGGGTAGTGCTAATGACAAATACTTCAATAATGTTGATATAATCCGCGCCGCTTCAACGTACATAGCAACAAGGCGATGCACCGATTAAGTGTCGGTTCGGGAGTTGGAGGTTTGATTCCCGGGTTGATACCAGATTTGCCAGGGGTTCTGATACCCCGCCATGTCAGGTGCGTCCGACAAATACACAACGTTTTCCGGGTATGGATGAACTGGTATTGGCTACCGGTTATATGCTGCCTTTTGGTTTCGAAATCGACCTGAATTGACTTAACAAGAAGTGGAGAGCCGGCGCATGCTGCCTAATATCAACACGTCTGCAACCAACCCTGCGAAAGCACGCTGGACTGGTCTTGTCGGCGGCCTGCTGGGCCTGATTTTGACCGTGTTCAGCCCTGCGCTGTTGGCGGCCTGGGAATTGAACATGCCGGAAGGCATCACGGGAATCAGCCGTGATACCTATGACCTGCACATGATCATCTTCGCCATTTGCGTGGTGATCGGTATCATCGTCTACGGCGTCCTGATCTACTCTTTGATCGTGTACCGCAAATCCAGGGGTGCTATCCCGGCCTCTTTCCATCACAGCACCACCGTTGAAATCATCTGGACTGCTGTTCCCTTTATAATCCTGATTGCGATGGCAATCCCGTCAACCACGGTGCTGACCCGGATCTACGACTCCAGCGAATCGGAGCTGGACATCATGGTCACAGGCTACCAGTGGCGCTGGCAGTACAAATACCTGAGCGAGGAAGGCGAGGAAGTGACCTTCTTCAGTAACCTTGCCACCCCGCAGGAGCAGATCCATAACGAAGCAGAGAAGGGTGAGAATTACCTGCTGGAAGTGGACGAACCCCTCGTGATCCCGGCCAACACCAAGGTGCGTTTCCTGCTGACGTCTGCGGATGTTATCCATTCCTGGTGGGTGCCCGACTTCGCCGTCAAGAAAGACGCAATCCCCGGCTTCGTGAATGAGTCCTGGGTTATCGCAGAGCAGACTGGCACTTACCGCGGCCAGTGCACCGAGTTGTGTGGTAAAGACCATGGTTTCATGCCCGTGGTAGTGGAAGTGGTTGAAAAAGCTGAATTTGATACCTGGTTTGCCGAGAAGCAGAGCGCTGCCGCTGCGGTTGCCGAGCTGGCCAATCAGGAGTTCACCCTGGAGCAGTTGGTTGCCGAGGGCGAAACTGTCTACAACACGTTCTGTATGGCTTGTCACCAGCAAAACGGCCAAGGCCTGCCACCGGCCTTCCCGGCCCTGGTTGGCAGCGCGATTGCCACTGGACCGATCGAAGATCACATCAACATCGTGCTTAACGGCAAAGCGGGTACCGCCATGGCAGCCTTCGGCGCGATCCTGAATCCGGTCCAGCTAGCCGCAGTGATCACTTACGAACGCAATGCCTGGGGCAACAACGTTGGTGACATGGTTTCTCCAGTAGAAATCCAGGAAATTCGCGCTGCGGCCGAATAAGCACCCACAATAAAGTATTTGTAGTATCTGCGTAGTACCCGCGCAGTACCCGAAAGAAATTTGAGAGATTGAGGAGTCACTAACATGGCGACTGGACACGACGATCACCACCACGGCCCGGCCAAAGGCTTTACCCGTTGGCTCTACACCACCAACCATAAAGACATCGGTTCGATGTATCTGTGGTTCAGCTTCGCAATGTTTTTGCTGGGCGGTGTGTTCGCGCTGGTGATTCGTGCAGAACTGTTCCAACCAGGCCTGCAGTTTGTAGAGCCCAACTTCTTCAACCAGATGACCACGATGCACGGACTGGTGATGGTGTTCGGTGCGGTGATGCCTGCCTTTGTGGGCCTCGCCAACTGGATGGTGCCATTGATGATTGGCGCGCCCGACATGGCGCTGCCACGCATGAACAACTGGAGCTTCTGGATCCTGCCGTTCGCGTTCGCGATGCTTGCCTCCACCTTGTTGATGGACGGCGGTGGCCCCAACTTCGGATGGACCTTCTATGCCCCGCTTTCGACCACGTATGCTCCGCCGTCAGTGACCTTCTTTATCTTCGCGGTCCACATCATGGGGGCTTCCTCCATCATGGGTTCGATCAATATCATCGCGACCATCCTGAACATGCGCGCTCCTGGCATGACCCTGATGAAGATGCCGTTGTTCGTATGGACCTGGCTGATCACCGCCTACCTGCTGATCGCAGTTATGCCGGTACTGGCTGGCGTTGTCACCATGATGTTGTTTGATATCCACTTTGGCACCAGCTTCTTCAGCGCTGCCGGTGGCGGTGACCCGGTTCTGTTCCAGCATGTGTTCTGGTTCTTCGGTCATCCCGAGGTATACATCATGATCTTGCCCGCCTTCGGCGTGGTGTCCGAGATCATCCCGACCTTCTCGCGCAAGCGGCTGTTCGGCTACGACTCGATGGTGTACGCAACGTCGTCGATCGCGTTCCTGTCCTTCATCGTCTGGGCGCATC
>JBIIWM010000182.1:0-5956 GCA_044338875.1 Pseudohongiellaceae bacterium | reverse complement strand
GAAAACCGGAACCCCGCTGGTTGAGCTGGAGACTTCTGTCTCTGCAGCGTCAGCGTCAGCGTCAGCACCAGCCGTCAAAGCTGAAGTGAAAGCAGAAGCCGCCCCGGTAGCGAAAGTTGAAACCAGGGCTGAACCAGTCGTGGCGCCTACAGCAGCTCCAGTGGCAAAAGTGGAAGTTCGTGCTGAAGTTGCGGCGCCGGCTCCAGTTGCGGCAGTAACAATACAAGCTGTGCGCATTCCTGACCTTGGAACCGATGATTTCGTCGAAGTCATCGACATCCTGGTAAAGCCGGGAGATGTGGTAGGTGAAGACGGTGGCCTTATTACCCTGGAAACCGACAAGGCAGCGATGGATGTGCCGGCGCAAGTGGCTGGTGTGGTCAAGGCCATCAAGGTGAAAGTGGGTGACAAGGTGAAGACGGGCACCCACATCGTCGATATCGAAGGCATTTCAGCTGTGCCGGCTGCGGTGTCCCAAACTGCCTCTGCCGCGCCAGTAGTCGCCGTAACTGCAGCTCCTGCGCCGGCCAAGGCTGTGGAGGCCGAACGCCCGGTTCCGCTTCTGGTCCCGGCTCCCAGTGCTTCGGCAGAAGTATATGCCGGTCCCGCTGTGCGCAAACTGGCGCGGGAACTCGGTGTCGATCTGGCCAAGGTCGGGGGCACTGGCCTGAAGGGTCGCATCCAGAAAGAGGATATCCATGAATTCGTAAAAGTCCGCCTGTCTGGCGCAGTTTCTGTTGCTGCTGGTGCAGGTGGCGGTACAAGCAGCGGCAGCGGTATCCCGCAGGTAGAGGACATCGACTTCAGCAAGTTTGGTCCCGTCGAAGAAGTGGAGATGACCAAGCTGCATCGTGTCACAGCAGCGAACATGACCAAGTGCTGGCTCAACGTGCCGCATGTCACCCAGTTCGATGAAGCCGACATCACGGATCTTGACGATTTTCGCGCTGCGCAAAAAGCACTCGCCGACAAGAAGGGTATCAAGCTCACGCCGCTGCCCTTTATCGTCAAGGCGTGCGCCCAGGCCCTGGCGGAACATCCGCAATTCAACGTGTCGCTGCATTCCTCCGGTACCAAGCTGATTCGCAAGAAGTACATCAACATCGGCGTAGCGGTGGCCACACCTGCCGGACTGATGGTTCCTGTGATCAAGAATGCCGACAAGAAATCGATCTGGGAAATCGGGAAGGAAATTGCCGAACTGGCCGCCAAGGCCAAGGATCGCAAACTCAGCCGCGAAGACATGGAAGGCGGGTGCTTTACGGTGACCAGCCTTGGCAACATGGGCGGCACCGGCTTCACGCCTATCGTGAATGCTCCGGAAGTGGCGATCCTGGGCGTGTCCAGGGCATCCATCAAGCCTGTGTACAAGAATGGCCAGTTCGTGCCTCGCAACATGCTGCCGTTCTCGCTGTCCTACGATCATCGTGCCGTGAATGGCGTTGATGGTGGTATGTTCTGTACTTATCTCGGCCAGCTGTTATCTGACATCCGGTTGATGGTGTTGTAATCCCGCAGGGGCACGGCATGCCGTGCCCCTGCACGAATATCCAGTTCCGGGGTGAATAAACATGCCTACTTTTGACGTGGTTTCCGAAGTCGATCAGCACGAATTGACCAATGCCGTAGACCAGGCTTCACGCGAGATGGGTACCCGCTTCGATTTCAAGGGTTCCGATTGCAGCTTCGAGCTCAAGGACAACGTCATTACGCTGACTGCTGAATCCGAGTTCCAGATTGAACAGATGCTGGATATCCTGAAAGGCAAATTGGTGAAGCGCGGTATCGATATCTCGGCACTGAAGTCCGGTGATGACATCGTAACGGTCGGGAAGAAGGCCATTCTCAAATGCACCATCGTGCAAGGTATCGAAGCAGAAATCGCGCGCAAGATCGTCAAGCACGTGAAAGACCTGAAAATGAAAGTGCAGATTGCGATCCAGGGCGACAAGCTGCGGGTCACCGGCAAGAAGCGTGACGATTTGCAGGACGTGATCGCGGTGTTGCGCAAGGGCGAATTCGGCTTGCCCCTGCAGTACGACAACTTCCGGGATTGAATTTACGATCGGGCCAAGGGCGCGCTTGCTAGCGATTTTCCTTCAGGCCGTCGGTAAAACTCTTCGGTGTCTTGCTGAAGCAAAGATCTGCCAGATTCATGCTCTCCATCAACAAATCCAATCCTGCTTTCAACGCCACCTGTTCAATCTGCTGCTTCTCCCCGGCGAAAGTGTCAGTTTTGGCCTTCGGCTTGTTCACTGCAGGCATGTTCTCCCACAGCACCACGATATCGTGATAGCGGCCCAGTTGCGCTGCCAGTGATACCAGATGCTTGTGCATCTGTCGCACTGGACCGCTGGTACCAAGTACCAGTGTCAACTCAAACTGGTTGCACAGGTGTTTCACCCAGCGACGCAGGCGGTGCAAATTCGCGGCAGTGGGGTCTTCTTTCGCCACCTTGTAAACGCGTTTTGCCTTGCGCCATGTCTGCCGCATACCTTGTCGCAGAATTTCCTTGTCACCGGCAGCGCTCGTGCTATCAGCAACCTGTTGCATCACGTCAAGGACTTTACTGCTCAGTTCCGGGTCCTGCAGCACAGCAGCGTCAGCCGGGAGAGACTGCAGGAGCGCGATGCCGGCAGTGAAATCAACGTTCGCGCTTTGTTCGGCACTGGCACTATTGTTGCCGCCTTCGTCTGGCAAGGCATTGACCCATTCCTGCAGCCATTGCAAGGTTTGAACCGCGACATGGGTATCGCGCATGCTGCTGTAGCTGTTGGCGAAGGTGCCTAACAGACGGTCGCATTTGTTGAGTTTCCTGAAACCGTTTTGCTTGCGCAGCAAGCGGATCCACGCGCGCAGTTTTTTGATGCTGCGACGTAATTGATGAATTTCGGTCGGATCAAGTGGTTCGGGCTTGATATAGCCATCCACCTCCTGCAACACCTTGTTGAGCTTTCTGCGAATGACGTTTTCTGACAAGAAGGAGCAAGGGGTGGTGGTATTCATGTGGGTTTACTTCCTCGGCTGGGCCTGTTCGGCAGCGTGAATGTTTTCAATTCCCTTCAACAAGGCATCAGCGGTGAACGAGATGCTGTCGATACCACTTTCTACCAGAAACCTGGCAAATTCAGGATAGTCACTCGGTGCCTGTCCGCAGAGACCGATCTTCTTGCCGGCCTTGTTGGCCGCGCCGATGACACGCGCCAGCAGTTGGGTAACCGCCGGGTTGCTTTCATCGAACAAGTCGCTGACGGTGGCAGAATCACGGTCGATACCCAGTGTGAGTTGGGTAAGGTCATTGGAGCCGATCGAGAATCCGTCGAAGATTTCTGCGAACTGCTCAGCCAGCAGCACGTTACTGGGCAGTTCTGCCATCACATAGACCTCAAGTCCGTTCTTGCCTTGCACCAATCCGGCTTCTTTCATGGTGTCGAGTACTTTTTTGCCTTCTTCCACCGTGCGGCAGAACGGAATCATCAGCTTGACGTTGGTTAGCCCCATTTCATCACGCACTACGCGCATGGCTTCGCATTCCAGCAAGTAGCCTTCGCGATAGCGTGGATGGTAGTAGCGCGACGCACCGCGGAAACCCAGCATCGGGTTTTCTTCCTTCGGTTCGAATTGCTTGCCGCCGATCAGCTGCGCATACTCATTGGTCTTGAAGTCGCTCATGCGCACGATGACATCGCGCGGATAGAACGCTGCAGCTACCAGTGCTACTGCTTCAGACAGCGTAGCGACGAAATAGGCCTTCTTGTCATTGTACTGGTTGGTGATCGCCTGAATCGCTTTCTTTTCCTGGTTGTCAGGCAGTTCCTTGTATTTTACCAGCGCCATCGGATGGATGCGGATCGAGTTGCTGATGATGAATTCCATGCGCAGCAGGCCTACGCCCTGGTTGGGATACGCGGCAAGCCGGAATGCCTTGCCAGGATCGGCGAGGATCAGCATGGGTTTGGTGCGCGTGGTTTTGAGTATGTCCAGATTGATGGTGGTTTCTTCCCACTCCAGTTTGCCGTCGTAGACACACCCTTCTTCTCCTTCGGCACAGCTGACGGTGACAATCTGGCCGGTGGTGAGTTTTGCCGTGGCGTCGCCTGTGCCAACCACGGCATGAATGCCCAGTTCGCGTGCCACGATTGAGGCATGGCTGGTGCGGCCACCCTTGTTGGTGACGATACAGACGGCCTTCTTCAGCAAGGCATTCCAGTCCGGGTTGGTGATGTCGGCCACGATGATGTCGCCTTGTTGGACCCTGGCGGCATCCTCCAGCGAATGCACGATGCAGACACGGCCCGTGGAAATGGCCTTGCCCACTGCGCGCCCCTTGCACAGGGCAGACGCGGTCGATAGCAGTTTGTATTCCTTCACCGACAGGCCTTCATCGGTACTGTGCACGGTTTCCGGACGCGCCTGTACGATGAAGAGTTCACCGGTGCGGCCATCGCGTGCCCATTCCACGTCCATGGGCATGTTGTAGTGCTGCTCGATGATCAGGCACCACGCGCCGAGCTTTTGAACTTCGTCATCCGACAGGCAAAATGCAGAACGCTCCATTGCCGTGGTTTCGATATTGACGACAGGTCGCCCGGAACCCTCGGCATACACCATGCGGTGTTCTTTCGAGCCGAGCTGGCGATAGATCAGGGTGCGTGGCAGTTTGCCGATTGCCGGTTTGAACACGTAGAACTCGTCCGGATTCACCGCACCCTGTACGACGTTCTCTCCCAGGCCCCAGGAGCCGGTGATATAGATGACATTGCCATTGCCGCTTTCCGGATCCAGCGTGAAGCAGACACCGGCACTGCCGACATCAGAACGCACCATGCGCTGTATGCCGACAGAGAGGGCGACATCCATATGTTCGAAGTGGTTGTCGATGCGGTATTTGATAGCGCGGTCGTTGAACAACGAGGCATAGCATTCGAGGACGGCGAACAGGATGGCATCATCGCCGGAAATGTTCAGATAGCTGTCGTGCTGGCCCGCGAAACTGGCATCGGGCAAATCCTCGGCTGTGGCGCTGCTGCGTACCGCATAGGAAAACTGTTGTTCCGGGTCGAGCGCATGGTATGAATCCAGGATCGCCTGCTTTACTGGCGTGGGGAGTTCACCTGCCATGATCATCTTGCGGCAGTTGCCGCCGACAGTGGCGAGATTGTCGAGCGTTTCGGTGTCCAGGCTGGTGAGCATGTCCTGCAAGCGTTGATCAAGTTTGTTGTGCGCAAGAAAGTCCCGATAGGATTCAGCCGTTACTGCAAAGCCATCGGGGATGCGGATGCCCTTCGGTGCCAGATTGTTGAACATTTCCCCCAGCGATGCATTTTTCCCGCCTACCAGGGCGACGTCGGTATTGTGCAGCTGGTTGTAGGGAAGCACCTTGGGCATGCATGAACTCCAGAGTAGTAAGTGGTCGGTAGTGCTTTGAAGCCGGTTATTGTTATTGATTAAGAGTAGTGCGTGCTGACGACGGCAGTTTACCAATAATGGCGCATGCGGTCGTGACCTGTGTC
Source organism: Pseudohongiellaceae bacterium (assembly GCA_044338875.1). Taxonomy (GTDB): domain Bacteria; phylum Pseudomonadota; class Gammaproteobacteria; order Pseudomonadales; family Pseudohongiellaceae; genus CAILUG01. The sequence continues at coordinate 443 of JBIIWM010000182.1, read as the reverse complement.
AGGTAGAGCAGCGATGGCATTTCAGGTCGGCTATGGATTCTGCAGCGACCGAGTGCCAGATTTCCGCTTGTAAGGATGTCATCGGCACACAAATCAAATTACAATTTGATTATCATGAAAATCGGGCTCAAGAGAAATGGAAAACAAAACGGCGCGTTTTACAGTTCTGCTCGATCCGCGCAAAAAACAAGCGTTTGAGAAGCTCTGCTCCGCCCAGGATCTTACTCCGTCCCAGGTGGTCAGGCAGCTTATCCGGGAATATCTGGAAAAGAACGGCATCAGTTATGCCGACGAAACGCCCCTCAATAATCCCCGCGTGAAAAGCTGACAGCGGGCTTTTAACCCTCGCTGGCCTCCTGTCCGGCAGCGGGCAACAAAGTCCTGGTCGCAGCCAATGCCAGGCCAAAGTCCCTGAACTCTGCGTCAGCACCCACCAGCTCAAT
>JBIIWM010000022.1:0-18847 GCA_044338875.1 Pseudohongiellaceae bacterium | reverse complement strand
TGTGGCATCAATTCTTGTTATTGGACACTGCCAGGCCGCATACAGGTAGCGCAGGGATTATAGCCAGATCATTTTGCATTTGTCCGCAGCTGACGGGCGCTGGCGGCAGAATGATCCAGATCAAGCTCTCGGAGCGTACCCGTTAACTTGTCCTGGTCTGATGGTAGACTGGCCACCTCTTGCTGCCGGGGGCAGGGTGCCTGGCAGGAGATTCACCAAGGCATCCGCAGACACAACAAAACGATAACAATGGAGTCTCTATAATGAGCGATAAACATTCTCCTGACATTTCTGATGCCAGCCGCCGTAATTTCATGGGCGGAGCCCTGGGCGTAGCAGCGGCCGGCATTGGTGCAGCATCCTTGCTGGGCGCAGCGGCAGCCGCACAGGCACAACCACCTCCGGGTGCAGCCCCTGCTGGCGGACCTCCGGCTGGTGGCCCCCCAGCAGGAGCCGCAGCAGGTCCTTCCCTGTTCCGCGCTGAAATGGATATACGCGACTGCGAAGTGGAAGGCACGATTCCTGCCGATCTCAATGGTGCTTTTTACCGTGTGGGCCCCGATGCACAATATCCGCTGCGTCCTGGCAACATTCCGTTCGATGGCGAAGGCCATGTCAGCATGTTCCGTATCAGGAACGGTCGCGTTGATTACAAGACCCGCTTCGTCAAAAACGAGCGCTGGCAAGCCCAGGACAAGGCTGGGAAAAACCTGTTCCCGATGTACCGCAATCCTTCCCAGGATGATCCCGGCGTGAAGGGTTTGAGTCGCAGCACGGCCAATACCCACATCATCAACCATCGCAATCTGCTGTTGGCACTGAAAGAAGACAGCCCGCCGTCCGCGATTGATTTGCTGACTTTGGAAATAGTTGATCCGGTCTACACCTTCGATGGCCAGCTCAACAGCGCAGCCTTTACTGCACATCCCAAGGTAGATTCGGTCACTGGCAACATGGTGGCCTTTGGTTATGAATCCACCGGATTTGGCAGCGACGACGTTACCGCGTTTGAAATAACCCCGACAGGCAAAAAAGTGTGGGAAGCCCGCGTCAAAGTCCCTTATGTCGGCATGCTGCATGATTTCGCGGTGACCCAGAATTACATCGTGCTCTACGTGATCCCGATGGTGATCGACCATGAGCAAATGGCACGCGGTGGCATTCACTGGGCGTGGGATCCTGCCGGTGTGACTCATTTCGGGGCTTTCCGCCGCGATGGCGATGGTTCCGATATCCGCTGGTTTGAAGGTCCGCATCGCAGCGCTACCCATGTAATGGGTGCCTGGGATGACAATGGTCGGATCTTTGTCGATGTGGAAATGTCCGAATCCAATCCGTTCCCTTTCATGCCGATGAAAGACGGCTCAAGCTGGGATCCGTCCAAGGGCACCAGTTACATTACGCGCCTGTCGGCCAATATGAACACGCGTCGCCCCAGCGGTTATGAAATGGAACGCCTGTCGCCTTGGACTGGCGCCCTGCCACGTCAGGATGATCGCTACAACACCATGCCTTACCGCTATGGCTTCCTCGGTACGCGCGACATCAACGCTGCCGATCCGCGCCAGGCCAGTGCCGGTTATGTGCGTTTCGACCATAGCACCAACAAGCAGGTATTCTGGAATGCCGGCCCCGGCGCTTCATTGGCCGAATGTTGTTTTGCCCCGAAATCGGCCGATGCCGCTGAAGGCGAAGGCTACCTGATGGGGGTGGTAACCCGGCAGAACGAGGGTGGTCGTGCCGATCTGGTGATTCTCGATGCCCAGCATCTGGAAGACGGCCCGGTAGCAGTGGTGAAATTGCCGACCAGGACCGTCGGCCAGATCCATGGCTGGTGGGTGCCGGAAGCACAATTACCGGTTGCCTGAACCAGTGTAATCTGCCATAAAACGACCGGGAGTGTGCCAACACTCCCGGTTTTTTTTGGGGTGCAGAAAGCCGAAAATGTTGGCGTGATCCAGTATCGTTGTGCGGACAACATAAGGAAGTTTCCAATGGAACAGAAAAAGAACAGGAAGGATGCCGGTGCCCAGCATCCCATGGAAGATCTGATACAAGTTAGGCTGGGTCGCCTGCACGAAATCATCAACCAGCTGGCACGGCATTCGGTCCTGGCTCGTGGCTTGCGCAATACCGATTTGCGCATTCTGAACATTCTGTTCGACGAAGAAGTGATCAGCATCAACGAGCTTGCGCGACGCGCCCATGTCGACAAGGCATGGATCAGTCGCTCTGTCGTGCAATTGCTCGGCAAGAAATGGATCAACAAGAAACCCGACCCGAATGACTCGCGCGCACAACTGGTCAGCCTGACCAGCAAAAGTCGCGCCATGCTTGATCAGGTGCGGCCGCAGGTACTGGCCAATGAGCGCATATTGCTGCAAGGCATCAACGAATCCGTTTTGAAGAAAAGTCTCGATATGCTGATGCGCAATGCAGAACAGTTGATAGCGACGAAAAATCTGAAGGCTGGCACTGCGCGCAAACGCAAGGCGGTACAATAGGAAAATCAGCGTAATTCAAAAATTGCATGGTAAAAATACAACAATAACAACGCTTGAACAAAAATTGGAAAGAGGCTTCCCCATGAGAAAATGTTTGCTTGCCGCACTGCTCGCCATTATGGCTCCTTGCGTATCCGCCCAGTCAGCCCAGTCCTGTTCCGCACTGCAAAACGCGCAGTTGCCTGGCATCAATCTGAAAATTACTGCAGCCGCGCATCACACCATGCGCACGTTGCCGGGAAACACCTTCTCTCCGTCCATTGCCTTGCCCGCGCATTGTCATGTTGAGGGTGAAATTGATCGCAGGACCGGTGCTGATGGCAAGTCATATGCCCTGCGCTTTGCAATCAATCTGCCTGATTCCTGGAACGGCCGTTTCCTGTTTCAAGGCGGCGGCGGACTCAACGGGAACCTTGGTGAACCTGTCGGGCTTCAAGCCAGCGGTGGAGAATCTGCCCTTGATCGTGGCTTCGCCGTGGTCAGCACCGATAGTGGCCATGAAGGGCAGGGATTCGATGCCAGCTTCATGGCCGACCAGGAAGCCGCGCTCAATTTCCTTTTTCTTGGCAACATGCGGGTGACGATGGCTGCCAAGCCCCTGGTCGAGCTTTATTACAGCAAGGCCATCAACAAATCCTACTTCGTGGGCTGTTCCACGGGTGGACGTGAAGGCATGATCATGGCCCAGCGTTATCCTTCCCTGTTTGACGGTATTGTGACGGGTGCCCCGGCGATCCGTACTGGCCTGTCCAATATGGGCTTGCGTTGGTACAACGTGCAGCTGAATCAGGTCCTGCCAAAAGATGACAACGGTCTCCCTGTGCCAGGCGGCCAGTTCTCCCCTGATGAGCAAAAGTTGATTGTTTCCCGTCTGCTCGAATCCTGTGATGCGCTCGATGGCGCCGAAGATGGGCTGGTGTTTAATGCAGCAGCCTGTAATTTCGATCCGGCCAGCCTGGCATGTCCCGCTGGTGAAACTGCAAACTGCCTGTCACCTGCCAAGGCGCAGGCATTGGCCAAGGGTATTGCGGGTCCTGTCGATTCGCGCGGTATCCAGCTGTATTCACGCTTTGTGCTTGATTCCGGCAACGATGACACCCGTGGCCTGTTGGCGGGTGGAGCCACTCCGCCGGTAGGTCCTCCCGTTGCTACCATGCTTGAGCAGGATCTGGACGCAGAGTTCACCGCAGCCACTGCTTTTGATGCTGCCCTCGGAGACACTACCTCAACCAACCTGTCCAGTTTCGTCGCACATGGAGGCAAGCAAATCTTCTATCACGGCGTCAGTGATGCCTGGTTCTCTGCGATGGACACCGTGGGGTATTACGAGAACATGGCAGCGGCCAATGGAGGTCTGGAAACTGCTGACAAGTTCAGTCGGGTGTTTCTGGTGCCGGGCATGGGTCATTGCCAGGGCGGCGAACAAACCCTCGACAAGTTCGATATGGTCTCTGCAATTGTGGATTGGGTGGAAAACGCCCAGGCGCCGGCCGGCGTACTCGCAACGGGTAACAGCATGCCCGGAGTCAGTCGTCCGCTGTGTCCGTATCCGCAGCATCCGCATTACAAGGGCAGTGGCGACATCAACAGTGCTGCAAACTTTGAATGTCGGGCGCAGTGACCTGGGGCTGTTGATTTAACCATGTCCAAATATATAGCTGTTGTCTTGGTTGCCGCGTCTCTGCTGTTTGTCAGCGGCTGTGTTTCCACTGCCGTGGGGGTCGTGGTCGGAACCACGGTTGCGGTCGGAGGGGCTGTGGTCAAGGCACCCTTCCAGATTGGGGGCGCCGTGGTAGATGTCGTCACCGACGATGACGAGGATGAAGACGCGGATGAAGTTGAAGATCAAAAAAAGGATTAAGAGGGTTAAGATGGTTAAGATGGTTAAAAGGTTCAATCCCGCGCAAACACCTGCACGCGCCGATTGACCACATCTGCCACATAGATATTTTCAGCGCCATCCAGCGTCAGGAAATGTGCTTCTCCAAACTGCCCGGTTTCCTTTCCGGGACTTCCGAGCGCGCCGAGCAATTTGCCGGTGCTCATGTCGACCTTGGCCAGCTCGCCATCAAAGCCGCTGGTCATGTAGAGAAAGCCGTCATCATGCAAATAAAGGCTGCAGACCATCGCGCTGTACTTCCATTCCTCGACGAAGTTGCCTTCGGTGTCAAACATCTGGATACGCTGGTTTTCGCGGTCGGCAATGTAAAGTTTGTCGTTGGCATCGATCTTGATCGAATGTGCCACCGCGAACTGGCCGGGTTCGGTGCCGCGTGAACCCCACTGTTTGATGAAGCGGCCGTCGGCACCGAATTTGAGTACGCGCGGTTCGCCCTGGCCGTGACCTTGCACGACATACAGGTTGCCGGCACTGTCGAGTGCAGTTTCGTTGGGTTGCTGGAACTTGTGCGAGGCTGCAGTTTCATCCCAGGCACCGGCTTCACCCTGGGTGCCCAGTGTCAGCAGCACGTTTCCAGCTGAGTCGAGTTTGAGTACGACTGCGCCAATCAGATCGGTAATCCAGATGTTGCCGTCGTTGTCGATATCCAGGCCATGCGCCATCGTGAGTCCGAGTTCATCGCCAAAGGCACGCAGGAAGTGTCCTTCTGCATCGAATTCCAGCAGTGGTTGCGGCCCACGATGCAGTACCAGCAAGTGCCCTTCATCGGTGAAGACGACACTGCTGACCCGGTCATAGGCCATGCCGTCGGGCAGCGCCAGACTTCCGGCGGGATCAACCGCGTGATAGCCAGGCAGGGTCCAGGTATCCAGCGCCTGCAGTGGACGTTGTGGCGGTTGGGCCAGACAGGCCAAGGGAAACAGCAGCAGGAGTGTGAGTTTTTTCAGCATGGGACAGGATGAATCCGTGGAAACACAGGGCAGGCCAACCATACTGTCATTCATTGGCGCCCGCAATGGCAGATTTTGTACTTGGAAAGTTGCATGCAAATAGCAGGTGGCATCCCTGCTCCAAAAGGCCTGCTATTCCTGATTCAGGAGTGCGGTTTCTGCTGCCAGCGGCAGCGGAGCATCCAGCATCAGCTCATCCAGCACCGCATCCAGCTGCGCGCCCGTGTTGCCGGCAGGCAGATACTGATCGGCAGCGGCGGGTGCAGTCGCGGCCACAGTGGTGTGCAGTGTCCAGTTGTCGCCTTCCCGGCACGCGATGTTGTCGGTAATTCTTGCAGCGGTATCAAGCTGGTAAAGCCGGCAGATTGAATTAGTGCGGCTGACAAAAGTGAAGCGCGGGGTGAGTTCAAACTCGTCAGTGGTGACAGTGGTGCCACTCGTTGCTGTGTCCAGAATGTTGGTGTAGGCCGCCAGTGTTGGCACGCCACTTTGTTGCTGCCGGAACTCTGTGAGCACGACGAAGGATAGGCCCACTGCCAGCACGAGGCTTGCGGCAAGGGCGAGCGCGCGTGGTGCCAGCAGTTGCGATTTCCGCACACGGTGGAGCAGCAGTGACGCTACTGGTGTCAGTACGGGTGTAGACACTGGCGAAAGTCCGGGTGCATCGGCGGGTGTTGCTGCGGTATCCAGGCCTGTGAGCAGCTGCATCAGTGCTGCGGGTAACGGCTCGGCATCAATCACGCTGCCTTGACCCTTGGCCAGTTCATTCACCAGCTTCAGGGTGGCCAGTCGTTTGGCGACTGTCGGTTGTGCGGCCAGTGCCTGCTCAACTACTGTCAACTCAGCGGCTGACAACTCATGGTCAAGATAGGCTGAGAGTTGCTCATCGCTGATGGGGTGGTGGGTGTACATGTCTGTTCTGTCTCTTGCTGTTAGTGAAGTTCATGTTCAGCTTGAACGGGATCCATCTTCAGTAATTCAGCCAGCTTGCTTCTTGCTCTGGCCAGTCTGCTCATCACGGTGCCCTGGGGTATTTGCAGAGCTTCGGCCACTTCCTTGTAGGTAAGTCCTTGTACGGCCACCATGCTGAGCACGATATGTTGATCTTCCGGCAGCAGGCGCATTGCAGAATTGATTTGTTCGACTTCTATTTTCAGCTGCATGTCTTTCTCCCCTTCAGTCGTCCATGCCCCATCATGCTGTTCCGGAGTCCATTCCACATGGTTGCGCACCTTGCGCGACCTGCATTCGTCAATCCAGAGATTGCGGCAGACCGTGAATGCCCATTTGTCGAGATTTACATCCGCCGGCATGGCTTTGCTGAGCAAACGCTCGACCGTAGTTTGCAGCAGGTCGTCAGCATCATGTACAGAGTTGCTCAATGAGTACGCAAAGCGTCTCAGGGCAGGCAAAAGTTCCAGTATTTGCTGTTTCATCGCTGCATTTTTCTTCATTTCTGTGAGGTTGACGGCAGAGTCCACCCATTTATTCCTTGAACCAGGGACTTTTTTTACATTGGAAACGTCCAGATAGTAGTATCACTATCATATCGGTACAGCGCCCGGAGAAATCAGCACAAATGCGCAATAACTTCATGATTTGCGTGGTGGTCAGCACCCTGCTGCTGCAGATGCCTGCGCATGCCCAGATTGTGCCAGAACTTGGATCTGCGCTGCAGTCAGTTACTGAACGCCAGGCAGAACGCGCGCAGCAACAAGCCGCAGAGCGTGCCTTGCAACAAATTGAAGCCGTGCAAAACCGCGTGGTAGACCGTACCACAGAACAACAGGCCGAAGCTGTGCAGGGGCAAACTGTCGAGCGCATAGCCGACCAGGTGGAACGTGCCCAGGCGCAAGCCACTGAGCGGGCTCAGAGCCAGGCAACCGAACGTGCCCAGGCCCAATTGGAACAGGTTCAGGGCCAGCTGGGTCGTGCGCAAAGAGAAACGCAGCGCGCACAGGATCAAGTGCAGCGCACCCGGGATCAGTTGCAGCGGGTGCAGGAGCGCTCTGGTGGCTCAGATATCAATCCTGGGCTCGGTGGCGTGCTGGCACAAGCCGCCCAGGCAAGCAGGGAAGCAGGCGCACAAACTCCGGTAACGGACATTGAGGGTAATACGGTATTTGTCGAAATCACCTTGCCGCAAGGTGAGCGGGCAGTGGCCTATGAATGGGTCATGCTGGTGACGGCCGCACAGCGCCAGCAACTGGAACTGGAAGCTCCCCGGTTATTGACCTATCTCAGCAGCAGTCAGGACTTCTCCCTCACTGCCGGTGAGATGCTTACATTTGCCGTGCCACCGGATCTGGACGCCAACGATGTGATTCTGCAGCTGGTGCCGGAGAACCTGCGTGGCCAGATTGATCGCAACCATATCTTTTCTCCGCGCAGCAAAGATGACGCGCCGTCCGCTTCCATGCCGCTCTCGTCACTGCTGCCTGCGGTCTGCCAGACCCCGGTGGCGCTGGGCATCATTGATTCACATATCGATCTCGGGCATCCGGCCTTCCAGCGCTTGCAGCAGTCTCCCAACCCGATTGTGAGCAAGAACTTTGTAGAGGGCAAACTGGAACAAGCTGATGCGCATGGAACGGCTGTCGCCGCGCTGTTGGTGGGTGAGCATAGTGAGGAGGGCACGCAGGTGCTCTCGCCCTTGCTGCCCAATGCGCGACTCTACGCCGCGTCCGTGTTTCACAAGGGAGACACAATCCAAGAGGGTGCGAGTGTGTTGCGGGTATTGGCAGCCCTGGACTGGCTGGCCCAACAGGACGACGTTCGCGTTATCAACATGAGTCTGGCAGGTCCTCCCAACAAACTGCTGGAACAAACCATTGCTGAACTTTCTGCACGGGACAAGGTAGTGGTAGCGGCCGCAGGTAACGATGGTCCCCATGGACCTGCACGTTATCCTGCTGCCTACGAACAGGTGGTTGCAGTTGCGGCAGCAGATCGCAATGGCAGCATTTACCGCTGGTCCAACCAGGGGCCGTATGTGGATTTCACTGCGTTGGGTGTGGATGTCGTCACCGCTGCTGCGGACCATGGATATGAAGCCCAAAGTGGTACTTCGTTTGCAGCGCCTGTGGTCTCGGCTTTTGTGGCCTGCAATATCGCGGGGAGCACTACCCGCGAGCAGGCGCTGCGGGCGCTTGATGAGCTTGCCATTGATCTGGGTGAACCGGGCATTGATCCGGTCTATGGGGCAGGCCTGCTCCATCCCTGAGCAGACCCCACCGGAAAAATGCTGGTGTCTAGAAAGTGTATTCCAGCGCCAGCGAAATGCGGTTGTCGGTATAGTCGGCACTGGGCAATTTCGAGCTGTAATCACCGTGTTCCCAATGCGCCAGCAGCGCCAGTTGTTCGACAATCGGCACTTCCAGTTTGGCATCCACCACGTTCTGGGTGTCATCACGTGCCGCGTTGATGCCGGGAGTAATGGTGTCGTAGTTCCTGTCTTGCAGACGATAACCCACTTGCAGCTTGGCCTCCCTGGTGCCCAGCATGACGCTATGGTTCAGGCGCAGGCGCAGGGTGTTTGCCGTGTAGGCAAACGCGGCATCGCGGGTGTTTTCGTCTTCATACGCGTAGCTGACACTGACGCTGCTGCGCCCCTCATTGAAAAAATGGTAGACGTCGACACTGAAGCCGTCGTTGTCGGCATCGCGGGAGGTGAAGAGATCAAAATCCTTTTCCGAAAAATTCAGCGCGCCGCGCAGATACCACGCTTCCCCCAACAGTTTGCCGGCATATAACGAATATTGATTCAGGCTGAGGAAGCTCTCCCTGCCCAGATCGGCATCCGCAAAGTAGTAGTTGCCACCCAGGGTGAAGGGTTTGAATTCATAGCTCAGGTCTGCGAACAGCAGATGCATGTCCAGGTCATAGCTTTCAAGCTCCTGGTAGCGGCTCATGGTGTAGCTGTAACCGGTTTCCGCAGTGAGCTTGTCTGCCGGTTTCCACAGCAGGTTAACGCTGGCATCTGTGGTGAGCGCGCTGTCAGAGCGTCCGGAGGCGCTTTCCAGTTGGCTGACACTCAGGTTGTCGTTGTGTTCCGCCCCAACCGCCACCGAGCCAGAGACTGTCAGGTCTTCCTGGACCGGAGCGGGTTGTGCCCGGACGAATGGCGCAGCCATGGCAAGGCTGAGCAGGGAAAGTCCCAACAGCGAGCGGGCAGGGTGGGGTGCAGAACCTATGGTTTTGGAGTTGCTCATGAATAGTGTTCCTTGCTGGTGTGCCTACAAACCAGGTCTCTGCAGACCTGCCCGTACGTTTTGACGCACAGACTCACTGACACTGCTGCCGATATCGCGGCCCACGGCAGCGCCAACTTCCTGGCGGGTCTGCTGCTGGACTGACTGGCGTACATCCTGGCCTACCGCGCCGCGCACATCGCTGGCAGCGGTGTTGCGAATGGTGCTGGTGACCGTATCGCGTACTTCAGCTTCAACTTCACTCGATACGTTGGCGGCTACGTCAGTTTCCACTGAGTCAGTGACTTGCTCACGGACCTGGCGGCGCAGCTGACCAGCTTCAGCTGCTGCTTCATTGCGCAGGCTCTGGCCAATGCGCAGGCCGTTGTTGACCTGTGCGCCGTCAACTACTTCACCGCGTGTAACGGTGCGTCCCAGTGATTCCTGTACCTGGATCGCCACATTGTGACCGGCAGTGCGGGCCGCTTCAGAGATGGATTCGCCATTCTCACGTGCAGTGTGCACCGCTACTGAAACAGCCTTGCCAGCTTCAGAGGCTGCCGTGCTGGTGAGAGAGTCAGCCACTTCCTCGACTTCTTCGTCATCGGTGGTCGTGACTTCTACGTCGATTTCTGTTTCAACTTCTGTTTCGGCAACTACCTCGGTCTCAACTTCGGTCTCGGTTTCAGTTTCAGACACCACTTCAGTTTCAGCGTCCACTTCAGTTTCAGATTCGACGACAACTTCTGTGTCCGTGGCTTCATCAGTAGTTTCAGATGCAGCTGCAACAACATCGGTTGCGACGGTAGCGTCCACGTTGATGCTGGTTGCGGGTTCTGGCGTGGTCGTGGGCGCTGTCTCCTGGGCCAAGACGAGGGATCCCGTCAGCAAGGTAGTACAAGCCAGGGTGAGCAAAACAGGTTTAAATGTGTGTTTCATGCAAAGCCTCCTTTTCCAGTGTTTGCATCCTTCTAACGAACCGGGAGAGCGACTTATTCCAGTGCTGCTCAAAATAAGTGCGCAGCACTGGGGAAACTGTGGGGAAGATCACATATTGGCAGGAAACTGTTCGGTATCGATCTCGGGCTGGGTCGCCGCATTGTAGCGGGGGCCGTGAACCGTGCTTTGGTTGATGAGCTGATCCAGGCGGGCGACTTGATCTGCAGCCAGTGTTACCTCGACGGCGCCAAAATTTTCCTGGGCATAGGCCAGATGACGGGTGCCGGGAATCGGAATGATGTGTTCGCCCTTGGCGAGTAACCAAGCCAGCGCCAGTTGCGCCATAGTGCAGCCCGCTTCGTCCGCAATCTGCTTGTAGCCAGTCAGCAGCTGCAGGTTCTTCGGATAGTTTTCCGCGCTGAAACGCGGGAAGTGGTTGCGGATGTCGCTGGCTTCGAACTGGGTTTGCGGATCCGTCAGTTTGCCGGTGAGGAAGGCACGCGCCAGCGGACTGAACGCCACAAAGGCCACGCCGAGTTTCCTGCATTCATCCAGTACTGCGATTTCGGCGTTGCGGCTCCAAAGAGAGTATTCGGTCTGCAATGCCGTAATGGGATGGACCGCATGCGCCTTGCGCAGGGTGTCGGCCGACATTTCCGACAGCCCTATGGTCCGGATCTTGCCTTCTTCAACCAGGCGCGACATCTCGCCGACACTGTCTTCGATAGGCACCTTGAAATCACGCCGATGCAGGTAATACAGATCGATCACATCGGTTTGCAACCGTTGCAGTGCACCTTCACATACTTCGCGAATCTTCGCTGGAGTACCGTTGATTTCGCGTTTGCCATCTGCGGTTTTCCAGATACCGCATTTGCTGGCGAGCACAAACTCACGACGACGTTCCTTCAGTACACGTCCCAGCAATTCCTCGTTCTTGCCGAAGCCGTAAAGCGCAGCGGTATCGAGAAAGTTGTAGCCGATATCGAGCGCTGCGCGCAGCGTGCGTTCGGCTTCGACCGGGTCAGGCGTGCCATAGGCGTGCGACATGCTCATGCAGCCAAGGCCGATGGCATTGACAGTGAAGGGGCCGAGCTTGCGGGTTTGCATATAAACTCTCCAGATAGCCAACCAGGTAGCCAAGACACGAATGCCCGCAGAGCGGGCATCGTTGTCATCAAGTGCAACTGCTTATTTGGTGCGGTTCAAACTCTGTTCCAGCTGATCCAGCGTTTCCATCGCCGGCAAACACTGCGCAATGCTGGCATTGGGTTCGCGACCTTCCTTGATGGCAGCAAAGAACTCGCGATCCTGCAATTCGATGCCGTTCATCGACACATCCACTTTGGACACATCGATCTGGTTCTCCTTGCCGTCGAACAGGTCGTCGTAACGGGCAAGGTAGGTGCCGTTGTCGCAGATGTAACGGAAGAAGGTGCCGAGCGGGCCGTCATTGTTGAAGGACAGCGACAGGGTGCAGATCGCACCGCCAGTAGTCTTCATGCCGATGCTCATGTCCATCGCGATGTTGAGTTCCGGATGATGCGGGCCTTCGAGTGCGAAGGCGTGCTTCACTTTCTCGCCGGTCTGGTACTGGAACAGATCCACTGTATGGCAGGCATGGTGCCACAACAAATGATCGGTCCAGCTGCGGGCCTGGCCGGCAGCATTCATGTTGGTACGACGGAAAAAATAGGTCTGCACATCCATCTGCAGCACTTTCAATTCACCGGCCTTGATTTTCTTGTGGATCCACTGGTGTGAAGGATTGAAGCGGCGGGTGTGACCCGCCATCGCTACCAGTTTCTTGCCTTGTTTCTCCATGTCCTGCTGGGCTGCCAGAATCGCGCGCGAATCCGCCACGGTATCCGCCATCGGGATTTCCACCTGCACATGCTTGCCGGCTTGCAGGCACTGGATTGCCTGTGCCGCATGCACCTGGGTGGCGGAAGTGATAATGACCGCATCCACATCATGCTTCAGGCAAGTTGCAAGGTCAGTGCCCCACTGCTTGATGCCGCGCGCTTCGGCAGCGGCCTGGGTGGCATCTGCGCGGCGACCGCAAATGGACGTGACTTCCACGCCGGGGATGTTGTTGATCGCGTCCATGTGTTTTTGGGCGAAGGCGCCATGGCCTACCATCAATACTTTCATTGCTTACCCCTTGGATTAAGTTTTATTTCAGGTCGGCCAGTGAATCCAGATATACGAAACCTTCTTTTTCCAGGCGTTCGCGCATGCTGTAGATGTCCAGGCCCAGTTCACCTTTCTGCAGGCGTTCGCGCTTGGCGACTTCAGCTTCCTCGCGTTTCTTGCCTTTGTCGCGCACGGCAACTGCATGTTGTCTTTGTACCACGCACACACCATCGTCGTCGGCGACGATAATGTCACCGGGAACAATGTACGCGCCGGCACACACGACTGGCACGTTCACACAGCCCAGTGTTTCTTTCACGGTGCCTTTGGAGTGGATGGCTTTCGACCACACCGGGAAACCCATTTCCTTCAGGTCGCGGGTATCACGTACGCCACCATCGATGATCAGGCCTTTGACACCGCGCGCCTTGCAGGAATGCGCGAGCAAGTCGCCGAAGAAACCATCGGTGCTCTCGGCAGTAACGGCTACCACCAGGATATCGCCTGGTTTGCACAGCTCTATCGCCACATGGATCATCCAGTTGTCACCGGGTTGGGCCAGCACGGTCACTGCACTTCCGGCCAGGCGTACGCCTTCATAAACCGGGCGGATATTGGGCGCCAGCAGGCCAATGCGGCCCTGGGCTTCGTGTACGGTGGCTACTCCCATGTGTCCCAAGTCATCGATAACGGCTTGATCGGCACGGTCTATATTGCGAACGGCAACGGCTTTGAACATGGTCTGGGTCCTGGGCTGGAAAAGCGGGGATTATAGGCGGCGCGGGCAGGGGACTCAAATCGTTGGCGTTTCAATTGGGCCGGGCTTGCCAGATAATGCTGGTCATATTAACGGGTACGGCATGCCGTGCCCCTGCGAATCCAGAGGGTGCGGCAGGTCATGCCCCACCAATCCGTCTTTTTTGAAGAGGTTGTTCATGCAAAAAGCCATACCCTGTCTCCTGATGCGTGGCGGTACGTCCAAAGGGACCTATTACCTGGCCAGCGACCTGCCTGCCGATCCCAAGGCCCGTGACAAAGTACTGTTGGGCGTCATGGGCTCCCCTGACAAGCGCCAGATCGATGGCGTCGGGGGCGCGCATCCGCTGACCAGCAAGGTGGCCATCATCAAGAAGTCGGAGCGTCCCGGAGTAGATGTCGATTATCTGTTCGTGCAGGTGTTCGTAGAAGAAGCGAAAACCAGTACCAGCCAGAACTGCGGCAATATCCTCGCCGGCGTCGGTCCCTTCGCGATCGAGCAGGGGCTGGTGGAAGCCAATGACGGCGAGACCGTGGTCACCGTATTCATGGAAAACACCGACAGCGTGGCGCGCCAGCGCATCCAGACCCCGGGCCGCAAGGTCCAGTATCACGGCGACGCTGCCATCGATGGCGTGCCCGGCACCCATGCCCCCATCATGATCGAATTCCTTGATGTCGCCGGCTCCAGTTGTGGCGCGCTGTTCCCAACCGGCAATTTCGTGGACGAGGTGAATGGCCTCAATGTCACCATGGTCGACAACGGCATGCCGATCGTGATGATCGCGGCCCCGGATCTGGGCTTGCATGGCGATGAAAGCATCGCTGAGCTGGAAGCCAATGAACCATTGAAACAACGTATCGAGGAATTGCGCCTGAAAGTGGGCCCGCTGATGAATCTGGGTGATGTGAAGGACAAGACGGTACCCAAGATGTTCATCGTGTCACCTGCGAAACATGGTGGCCTGCTCAACACCCGTAGTTTCATCCCGCATCGTGTGCACGATGCCGTGGGTGTGCTGGCTGCCGCCAGTGTCGCCACCGCTGCGAATGTTCCCGGTGCCGTGGGCCACGACTTTGCCAATATCCCCGCAGGCCAACGCCGCTTGTGCGAAGTAGAACATCCGACCGGTTCGATGGGGGTGGAAGTGGTGCTGGATGATGATCCGACTATCAACGTTCCCAAGAGCACGTCCATCATGCGCACAGCACGCTTGCTGATGGCGGGTACGGCGTACTATCTGGATAAGTAATTGGTTGGACAAGTGGCTGGTGCAGGGCGCAACAGCCATACCGGTTCAGGGTTTGCGCTGCCACTGCCCTGATGGATTCTGGATGTATTCGCCGCTGGCCGCATTCGCGCGCAGCTTCTCTGCGGACACGATGCCCACCGCATCGATGGTAATGCCATTACGCTGCGCCAATTCGGCATAGACCTTGCGACGACCGTCATTGGTACTGCTGATCAGCGCTTGCACTTCCGGGCTTGGCTGGGGCACTACGGCGCTGATATAGCCATCCACTTTTTCACCAACCAGGCCTTGGGCCTTGGCTTCATCAAGCGTCAGCGCGAGTGCAAGGCTGGATACGCCAAGGCTCAACAGAAGACCAAACAACAATGCAAATTTTTTCATAGGGCGGTTCCTCTCGGATCGTTCACGGTTCTCAGAACAGGTCGGAATTCTCGGCGAACACATCGTCCAGTTCCTTGTCTACCTTCACCCTGATTTCGTGCTCAATCTTCACATTCAGGTTGATTGTAATGGGCTCTTTGGGGGCGGCCAGCTGCACGGTAGGGGTGCAGGCTGTCAGCAACCAGACGGAGATGAGAAGCAAACCTTGAACTTGTTTCATGGCGGGCGCTACCTGATGTTTGACTCATAGTATCCGCCACCTTGGCTGAATGCCAGATTAACCCTGGCTACCGGTATTGCTCCTCGAGAAAATCCTCGATGGCGCGGGCGGCTTGCAGGCTTTTCAGCAGCGCAGGGATATTGTCGCTGAGCGTGAGATTGAGGTTGATGGGTTGGCTCGCATCCATGTCCGGGTTGTGTCCCTGCAATTGCATCGTCAACAACAGCTCGCCATCCGCGTCATAGTCGATACTGCTGAGCAGGCTTTCGAACTGATAGTTGCCCAGCGCCTGGTTCACCAGATCCATACCGGCGTTGCCCCCGACACCGGCGGTGGCACCGGCCAGATACCGGATGCTGCCGCCGGGGGCCTCTGCGTGCAGTGTGCCTGCTGTCACTTCCACGCCTTGCGCGGTAAGTGTCAGTGGCAGCTCGCCACTGACCGCGCCGCTGGCGGCCACGCCATCATAGTTGGCGAGGGCCAACATGCGTTCCAGTTGCAAGCCGGTGAACTGCAAAGTGATGTCGTTGCGCTCGCGGTTGAAGTCGAACACGAGATCTTCGCCTGTGATGGTGCCGCCCAGTGTTTCCCCGGACATTGACGCAATGAGCAAGCGGCGAGTGGACTGCTCGAAGCGGAACGCCAGCGCCACATTATCGATGGGCACGCCGACATCGATGCTGCTGATGGACAGTGTCAGTGGCGGGGATTCCAGAGTGAATACAGCGGGGCTCTCAATACTCTCAATACTCTCAATACTCTCAATACTCGCAATACTCGCAATATAGGCAATATAGGCAATGCTGGCCTCCAGTTCGGTGTTCAGCCCACGGAAAAAATAGTCGCCGTAGTAACCGGCGAGATCCTTCAGGGTGGCGGTCAGCTTGCTGGTCATGACGCCTGGCTCGGGATCAGTGTCGGTGCCGGCGGCAGTCCCTGGCTGCCAGTTCAACTCCACTTCGGCTGCCAGTGAGCCGGTCAACAGATCAAAGGGGTACGGTAGCTCGCCCATCAAGGCTGATAAAGACTGGCCTTCCATAAACTCCAGTGGCGGCAGGCTTACATGCATATTGGCAATGCCAGTCGCGAGGTCATAACTGCCTGCGGTCGTCATGCCGGCAGCAGCAGGTGCGTTCTGCAGCAACAGCGGCGTGTTGAAGCTGAGCTGATTCTGCTCAAGCGCGAGACGGGCATCGATATCAAACGCTGGTAGCCAAGTGGGCAGTCCGCCGAGAGCAAGTCCTTCTGTCTGGATGCGGTACTCACCCGCCAGCGTGCTGTCGTCAGCAACAGCAGACGCAGCAAGGGTCACCTTTCCTGCCAGCATATAGCCGGCAAGCCTGGCGCTGCCGTCGAAACCGATGCTGCAGCCAGCATTGATGGGGAAGCGACACTCGCGCAGCGTCAGTACGGAATCGACATTAACCGCCTGCTGCTGCCAACTGCCGCTCACCTGCAGCGGCAAGCTGCCGGCACTGACCCGAGCCTGAGCGCCGGTAGTGATGGTGAACTCGGCCCTGTCGCTGAACACCACGGCAAATTCTCCCAATCCGCTGCCCAAGCCAGCAGGCAGCGTAAAGGTTGAGCCTTGCTGCAGGCCAAGCACGAATGTGGCTGGTGTAGCGTCCCCAGCAGTGCCGAGCACATCATTCGCCACCGCGCCGGCAACATCCCAGTCGAGCCTCGCGGTGTCCAGTATCGTCGCTGGCGTTTCCTGCTGCAGCTCGCCAAGCAGTGCGGCCATTGAGGTGAGTAAAGGGAGATCAGTGAATTCCAGATGCCCCGTCCCCGTGAGGTCATATGCGGCTGCCGCAGGCTGCAGCAACAACTCGATGTTGCCCACGGTTTCCTCGCTGCGGATAAGCATTATGCGCAACATGGCTGCAGCCGCAGCATCCGCTTGTGTGAAACCGGCACGCAAGTGCAGGGCGCCGCTGTCGAGTTGCAGGTTGAGTTCACCGGCACGATGTTGCAGATTCAGCACAAGCACTTCACGCCGTTGTGGCACGGTCAGTTCACTGACAAGGATAGTGGCTACCGGAAATTCGCGCAGGAGCTGCAGCAGATCGCCAAGCAGCAACGCGTCTCCAGTGGTGGCCTTGTTGTCTTGCAAAGGCATGGCCGCGCCAGCAGCAGGCTCGCGCAGCAGTTGGGCAGACTCAATTGCCAGCGCTTCCACCAC
Organism: Pseudohongiellaceae bacterium; assembly: GCA_044338875.1. GTDB lineage: Bacteria > Pseudomonadota > Gammaproteobacteria > Pseudomonadales > Pseudohongiellaceae > CAILUG01. The sequence continues at coordinate 1,436 of JBIIWM010000022.1, read as the reverse complement.
AGGAGCCGTGGTGAGAGAGGTGAAGCTGTAAGTGAGCTCAAGACCGGACAGCGCCAGCTGCAGTCCTCCCGGCAACTGCAGCTCCAGGTTGGCAACAGTGATATGACGGGAGTCCAGTTGCAAACCTTGCAAACGGGTCAGCACAAACTGCTGGTCTGCAAGCAGGCGATTGGCTACCAGCCGGACCAAGCCCTGCCGTGCCCAGAATGCCGTCGCCAGCATGACCAGTACTGCGCATAGCAGGGTCAGGCTTGTGATTATGATTTTTCTGCTCATGGTTGATGGTGACATGAAGGAATGCACAGATGCCATCCAAACCGATATATTGTTCCTGCAACCTGAAATGAATCCGACAGAAACAGTGTCTTGTTACACACGAACCAACAGGAGATTCACCATGAGAATACTGACGACCTTGGCGCTGGGCTGGTTGCTCGCTACAGCGGCCCTGGCCCAGGAGCCTTCACCGTTGCAGCAGAAACTGGAAGCGGCGTTGGACAACGACATCCGCACTCCCGAGGAAAAAGCCCGTGATGCCGAGCGCAAGCCGATAGAGGTGCTGCAATTCATGCGTCTGCGTGACGACATGAAAGTAATCGAACTGTTGCCGTTTGGTGGCTGGTTCACCAAGATTCTGGCGCAAGTACTGTACGACAACGGCAAGATGTATACCGCGCAACCCGAGCTCGGCTTTTATAGCGATTCGCTCGAACCGACGCTCGCGTTGCCCGGCATGGAGCGTGTCGGCAAGATTGACTGGAATGGCGGAGAAACCGAGGGCGGCAATCTCTGGGTAGGTTCGGGCAAGTGGGACGTGGAGCCGGTAGATCTGGTGGTGACCTTCCGCAATTACCACAACTTCGAATATGCAGAGCGCATGGCCATCAACAAGTCGGCCTTCGACGTGCTCAAGTCCGGGGGTTATTACGGCGTAGTGGATCACACGCGTCGTCACATGGAACCGGACTCACGCGCCAATGGGCGCCGCGTTGATCCGGTGCTGGCGATCAAGGAAATCCAGGATTCCGGATTCATTCTTGAAGATTACACGGATGTGCTGCGCAGTCCTGTTGATGAACTGACGCTGGAAGTAGGGCAGCCAGAAGTGACTGGCCAGACCGATCGCTTCGTCTTGTTGTTCAGGAAACCCTGAGTTCAGCGCTACAGTATTTCGAAGAACTTGCGCAGACGTTTGGCATTGGCGCCCACGTCTCCGCCACCCACGCGTGACAGGGAACGCGCATCGACAATGGTGCTGTTTCCCTGTGGCTTGATGCGAATTACCACATCATCCTTGAAGCGCAGCCAAAACGTGGTGGCCGTGGCTTCGATGCGGCCTTCGGCGGGATTGGCGTCCACCAGCTCCCAGCCCATGGTGTCCACCGCTGCCAGCGCACGCCCGAAGATCTCCTCGACACTGGCTTCATAGACCTTGG
>JBIIWM010000181.1:0-5986 GCA_044338875.1 Pseudohongiellaceae bacterium | reverse complement strand
CCGCTTGCCTTTGGATCCTGTAACTGATTTTCGAGATATCGAACCAAGCTTCCTTCACCCTGCAATCCCAGGCTCGCAGTTTGTAATAAATCGCCCAGATGCAAAAGATTGGTGAGCCGCCTCTCCCCATCGTTCTGATCGACGAGCAATCGGGAAGGGATGGCCTGATCGTGCAGAAGGTGGTACAGCATTGGCAAAATCCCTTGCTGCTGCCAAATTTGTTGCCAGATGTGAAAGCCATTCACCAGAGCATCCCAAGAATCCTCATCTTGAAACAGTGCATCCAGATCTGTCCACGATGTGTCCCAAAGCCGAGTCACCAGTGCCGCCCGCAACAATTTGGTTGACTGCGGGTTGGCCACTGCGCGCAATATGCGCCACAGATCGGTGGCTTCGGCGGTATCAAATACACTATCGCGCTCAGATAGATATACGCTGCGTACGCCACGAACCGACAGTGCCTGGCGAATAGCTCGCGCTTCCTTCCAGCTGCGCACCAATACGGCCATCTCGCCGGGCTGAGCGGCACCACTGTTAAGTAGCGCCACCATCTGGGTGGCAAAAAGATTGGCCATCCTTGCCTGAAACACGCGCTTCGTGAGCGGCTTGTCGCTCTTCAGGTGCCATACTGTCATCGCAGGTTGGGTGATTGGTCCTACCTGCAAGGGCTGCACATCGGCATTGCATGCGGTAACCTTATCGAAAAGAATTTCGCCAAACGGCTTCTCCGCCAGTGAGAAAACGTGATTGACCGCCGCGACGACTCCTTCGGTCGATCGGTAGTTGCCCGACAGCGTATAAATCTCTTGTGCATGCTTGCGAGCCAGCAAGTAGGTATCCAGATCGGCTCCCCGAAAACTGTAGATGGCTTGCTTGGGGTCGCCAATCATCAATAACGCTGTGTCCTGCGTATCGATGTCCTTGTAGATTTTGGACAGTGCTCCGTATTGCCATGGGTCGGTGTCCTGAAATTCATCAACCAATGCAATCGGGTATTGCTGCCGGATGGCCGCTGCAAGACGTCCGTCTGATGCCTGCAGGGCGTGGTAGAGGCACTGCAACAGGTCAGAAAAATCAAACTGGGCCAGCTGAGCCTTTGCGTTCCGGTAAGCCTCGCCAATCTTGGCAGCCGCGTGAGCCAGCATCCCTTCACCAATCTCTGGCCTGGATGGATGTTGTTCGCATACCGCCTTGATATGAACAAATACAGTATGCTCACCGGCAGCATCCCATCCCTTTTCTGTCAGCGTCGATACCGAGAAACGCTCAATGGTTTTCAGTTCAATCGACTCACCACCTGACCATTCCGCCATTTGGTTCAGCCACCCTTGCAGCCAGTCTGCTCGATAGTTCTTCAGCGTCTTCATGCTTGCTGCCGCTTGCACCAGCGCCACGACATCATCATTCCAAGCCTGCCGGGCGACTGATTCCAGGGAATCCATCGCTGTTTGCCAGACTTGCCACCGATCAATCAGAACATCCGGGGCTTCACCAGCGGATACCAGTGTCTCCGGGTGTTTATCAGAGGCCGCCCAAATTTTCTCCAGCTTTTCCAACAGGGCGTCAGGCGTGGCGCCGATTTCTTTCAAGGCGGCGATCTGGTCAACTTGCAATGGGTAAAACCACTTACGCCAATAGTCCCGCGCGGCGGAAAGTTTGAGCGCGCTGCTGTCTACCACTATGGATTGCTCAAACAGGCTGGCACTGTCAAAAGCGTGCTGGCGCAACATTCTGCTGCTCCAGCCATGGATTGTAAAAATCGCGGCGTCGTCCATCCATTGCGCTGCCATGTTGAGTCGGTAGGCGCACGCTGGCCATTGATCGGGGGCGAACTCCAAGCGAAGATCCCGCAAGAAATCGTCGCCCAACGCAGACTTGGCATCGGCGTCTCCGAATAGCCCAGCCGCTTCGGCCAGACGATCACGAATGCGACCGCGCAACTCTGCGGTGGCCGCTTCGGTAAAAGTCATCACCAGAATTTGAGGTGGATACAAACCGCCGCTGAAATCATCACCCGGACGGCCATGCCCAAGGATAATGCGGACATACAAGGCGGCCAGCGTCCAGGTCTTGCCGGTTCCAGCAGACGCTTCAATGACTCGCGTCCCGGCAAGCGGTAAGGTCAAGGTGTTGAGCTTCAGAGGTATTAATGGTGCTGGCTCTGAGCCAATTGTTTCCATATTGTTTGTGATGTTGTTCATGTTTGTGCTCCTTCTTCAGAAGAGAGCTTTGCTTGCTGGGCCATGTCGCCATAAAGTGCCTCAGCCCACGCGGGCAATTCTTCCTCGATGTCCCCAAATCCCTCAAAGGCTCGAAACAAATAGAGCGACTCCGTCCACTCACCAGCGAACTGGTACCCGTCTTCGAAAACCTTTTGTGCCTCCTCGAGAGGAACCAGGTTGGAGGGTTTTTCTGATGGCGCATTCTTGACCATGATTTGAGCCTGCAGGAAGGCCCACGCGGTTTTGCAGGCAACTGGCAAAGGCCTGGCCCAGGCTGCCATGTAGGATTGCGCCAGGCGTTGAAGAATCTGTTTTGCATCGGAACTGGGCAAGGGATCAAACACAATCCCACCGTCCACACCCAACTGCACGCTGGTCAGGTTTGCTCCACCGGCGCAGGCTGCCAGGTGATTGACCCACAGTCCCGCAACAATATGCGCCCGGGCCACCTTTTCCCCCTCCTTGCCTTGAAGGACAGCACCGGATCGGCAAGCGAGCTGCAACCATCCTTTTGGTTTATTGTCATCGCGATTGCACCACAACCCTGTCAATGTCCCTGAAACCGTCAGTTCATCTGTGCTCGTGGCATCTTCGGAGACCCCATTCAGCGTCAAAGTCACTGACTGCGTGGGCAGCTCAAACGGGTACATCTCCTTCCAGTGCTGTCGCCGCTCACGCACAACGGCCACTTTTTCGTTCAGTTGCTGTGCCAAGCGTTCCCCGAACGCTGCCATTGGCAGCGTGCCGGACAACTTCATATTTTGCAGAGCTTGAGTCTCGTTCTCTGCGGCGAGCAGATCCTGCCCGACATGGTATTGCTCCAGATTATCAAGGGAAAAGGGTTCAACCTCCTGTTCCGCTTCGTCAACAGAATCCAACCAAACGTGAAGACGGCCTCGAAAAAATACATCCACCGGCTGTCGAACCAACTGGCGCAGGTCGCCCAGTGTCAATGCAGTCGGAAGCACGGTGACTGAACGATCGTGCACATCAACCTTGCTGTCATCGTTGGTGGAATTTTTTCCGGGTTTCGCATGCACTTGAGCCCAGTCATCTGCATAGGTAGAAAACCCCGACCCTTCCTGAAAATACTGTCCTGAAAATGGTTGTAGCGGTTGCAACGCTGGCACAGGCGCGGGCGTCCAACTTGCCTTGAGGTAATCAATCAATTGAGCCACCAGTACAGAAGGCGGTTGCAACGCGTTGTCAGAGGCCCGATGACCCTGCCAACTGATGTACAGTTTTTGGCGGGCGGACAACAATGCTTCAAGAAACATGAAGCGGTCATCTTCCCGACGTGACCTGTCGCCTGCCCGCCAGCTTTGCGCCATCAGGTCAAAATCCCGAGGTGCCACCTGACGTGGGTAATCGCCATCATTCATGCCCAGCAGGCAAACGGCCTTGAAGGGGATCGAACGCATGGGCATCAGGGTGGCAAACTGCACACCACCACCAAAAAATCTTTGATGTAAGCCTGGCTCCTGAATCTGCTCCAGCCAATGCTCGCGCACCACTACCAATGGTAATGAGTTGACCAGACGCGCGTCGTCGCACGCCTGTTTCCATTTGTCCAGAGGTTCCACCAATCCTTGCAAGAGACGCTCTTCGGCATCGTCGGTGGCCAGGAAGAATCGGTCGACGATCCCGGTCAAGGTTTGCACCCATTCGTCCGCTGTCAATTCTTGCGACAGCTCGTTGAGTGTCAAATTGGCGGCCTCAACCCATTCCAGTAGATGGCTGATGAGGTTTGCATCCAGACCTCCAACTGCAGCCAGGGGCAGCGTATTACACCATGGCTCACCTTGCCCGACTGCATAGCCCAGCAATAGGCGCCGCAAGCCGAAAGCCCACGTATTCTGGTCAACGCCAGCCGCGCCTTCGGTCATCTGTTCAGGGAATCCCCAAGCTCTGCGGTGCTGGCCATCCAATCCCCAGCGCACGCCTGCTAACGACAGCCAGGTATGTAACTGCTCCACATCGGCCTCGGTGAGCCCGAACCGGTTTCGAACCGCAGCCACTTCAAACAGCCCTAGCCAATCGGCGAGTGACAAACGTGAACCTGGCAATGAAAGTAACGTCTCGAGTGCTTGCACGATAGGTGATTGACGATGAGACATGTCGGTAACTGAAAACGGAATATGTCGCGGCTGTCCCGTTGCGAAGCGGCCAAATACGGCCTGGATGTACGGCGCAAAGGACTCCATATCAGGCACCATCACCATCACATCGCGCGGCTGGAGCGTGGCATCAGCATCAAACCATGCCAGTAAACGGTCATGCAGAACCTCGATTTCACGTTGCGCCGAATGCGTCATGATCAACGTGATCGATTGGTCACCTGGTATGGGTTTGGGCGAGTCTGGCACTGGGTCCAGGTTAAGAATGGCTGACTGCACCTGTGCCAACAACGATGGATTGCCGTCATCGGCGACCGGATCCACGAACACGTCAACTCGGGTCAGGTGCTTGCGATAAGTCTCAACACTATCGAAATCATCAAGCAAATGTAAGTAATCTCGCGCCTGTTTGCCCCACGAGGCCAGCAAAGGATGGGTCGGCGATTGCGACAGATCCGCTGCTGCCGGCGCAGACTTGACCGGCTTCTGCTGTTGCCGTCGGCGCACCTGTTTACGAAGCTGGTCGTGACCTTCAACAATATCGCCCCAGTAATGCTGGCAAGGATTCTGTACGAACATTAACACCTGGCAAACCTGACCGAGAGCTGCCAGAGCTTGCACGGTCTGCATCGGCAACGATGAAATTCCAAAAACGACAATGCGTGGTGGTAAACCTGCCGGTCTTTGCTTCGAAGCCGCAAAGTTGTCAGTCAGTTGCTTCATGGCCTGTATGAAGCGGTCGTGAGTACTGGCTCGCGATGATTGTGCCAACGTATCCCCGACATCAGCCTGTATATCGCGCCACAACTGCGCTTGCCAGATGTGTGACTCGCCCATCGGTGGCGTTGACCCGTCATACGCTCGCAAGACATCTTTGCCCAACGTCCAATCGGCTAACCAGTCTGCGCGATAATTCTGATAGCCGTCGAGCACGTCAGCCACCTGCATCGAAAGCTGGTAGATCTTCCGGCCATCTGCATCGCCGTCCAGATATCGCTTAAGGGGCGCGTAAACAGCGTTGTGCGTAGCCAATTCGGGGAGCAGCCTCATTAGCCGCCAGATCAGCACCGATCTATCGAATGGCATTTGCTGTGGCACAGCATCGACGCCAAGTACATTCCGGTAAACCTGCCACATATAGCTGCTGGGCAGCTCCAACCGAGTGGCGGCACAGATACCCAGGGCAGAGTCATCGGCCAAGCCCATCTCCAGCCAGTGCTTCATACCGTTGCTTTGAACCAGCAGCACCTCGGGAGAAAGTGGCGGCAATGGGTGGGACTTCAGAAATGAGACCAATAAATTGCGCAGATCTTCCAGGCGGTTGCCATGCAAGACCATAAATCCGGGGGTGGGGGTTTGTGTCATTTGTATTTTGTTTTTCTAAGTTAGAGTGGTGTGACATTGCTTGGGCTCACGACGTGAGCTAGTGATCCGGCTCAGCTAAATTTTTGCATCTGTGATCGAACTGCTCTTCAATCCCGTTAGCCGCTTGAATACACCCTAATCAGGCACCGGGCATGTGATGCAAATTGCGTCATTTCCTAACAGTCACTTGCCGCATCACCTCGATCAACTTGTTAACAGTAAAACCATATAGCTGTTGGATAGCCAATATCAGTGCCAGCCATAGCGTTGTGCCTTCTGCGT
>JBIIWM010000180.1:0-6009 GCA_044338875.1 Pseudohongiellaceae bacterium | reverse complement strand
AAGGTGGAGCATGGCTTGATTGCAGAAGCCGAGATGGTAATCCTGCGCACCATCTACGAACCCAAGAGCATTGTGTGGCCAGAGCCGGTGCTGGAAGACAAACCGGTGTTCTATGAGATCCTGCCGAAAGCACAGCGGCGTCCGCGCGAGCGCATGATCAGCATTGCCGATGGTTACTTCGACACCTTGCAGTTGAATGATGGCACCTTGTTTACCGAGTTTGATGCAGACTGCAACCGCGTCGAGAATGGCACGCGTACCACGCACAATGCTTCGGTGGACTTCACCGCAGTAGGTGCACTGGGCTGCGAGGAACAATTCCGCCAGGGCAACTATCGCTATGATTCTGCCTTGCGTGAACGCCGCTTCCCGCTGGTGGATGAAGAGCGCGGACTGGTGCTGGCCAGTGGTTTCATTGATCACAATGGCGTGCTCGATGAATACACGCTCAGCGATGGTCGCGTCGTCAAATCGCCCATTCGTTTCCCGCATTCCTTTTATCTGCTTGAACTGTTCAAGATCGTGGACGGAAAGATCCTGCAAATTGAAGCCGTGTTTGTCACCGTACCCTACGGCATGGCCTCGCCCTGGGCGCAATAAGCAAAAAAATTCAAAAGAGAGCAGCAATGAAATACCTCAATCCCTGTCATTTGCAACATCCTGACAAAGTGTTCATTGGTGGCGAGTGGGTGCCACCTCAGGATGGCGGCAGACTCGACATCGTCGCCCCGCATCTGGAAGAGGTAAAAGCGCATACCGCCTGTGCCGGCCGGCTCGATATGGACGATGCAGTAAAGGCTGCACGCGCAGCGTTCGATCATGGTCCCTGGCCAAGACTGAGCCCGGCGGAACGTGCCGAATATCTGCAAAAACTGCAGGCTGAACTGGGCAAGCGTGCCGAAGACCTGACCAATGCACTGGTGCTGCAAACCGGCACACTGGTGTTCGGCGCCCGGATGATGACCGGATTGGGTTCGTACATGCTGGATTTCTACGCCAGGGGTGCCGCTGGTTTCAAATTCGAGGAAGCGATGTCGGCCGCCGATGGTGGTGCTGCAGTGGTGGTGCATGAACCGGTGGGCGTGGTGGTTGCCATCGCGCCCTGGAATGCACCTTACACGATCATGATGAACAAGATTGCGCCGGCACTGCTGGCAGGTTGCACGGTCATCATGAAGCCGGCGCCGGAAACGCCACTTGAAGCATATATTCTCGCGGAATGCGCCGAAGCTGCTGGCTTCCCGCATGGCGTGCTCAACATGGTGCCCGGTCACCGCGATGCGTCTGATTATCTGATTTCCAATCCTGGTGTCGACAAGGTCGGCTTTACCGGCAGCACCACCGCCGGTGCGCGTATCGCCTCCGTGTGCGGTGAACGTATTGGCCGGTGTTCACTGGAATTGGGCGGAAAATCTGCAGCCATCGTGCTGGATGATTATGACCTGGATGCAGCAGCGAAATTTCTCGCAGGTGTCATTACCATCGCCTGCGGCCAGGTCTGCGTAACACTCAGCCGTGTGCTGGTGTCGCATGCGCGGCACGATGCGCTCGTTGCCGCACTCAAGCGTGAACTTGAAGCGGTCAAGGTCGGTGATCCGCTGGATCCCACCAGCATGATGGGTCCATTGGCGATGGAGCGTCAGCGCCATCGCGTGGAAGATTATATTGCCAAGGGCGTGCTGGAAGGTGCCACACTGGTCACCGGCGGCAAGCGTCCCGAGGGACTGAGCAAGGGTTATTACATAGAGCCCACGCTGTTCGCCAACGTCGACAACGACATGACCATCGCGCAGGAAGAAATTTTCGGGCCGGTGCTGTGCGTGATTCCGTACGAAGATGAAGCCGATGCCATTCGCATTGCCAACGCCTCCAACTTCGGTCTGTTTGGCGCGGTACTCACCAACGACAACGCCAGGGCTTATCACGTTGCACGCAGTATTCGCACGGGCGCGTTTGCGCAAAATGGCTTCCGCCTGGATTACTTCCTGCCGTTCGGCGGCTTCAAGCAAAGTGGTATTGGCAGGGAAGGCGGAGTCTCCGGACTCAAATCCTATACCGAGACCAAAACCATTCTGCTGAATGAAGTGCCGCCGGGACTCTAATCAAAGCGTTTCTCTGCAGGCAATACACAACTCGGATTACCTTGCTGCTGACCCTCGACATGCTCGAGGGGCAGCAACACAGCTCCCCTTTTACAGCTCCCCTTTCTCAACTCTCCTTCGCGCTTGCAATGCCGGAAATGATCCAGGCCTTTTATCAACTCCTGTATTTAATTTGTACCAACAAGTGGATCGATTACACAAAATAAATGGAATCTCGTTGGAGTTTGATCCTCGAGACCTTATAGAATCGTTCCTTGATAACTATCCAGTCTGGTTTTTTGAAAAGGCACAGGAATTACATGGGAATACAAGGCAATCACTTCCCTGATCCACGCGAGTTCAATCGTTTAGTACGTGCTGTTCTCGGCCCTGAAGCCTCCTACTACCGGGTTATTCTCGTCTATAGCGCCGCCATATCGTTGCTGTCGCTGGTCATTCCAATCTCGGTTCAATTACTGATCGATACCATCGCCAACATCGGTCGCATAAGTGCAGTAGTGACCATTGGTCTCCTGATGTTCCTGTTGTTGCTATTGTCCGGCGTGCTGTATGCCATGCGGGCATGGAGCATGGAGCTGTTCAACCGCCGCCTCTATGCGCGACTGGCCGGTGAAATTGCACTTACAGGGCTTATGTCAGAGCAGGGTCATTTCGAAAAAGGGCGTGAGGCCGCACTTTTCAACCGCTATTTCGACATCATGACGCTGAAGAAGAACATTCCGTATCTGCTCAGCCATGGTTTCACGCTGCTATTCCAGACTGCCATCGGCTTCATCGTGGTTTCGCTTTACCATTTCTACTTCTTCGTGTTCTGCCTCGTGTTCCTGCTATTGGTTCATGTGACCTGGATCATTTTCGGCTGGAAGGCTATCAGCAGCAGCTTCGCGGTGTCTGAATCGAAACACGAGGCCGCCGCCTGGTTGCAGGGATTGGCAGTCAACACAGGTTTCTTCAGGGCCCGCACGCGACAGGCATTTGCCATTGATCGTACCAATACGCTTATTCACAATCACATTGATGCACAACAGAAGCATTTCCGTTTCAGCTTTTTGCAGCTGCTCAGCTACTTGTTTATCTATGCGCTGGCGAGTGCTGTTTTGCTGGGCATGGGCGGATGGCTGGTCATCCAGGGCCAGCTGACATTGGGACAACTGGTGGCAGCCGAATTGATCCTGTCGTCGATCTTCTATGTGTTGCCGCAGCTGGCAGGCTATCTGGATTATTACTACGACGTTTGCGCTGCTGTGGAGGAACTGGCGCGATTCCGCGAGGTGCCTGTCGAACAGTCGGCTGATGGAACCGCAGTGGAATTTATGCCTGCGGCAGAGTTGAGGCTTGCAGCTGTAACCACCCGCCAGCAGGATCTTCCGCTCTATCTCGATTTTACGTTGCCGCCGTTGTCTGTCACACGAGTCAACGTCACCGATCACCGCGTTCAGGATGCCTTGTGCCGCTTGCTAAAGCGCAGCCTGCCGGTTGCCAGTGGCACGCTTGACTGGGGCACGCAAGACCTGCTCGACAGCCCGATGGCTGATGTTCGCGAATTTGTCAGCGTATTCGACAGACTTACGCTGCTGCCGCTGACATTGCGCGAGTATTTGACGCTGGCCGGCCCTGCGGCGAGTCGTCACCAGTTGCAGGAAGCGCTCGCTCTGCTGGAACTGACTGATGAAATTGCACTAATGCCTGACGGCTTGGATACGTTGTTGTCGCATGCAGTAACGCCACTTGGCCTGGAGCAGGTATTACGCCTCAAGCTCGCGTGTGCTCTGCTCGGCGCTACGCGTTTACTGGTATTGACCCGGTTGTTCGATTGTCTGGATGCCGCATTGTTGGAACGTTACTGCGCAGCCTTCATGGCGACCCGCAAGGGCAGCATCATGTACTTCACCAAACGCAATGATTGCTCTGCATTCACGCATCATCTGCAGCTGGGCACCACCATTCAGCAAGTGGAGGTTAAATGAGCGCTACGCCGCAACGCCCGCGCGATTCGCAGCGCAATTCCTTCGGCCATCGCTATCCGGAGTCATGGCTGCTGCGTCTGGACAGCCAGCGCCGCACCGGTCTGCCGCGTGCAGTGCGAGTCACGGCATGGTTGCTGACAACAGCCACGATTGCATTGGCACTAATGTTGGTGTTCGTACCGTGGGTACAAACTACCAGCGGTTCCGGTCGCGTAACCGCCCTCGATCCGCGAGATCGTGCCCAGACCTTAAGTGCACTGGTCTCGGGCCGTATCGCGGAGTGGTACGTACAAGATGCCCAATTCGTGCATGCAGGCGACCCTGTCGTGCGCATCCAGGATCTCGATGACGAATTGGTGGTACGACTGCAAGCACAACTGGATGCAGCCATACGCAAACATGAAGCAGCACGCCATGCCGCAAGTACCTCAGAACTTGATCTTTCAAGGCAGGAAGAATTGTTCGAGGCGGGCCTGACGTCCAGATTGACGTTTGAGCAAGCCAGCATCCGTGTCCAGCAATTGCGTATCAGCGAAGAGCAGGCGCTGGGTGAACTTAACCAGGCCGAGGTAAACTTTTCACGGCAGGGTAGTCAACTGGTAGTAGCCCCGCGGGATGGCACCATCCTGCAACTGGAAGCCGGAGACGTTGCCACTCTCGTCACTGCCGGCCAGCGCCTGGCAACATTCCTGCCTGCCAATGGCGAGCGTGCAATCGAATTGTTTATCGAGGGTCGCGATATTGGCCTGGTGCAGCCGGGGCGGGAAGTGCGGCTCGAATTCGAGGGTTGGCCATCGTTCCAGTTCAGCGGGATTCCCGAATACGCCATAGGGACCTTTAGCGGTGAAGTGCTCTTTGTCGAACCGAATGCGCGTGATGACGGGCGTTTCCGCATACTGGTAGCCGAGCGACAGTTGGGTACCGCCTGTGATCAGGACAAGGTGGCACTGCCTGGTCTCAATTTGGCTGGCAACTGCGGTTGGCCGCCTGACACTTTCGTACGCCTTGGTGCCAACGTGCGTGGATGGGTGCTGCTCGAAACAGTACCGCTTGGTTACGAACTCTGGCGTCTGTTGAATCATTTTCCGCCGGTATCGATTCCGCCAGCAGCCCCTGGTTCACTGCAAGTCGAGGCCAGGAAATGATTCGTCTGCAGCTGCAATTCTTGTTCACGCTGGTGGCCATGTTGCTGTCTGGCCAGGCCAGCGCGCAAGAGCGTCACAGCGCCAACGTACCCACCACCCTGGTGGATGTCGTCGAGAGTACCCTTCAGCATTATCCGCTGGTGCTGGCTGCCAGGAGTGACGTTGCCAATAGTAACGGACTTGCGTTGGCCACGCGTGGTGCGTTCGATCCACGTATCGACAGTTCTCTGGGTACACAGCAAGGCGGTTTTTACGAACATGGCAGCCTTGATGCAGGCTTGACACAGGCATTCCCATTCATGAACAGCCGCGTATTCGGTGGTTATCGACAGTCAGATGGTGATTTTGCCGGCTACGAAGGCAAGGACTTGACGCTTGATGATGGCGAGGCGCGCATGGGTTTTGCCTTGTCATTGTGGCGCAATCGCGAAATAGATGATCGCCGTGCAGCGATGGCGACAGCCGACTTGCAAGTACAAGTACAGCAACACCAGTTCAGGGCGGAACAATTAAAATTGCTGGAACAGGCATATATCGCCTATGCACGCTGGCTGTTGGCCCACCGTCTGGAAGAAACCTATCAGGATCTGCTCGCCCTTGCCTTGAATCGTGGACAAGGCTTGGAGACCAGCGTCGCTGCCGGCAACGCTGCCCGCATCCTGCTGGTGGAAAACCGGCAATCGGTAGTGCAGCGACAGGCCTTGGTCACCGATGCACAACGCCAAATTGATATTGCAGCCGAGCAATTGGCACTCTTCCTGCGCGATGAGAACGGCAATAGCCTCTACCCGCACT
>JBIIWM010000179.1:0-6043 GCA_044338875.1 Pseudohongiellaceae bacterium | reverse complement strand
CTTCTGCGCACACGCGCGTCAGCGCCGCGGTCAGGGTGGTTTTACCGTGGTCAACGTGGCCAATGGTGCCAACGTTCACGTGGGTCTTGTTACGTGCGAATTTTTCCTTTGCCATCGAATGCCTCCGACATTAAGTTCAAACTTTTCAGCGTATGCTGGTTTTGTGTTCAATTACTTTAACCAGCATGCTGGTTCAAGCCGTCAGTTCTGATGTAAAAGCCAGGCTCTTGGTGCACGTTCTACCAGGAAATGTCCTGCCAATTGTCTCACCTTCTATAAAACCAACAGAAGGATGGTGCTCACACCCAGAGTCGAACTGGGGACCTCATCATTACCAATGATGCGCTCTACCACCTGAGCTATGCGAGCAATTCGCAGTCCTACATACACTTCTTGCGTCGAACTATTTACTACTACTCCAAGAGCATCAGCTCCGGTTTCCGTAGCCCTTAAACTGGAGCGGGTAGCGGGAATCGAACCCGCATGATCAGCTTGGAAGGCTGGAGTTCTACCATTGAACTATACCCGCGCTAACCCTCACCAGTTCAGGCGCAAATTCCAAAAAACAGAGGACCAATGACATCTCTAAACCTGCTAAAAGAGTGGCAAGTCCGGGGATATCTTTCGTCCACTGTCTTCTGTAATCGCCCTGCTAGATGAATTAGCAACACTGACTGGTGGAGGGAGGTGGATTCGAACCACCGAAGCTTTCGCGTCAGATTTACAGTCTGATCCCTTTGGCCGCTCGGGAATCCCTCCAACAAAGCATCAGATTTTACTAATTCTGGCACTTTTACACAGAGGGCGGCATTCTATGGAACTCGGGATGCCGATGCAACCACCTCGCAGACATTTTCTGACAGCTGCAGCGCATTGTTTCTCGCCCTGAAACCCTGCCATTCCGCGCCATCCAGAATTGAGCGATCCGGGGCGGTCAAAACCAGGCGAAACCGCGGTTCTTCACGGATTACCTCCCCTATTTGAGCCTGATACCCCTGCCGTGCCAGATTGGCCTGGGCCACTTTGGCACTCTCCTCACGGGAAAACACTCCAAGCGAGATGCCGCCAGCATAGTTGCCAGCGCGCATGTAATAACTGTCTATTTTTCGGTCCTGCAACTCTTCCAACTGGCGGAAAGCCTCGGTTTCCGAGGCAAATGCAGGCATATAGACCCAGTAAGTAGACGACACCTGGACCCGGCCAGACTGCAGTTCAACCACAAATCCCAGGGCCGACAGGTCCGGAATCAGGGTTTTGGCGGCAGATTCCTCGGCAATCAGGCCCAATTCACCGCACCAAGGGGTGGGGGCGACCGGAATTACTGCAGCCAGCGGGGACTCGAGGGGCACTTCAGCCACTGGCGCAGCACCAGTGATATCCCGCCTGATCATGCCTCCGGTCTCTGCTACAGGCTCTGCAGCCACGGGCAGAGCGATGGCCGCGTCCACACCCGCGCCCGTTCCGGCTTGGGCGGGATCGGGTATTTCAGCCAACAAGGTCAGGCTGGCCGGCGCCTGCTGGAACGGCGGCAAGGCAGCCTCCTCCGCAGCGCTCACTGCAACCGGCTCGACCGGCACAGTGCGCAACCAGCCCTGGTTCCAGCCGAAATAGGCCAGATTGGTCAGTAGTAATAGTAGAACGAACGTCTTCATAACAGCATTTTTACCAATTCACTGATGCAGGCACCGTTGCCGCACCACCAAAACCCGAGAAATCAACGATCCTGAAACCAGACAGTCTGCCCCTGATTGCGATCCCGTGGTTGCTTCTACCCCGGAAGATCCAGGCGCAAACCATCAAGAACAAGATCGGGCACCAGCTTGAACTCCCATTCAATATAAGCAGCCAGGGTTTCGGCATCCCCGCCCGTCAGGTACCAGCGCGGTTCAGTTTCCGCTATTTTCACTGCAGGATTTTCTCCTCCCCGCTCTGCCAGCAAGCGGCTCATTTTGCGATGCTCAAAATTCAAAAACCCCAGCGCCATATTCAATATGCCATTTGAGATGGCCGCTTGGGTATTCGTGCCGGGGTGGAGTCCGAACTTGCCGGTTTCAATCACCAGCGCCGGACTGCGCTTCGCCAGCGATTCCAGCATCAACTGTAAACCCGGCACGATATAGCCGCCCATATGCCGGCCTTCCGCGTCAATCACATCCAGCGTAATCGTAGTTCCACAATCCAGCACGCAACAGGCAGCCCGTGCATCGGCATAGGCAGCGAGCATTGCCAACCAACGATCGACACCGAGTTTTTCCGGCTGTGCATAGGCAGAACTCACCCCTGCAGCAATCGCAGAGGAAACAGCAAATGCCGGCACGAGGCCAAAACTGCGTTCAAGCAACTGAAGGGCTTGTTCCCGGAATTGATCTCCGCGCACACTGCTCACCAGAATTTTTTTCAATTCGGCAATGCCCGACTTCTCAAGCTGCACCAGCAATTCATTGAGACAGGCCTGTGCGCGCAACACGGGATCTCCTGCAGCGTTGCCGCTTACCGCCATGGCATCAATGACGACACCACGGGCAAGCACCGCTCCCGCTGCAGTCGCTGCGCCTTGCGCATTCAATTCACTAACGCGCCATTTTACACGCGTGTTGCCGGCATCAATTTCAAGCAACATCGGCATTGCTCCCGGTGTCTGTCGCGTGCGGATTCAAGCGCAAGCTTACTTCTCCCCCATGAAAAGTCTTCACGCCGTCTGCGGTCTCAAGCAGCAAAGCGCCACTTTGATTCACACCCAAGCCCTTGCCAATGACTGTGCCAGCGGCCATGTGCAGGACCACTTCCTTGCCGAACGTAATGTCGTATTCCTGCCATTTCTTCATGAACACTGAAAACCCGGAATGTTCGAACATGTGCAGCGCCGTGAGGATCTTGTTGAGGATGGCACCCGTTAACTCATTGCGTTTGCGTTCCTGATAGCCAGCCTGGTCGAGGGCAATCCAGGGCTGCGTAACCGACTGCATCACAGTGGGGTCAGTGCGCAAATTCAGCCCGACTCCAATCACGACATGACACAAGCCGGTAATATCGCCACTCACTTCCAGCAGTATCCCGGCCAATTTGCGGCCATCAAGCAACAAATCATTAGGCCATTTCAGTTGCAGGCCCTTGTAGCCTTTTTCATCCAGTGCTGTCACCAGGGCCAAGCCGATCACGAGGCTCAGGCCATCCAGCGCTGCGGCGCCGTTGCTGAATTCCCGTACGATGCTCAGGTAAAGATTGTGACCGAACGGACTTACCCATTCACGTCCGCGGCGCCCCTTGCCGGCCGTCTGGCTTTCGCTCAGGCAGGCCCAGCACTTGCCAGCCGTCAAATCCAGCTCACCGCTTTGTATGCGGCGCAAGGCATGGGCATTGGTCGAATCGATGGTGTGCAGGATTTCCAGCCCGCCAAGCTGCTCGCGCCGGCTCTGGGGCAACTGCGCAAGAATTTGGGCGCTATTGAGCAGGCTCAGGGGCTCACTGAGACGATAGCCCTTGCCGCGCACTGAATGGACGTCGAGATTGAGCTCCGCCAGCTTTTTCAAGGCTTTCCAGATGGCCGCCTTGGAAACCCCAAAGCTCTGCCCCAGCTCCTCACCGGTATGAAAACGGCCATCCGCCAGAGCGACCACGAGCGCAGGCGTACTGAGACTCATGACCGAGCCCCGCACACAAAGAAAGCAACAAAGTAAGAAAATGGCATGCCGCAACTATATAACGTGTTGCCCCACGCCGATACCGCCAACCCCAAATCAAGGGGTCGGAGTAACTTGAAATCAAGGGGTCGGAGTAACTTGATTTCAGTTAGCCGATCAAGTTACTCCGACCCCTTGATTTTTTTTAGAGGTCGTAGCCGCGTTCGTCGTGGAGCACGATGTCGAGGCCAGTGTTTTCTTCTTCAGGGGTGACCCTGAATACGGTGATTCGATTCACCACGCGCAATATTACGAAGGTGAGGATCGCGGTATAAAGAATGGTGGCGACAATACCGATCAGCTGTACCTGAAGTTGGCTGGCCATAGTCATGCCTTCGTTATAACCCTGGCCGCTGAACACACCCAGTGCGGAAGACGCAAAAATACCGGCAAAGAAAGTACCGAGAATACCGCCCACGCCATGCACCGGGAATACGTCGAGCGAATCATCGATATGCAGTTTGTTCTTGATTGCCTGGGTCGCGAAGAAACACACGACACCAGCACTCAAGCCAATCAGCAGCGCACCACCCGGACCAACATAGCCGGAAGCTGGCGTAATTGTGCCCAAGCCCGCCACCATACCAGTGACTATCCCCAGCACAGAGGCCTTACCGAACTTGAACTTCTCCATTAGCATCCAGGCCACGGCACCAGCGGCAGCAGAAATATGCGTTACCAGCATCGCCATCGCGGCATTGCCGTCAGCGGCTAGCGCACTGCCCCCATTGAAACCGAACCAGCCCACCCACAACATGCCAGCACCGCACACGCTCATGGTCAGGTTATGCGGAGGCATCGGCGTCTTGCCGAAACCACTGCGCTTGCCCAGTACCAGTGCGCACACCAGCGAAGCAATACCCGCCGTGATATGCACAACAGTTCCACCGGCAAAATCCAGCAGACCCATCTTGAAAAGCCAGCCATCACTTGCCCACACCCAATGTGTCACCGGAATGTAAACCAGCAGCAACCAGATCACGCTGAACAACATCACCGCACCAAAACGCACACGTTCGGCGAAACCGCCAAAGATCAGTGCAGGGGTAATTACCGCGAAGGTCATCTGGAACAACGCGAACAAACTTTCCGGAATGGAACCTGCCATCGCATCTTCTGTCACGCCATTGAACATCGCCTTGCTCAAGCCGCCGATGAAGGGACCACCCTCGGAAAAGGCCAGGCTGTAACCACAGATCAGCCATACCAGCGATGCTACACAGGTGATGGCAAAACACTGCATCAGTACCGACAGCACGTTGCGGGATCTCACCAGGCCACCGTAGAACAGTGACAGCCCGGGGATCGTCATGAATAACACCAATGCAGTAGAAGTCATGATCCAGGCAGTGTTACCCGTGTCCAACTCCTGCGCGGACGCAATAGCAGGAAGGCACAGCAACAAGGCCGCCAATTTGATCAAGGTTTTAGGATTGAACAACATTCAAACATCTCCCGTTTTTCATTTTTTTAAACTCGAATCCAAACAACCAGAAAATCAAGGGGTCGGAGTAACTTGATCCATCAGCCGATCATGTTACTCCGACCCCTTGATCACGACCCGCTGGTTAGCCGATCAAGTTACTCTGACCCCTTGATTTTTGGGGGTTTGGTTGGGGTGCACTTAAAGCGGGCAGAACGATGCCATTTTTTGTGCAGCTGCACCAGTAAGCAGCGGAAATTTCCCTTGAGGTGTACCCAAGTGAGCCCAGTGAGTGCGCGATAAATGTGCGAATTTGTGGATAATTGCACCAATATAGTGCCATCAACACCGTTTCACTTCCCAACCATTCATTCAAAACCTTCAAGCCCCCTGATCTTTTGGCATCTTTCCTTTTTGGCATGCGCCTTGCTTTGGTTAGGCCAGTGTGTACTGCCACACCGCCCACCACAGGTAGAAACGTACCAGGAGACACAAATGAAAATGATTAATGCGATTATCAAGCCGTTCAAGCTTGATGACGTGAGAGAGGCTCTCTCTGAAATCGGAGTTCAGGGGATCACCGTCACGGAAGTAAAAGGCTTTGGCCGACAGAAAGGCCATACCGAGCTGTATCGCGGTGCAGAATATGTAGTTGATTTCCTGCCCAAACTGAAAGTGGAAGTAGTCGTGAAAGACAGCGCGCTGGAACAGACTATCGAAACCATCACCAAAGCGGCCAACACCGGCAAAATCGGCGACGGCAAAATATTTGTCTACGACATTGAACAGGCCATTCGTATCCGTACGGGTGAGACTGGCGACGATGCCATTTAACCTTTCAGGTTCAGGAGATATGCAATGACAAACGTTCCCTCTCTAATTCCAGCCCTGGCTGGCAAGGCAAAACGCGCTGCCTGGTGGGGCGTGGCTGCTGCAGCCA
>JBIIWM010000178.1:0-6062 GCA_044338875.1 Pseudohongiellaceae bacterium | reverse complement strand
GGGCCTGACGAAGGTGTTGGCCAGCAACAGATACGTACCCGCCGGCAACGTGAGCGCTTCGTCCACATCGCAGCTGCTGGTAGTAGTGCCATTAATAATACTGTCATCAAACGCTTCCACGGGATTGAGCTGCTCATCCGTTATGAGCAGGACCGAATCCAGTGACGTCGAGCTCATCCGCAGCCGTAATGCTGTGGGCTGGGTCAGTACCAGCCGATAGGTATCCACCAGACTGGTGTCGGTGCCATTGCTGTAGAGCTGCTGCACGCGGCAATCCCCGTCAACCAGGCTCGCGCGCGTCAGTGAATTCACGACAAGCCCTGTAATGGGGCAAGTCGTCGGTGCGCCATACAGACGCAGCGCTCCCGCCCGATCATCGGCCGTGAGGCTGTCGATATCACTCACTTTGGGCGCCATGATGGCACTCTCGCCAAGCTCGTGGCTGAGCCCAAGCACATGCCCCAATTCATGCAGCGCCACGCGCCCGAAATCGACACTCGTGCGCCTGGGGCCACCATAGATACTCCAGTTGAAGGCCGTATTGAAAATGATGTCGGACTCCACCAGATATTCGAAACCCAGTTTGCCCGGCGTACTGAGATTCAACGTAATCGCGAGAACATCGCTACCAAAATCATTGCCACAGACATCGGCTCGAAAATCCATGCTGTTGCGACTATCGCCATCACCTGCCGGAAACGAGCGCCCAGTGCTACTGCGCGAATACCCGGTGCAAGGATCGACATAGCTGTCATCGATCACAAAGCGGAACGGGGTTTCGTTCCATTTAAGCAGTGCGCCTGCAAGCGCATCCTTGTACAAGCCACCGGAGGGCGCTGTCCCGGGAATGGAGATATGCAGGGTGGTTGTGCCACCGCGCCACCGCGCAGGTGAAAGCACGAAGGCCACGGCCGCGCTGACGCCGAGCAGGGCAACTACGCCTAATACCAGTTTGGCGGCGCCGCGTTTCATCACGTTCATTCACCCGCCAGGCTGCGAATGGCAGCCTTGAAATCAGCCAGCGGGAAACGTGCGTATTCCGGAAACTTCGCGTTGATCTGCGCTTCGGAAAAATCCAGATCGAGCATTTTGCGCATGAGTGGATCGCCGCGCGTATTGAACAGGATCAGATCGGGGCGCTCGGACAGGTCCAGTGCCAGCTCGCCATCCTGCAAGGTCTCGATGAGAAAGGCACCTTGATGCCAGCCGGTCAGCGGGTTCACCTGATAGTCGTCGGGATCACTGACGAAATACACCGCATGATCACCGACCTTGGGTAGATACTGGCCGGCGACGTCGACGCTGGCGTTGACCGTAGTGCCGCCGAGAAAGCGCAGTGAAAGTTCTTGCGCCCGGGCTTCGCCCTTGATGGTCTCTTCAATGTCGAACCAGACCAGCGTATGTACCAGCCCATCGACTTCAACCAGCTCGGTGCGCAGCACGCGCCCCTGGAAAATCAGCTGTGACTTTTCCACCAACTCCTCGAAGCTGTGTTCCAGAATCACGGTCGCCTGCGCGCACAGCGGTGTCAACACCAGCAGCAGGAGCCTGGTCAGGATACTGAAGCGTTGCAATAGCTTGCCCATCGGTTAAGTCAGCCTCAAATCACTTGGGCAAGTCACTGCTGTGCAGTATTGCCGGAAATAGTGCTAGCGAAAATCACGGTAGCTTTGATCCAGAATCTGTTGCCACCACTGTTCATTGTCCAAGTACCAGCGCACGGTAGTCGCGAGACCTTCGTTGAACGTGACCTGCGGCTGATAGCCAAGCTCACTGGTAATTTTGCCGGCATTGATCGCATAGCGGGTGTCGTGGCCGGGACGATCTGTCACAAAACTGATCAGGCTTTCACTGGATTTTCCCATCGCGGCAGGGCTTAGGGGAAAGCGCTGCGCCAGCGCCGGCTGCGCAGCAAACTCGGCATCCATGATACTGCACAGCAATTTCACGGTGCTGAGGTTGGCCCATTCGTTGTTGCCGCCAATATTATAGGTTTCACCTTTGCGCCCCTGCTCAAGCACCAGCAGAATGCCGCGGTTGTGGTCATCCACATGCAGCCAGTCGCGAATCTGCTGGCCGTCACCATAGATCGGCAGTTGTTTGCCATTCAGGATATTGAGCATGCACAGCGGCAGCAATTTTTCCGGGAACTGGTACGGACCGTAGTTGTTGGAACAATTGCTGGTCGTTACCGGCATGCCATAAGTGTGATGGTAGGCACGCACCAGATGATCGGATGAGGCCTTGCTTGCCGCATACGGCGAATTCGGGGCGTAGGGTGTGGTTTCGGCAAAGGCCGGATCGGTAGCATTCAGCGTGCCATACACTTCGTCGGTAGAGACATGGTGAAAGTGCTTGCCGGCGAATCCGCCCTTGGCCTGCCATACCTTGCGTGCAGCCTTCAACAACACGTGCGTGCCAAGGATGTTGGTTTCAATGAACGCATCCGGGCCGCTGATCGAGCGGTCCACATGACTCTCGGCGGCAAAATGCACGATGGTGTCGATGTCGTGCATTTTCAGCAGATATTCCACATGCACCTCATCACCGATGTTGCCTTGCACAAACAAAAAGCCGGGGCTGTGCTTGAGGCTTTCCAGATTATGCATGTTGCCGGCATAGGTTAATGCGTCCAACACCACAAGATTGACGGCGGGGTAATGCTGACGGAAATAATGCACGAAATTCGAGCCGATGAAACCGGCGCCGCCAGTGATGAGTACGGACTTCATGGTGCTTCCTTATCCTGTAGTGTTGCGGTGTTGATACGCTTCAGTTGATCAAGCACTTCGCCCAGCATTGCTTGCCAGGGTTGCGCCTGCAGGCCCAGCGCTGCCCACGTGCTGCTCTTGTCGAGCACACTGTAGGCAGGGCGCCTGGCCGGGGTGGGATAGTCGCTGGTAGCGATCGGCAGTACCCGAATTTGTTGTTGCAGCAGGCCGCGCGCCAGCGCCTGTTGCTGGATCTCGCAGGCGAACTCGTACCAGCTTGCTTCCCCGGCATCGGTCCAGTGATAGATGCCGTGCACGGCGGGTTTGTCCGCAAAGGCCCACAACGCCTTCGCAAGTCCATGTGCGGCGGTAGGAGTGCCACGCTGGTCGTGCACCACTTTCAATTCAGTGCGGGTTTGCAGCAGGCGCAGCATCGTGTTCATGAAGTTCTGTCCTGCCGCGGCATACAGCCATGCGGTGCGCACAATGCTGCTGCGCTGCGGAGCTTGCTGCAACAGGATGGTTTCGCCTGCCAGTTTGCTGGCGCCATAAACACCGAGGGGGGCAGTGGCGGCAGTGGTCGCATACGGTTGCGTGGCGCTGCCATCGAACACGAAATCGGTGGAGACATGCAGCAGGCGCGTATCGGCGCGCGTGGCTTTCACCAGATTCTCAATTCCGAGCTGGTTCACTGCCCAGGCTTGTTCTGCAGCGCTCTCCGCCAAATCGACCTTGGTATACGCGGCGCAATTGATCACAAGATCAGCGCCGGTCTTGCTGATCACGCTGCGCAGACTGTGCAGATCGGTGATGTCGCAAACCGCTGAAGCATACGAGCTTACCTTCGCATGTGACGGTGCGTGTTGCACCACCAACTTGCCCAGTTGGCCACCCGCGCCGAGTACCAGTACTCGCATTATTGCTTGCTCCATTTATTCCGCATCATTTATTCCGCATCATGCGTAGGTTTCCGCATCGGCGAGCTGTGTGCCGTTGCGGTCCTTGTCGGACAGGATCACCTCCGGCACCACTGGCCATGGAATCGCCAGGGCCGGATCGTTCCACAGCAAGCTGCGTTCGAACTGCGGCGCATAGTACGTGGTGCATTTGTAGGCGACTTCCGCGGTGTCGCTCAATACCAGAAAACCGTGTGCAAAACCCGGCGGTACCCACAGTGCGCGTTTGTTGTCAGCCGACAGCAATTCACCGACCCACTGTCCGAACGTCGGCGAACTGCGACGCAGGTCTACCGCCACATCGAAGATTTCACCCTGGATCGCCCGCACCAGTTTGCCCTGCGGCTGCTGGATCTGATAATGCAAGCCACGCAGCACGCCACGCGCAGATTTGCTGTGGTTGTCCTGCATAAAATCAGCGATGCCGGCTTGCTCGAATACTTCCTTGCGCCAGGTTTCCAGAAAGAAGCCGCGATGATCGCCGAATACCTTGGGCTCCAGGATCATCACATCAGGGATGCGGGTCTTGATTAATTGCATATGTCTTCCAGTTTAATAACCAACTACTGCTATCAATAGATCAGCAAGCTTTATGCCTTGCCATGCTGCAGCAGGTTCTGCAGATAATGTCCGTAACCACTTTTCTTCAGCGGCTTCGCCAAGGCGAGCAATTCCTCGTCAGTGATATAGCTTGAACGCCAGGCGATTTCTTCGACGCAGGCAATCTTCAGTCCCTGGCGTTCCTCTAATACCCGGATAAAGTTGGCCGCATCGAGCAACGAGGTCACCGTGCCGGTATCGAGCCAGGCAGTGCCGCGGTCGAAGCGTTCGGCGTGCAACGTGCCGCGTTCAAGATAGGCCTTGTTCACATCGGTAATTTCAAGTTCGTTGCGGGGTGAGGGTTTCAGGTTGCGGGCAATATCGATAACGCTATTGTCGTACATGTACAGTCCGGTCACTGCATGATTGGACTGCGGATGCTTTGGCTTTTCTTCCAGATGTGCAACCTTGCCGGTGTCGTCAAACGTAGCAACACCATAACGCTCAGGATCGTTTACATAATAGGTAAAGATAGTAGCGCCGCTTTTGCGCTTGATGGCTTTTTGCAGTTTGTCTTCGATGTTGCTGCCGTAGAAAATGTTGTCACCCAGAATCAGGCACACGCTTTCCTTGCCAATAAACTGTTCACCAATGAGAAAGGCCTGCGCCAAGCCTTCCGGCTTCGGTTGCTGGGCATAGCTGAGGTTGATGCCCCACTGCGCACCGTCTTTCAACAGAAGGCGAAACCCTTCGGCATCCTGGGGCGTGGTGATGATCAGGATGTCGCGGATACCAGCCTGCATCAAGGTTGCCAGCGGGTAATAGATCATGGGCTTGTCGTACACCGGCAGCAGCTGCTTGCTGATGGTCGCGGTGATGGGATGCAGGCGGGTGCCGGAGCCGCCTGCCAAAATGATGCCCTTGGTGATCACTGTTATTACTCCATCAATAATGCGGGAAGTTCAGTCAGCAACGTGTGCCGGGCCGTGAAGCCGCTTGCCGCTGCGAAACTGTTATCCAGTTGGTATGGTTCTTCATAAAGGGCCCGACAGGTTCCCCTGCCAATGGTGGAGCCTGTCAGGGGGGCGCTGAATTCAGCCAATTGGGCGACCAATTCTATCGAAAAGCGCGGCAAACGCAGCCACGGCGCACCATACCCCAAACTCGCGCGCACATGCCTCACCAGCGTGTCCAGACTGTAGGCCTGACCATCGTTCAACTCCCAGCAGCGGCCTGCGAGCGTCGCATTTCCGATGCTGGCCACTATCGCAAGGCAACAATCGTCCAGGCTGATCATCCCGAGCGGGCAAACAGAAGCCGGGAACGCAGGCAGCACCTTGCGTTGCAGCAGCCTGAGCAGTGTCGCCAGATTGCCACGCATACCCGGGCCATAGACCAGTGCGGGGCGCAGGCAGACTACGTTGATCTGGCGCTGTGCGTGCAAACCCAGCAAATACTCCTCGCAGGCACGCTTGGCCTGGGCATAGGCAGAATGTCGGGGATAGTTGGCCTTGGTACTACTGATGTAAATGAAGGTGCTTACCTGTTGGGCACACGCAGCCTCGGCAAGTTTGCGCGTCAGCTCAAAGGTGTTGTGGCTATGTGCGGCGTGGCTGCCCTGTACGTAGGCCTGCCCCGCCAGATGTATGACGACATCCTGCCCGGCACAGGCTTGTGCGCAAAAATGCTCGTTCTGCAAATCACCCTGGCGCCACTCCGTGCGCTTGCCGAGGCTATTGCCGACAGCCTCGCCCGCTGCTGGCAAAGCGGAGCGATATACCGCCCTGACCTGATGCGCACCGGTGCTCAAGTGTTGCAACAGGGTGGCCCCGATGAAACCACCCGCGCCTGTCAG
>JBIIWM010000021.1:0-19172 GCA_044338875.1 Pseudohongiellaceae bacterium | reverse complement strand
CATAGTCCTTGTTGAACTCCACGACATTACTGTCTACCTGCTGCCAAACCTCACTGAATTGCATCCGCCGGGTTTCACCAGCAGCATCGCGAGTGCTGACATTAATTTCGTAGGTGCCAGAGGCATTGGTGCAGGTTGGATTTTCAATGGCACCCTCGACCCGCGCTGCAGTATTGCGCTGCTGAAATGAAATGGTAATGGTAGCTGCACAACGCTGCGTCACAATCGCAGGAACGACAAGGCGGGTAGTAATCTCCTTCTCTACCCGCACAGTGTTGCTGTCCTCATTCACGCCAATACCGGGCGTGGGCTCGGCCGAACCTGAAGTCGCCTGGGCAAACAAGGTCGGCACAGCAGCCACGGACAGTACAGAGAACACGAGAGCAATCTGCTTCAAATCCATTCCATTCATCTCCCTGCAAGCTTGCGTTTCATTGCCTGGTGCCTGCGCTTATTCGGGCAAGCCGAACACAAACATCCCCGCCCCGGCATTGACCGCGATATATTGCTTGCCATCCAGTTCGAAACTCATTGGCCCGGAAGCCACTTCACCACCGGTCTGGAGATGCCAGAGTTCCTCGCCTGTAGCGGCATTCAGGGCATAAAAGTAGCCATCGCGCGCGCCGGCAAATACCAGATTGGTGGCAGTGCTGAGGACGCCGCTGCTCGTCACTTCTGTCATCACGTGACGCCAGACAATTTCACCTGTTTGCGGATTGATGGCCTGGATTGCCCCCTGGCCTTCTTCGGGACGACGCTGGTTCTGCAGGCGCACACCCAAGGCTGGCATTGCCATTGTCGGGTAGGCACCGACGTAAGTCTGGCCCGCCACGTATTCCACTGGCCGCTTGGTATAGATCGAGTAGGTATCAAGCCAGGTAGGCACATAGAACAATCCTGTCTTGGGACTGAACGATGGTGGGTACCAGTTGGTGGCGCCCTGGTTATTGGGCATTATGAAAGTGCCCTCTTCACTGGGTGACAGCGCCCGGTTGGGTCGACCGCTCTCATCGAAACCATCCATCCAGTTTACGGCGACGAACGGTTTGCCGAGCAGGAATTCACCAGTGACGCGGTCCAATACATAGAACACACCATTGCGATTGGCCGTCATCAGCACCTTGCGCGGCTGTCCGTTCCAGTCGATATCAGCCAATACTTGTACCTGGGTAGCGTCGTAGTCCATTTCGTCATGCGGGGTGTATTGATAGTGCCAGGCCAGTTCGCCGGTATCAGGATTCAGGGCCACAACCGATTCAGTGTAGAGGTTGTCGCCGGGACGTGAATCGCCATTCCAGTCCGGACCAGGATTGCCTACGCCCCAGTACATCAGGTTGAGTTCCTCATCGTAGGTGCCGGTAGTCCAGATGGAACCACCACCGAGTTTCCAGGCTTCCTGTGCCGGATCTTCCCAGCTCTCGAAGCCGGGTTCACCCGGACCAGGAATGGTGTTGAACTTCCACAGTTCAGCGCCCGTTTCCACGTCGTAGGCCGCAATGAAACCACGGATGCCGAATTCACCACCGGCTGGTCCGACGATGACTTTGTCGCCAATCACCAATGGCGCTACGGTGATCGCATAACCCAGTGACGGATCGCCGATGCTGACATCCCACAACACGCGACCATTGCGGGTATCCAGAGCCATCAGGTGACCATCGATGGCGCCCATGAACAGCTTGTTGCCATGGATGGCGAGGCCGCGGTTGACACGACCGCAGCAGACGCGTGCTTCCGGCGCTGGCGTGTAGGTATAGCTCCAAAACACCCGCCCGCTGCTGGGATCAAGCGCGATCACATCGTTGGGAGGACTGACGGTGTAGAGCACGCCATCCACATACAGTGGCGTTGCTTCGAATTTCTCGGGGGCGCCATCGCGTGAGCGCACCTGCCAGATCCATTTAAGTTCCAGATCACCGACATTTTCTTGCGTAATCTGCGTGAGCTCGGAATAACGCTGCCCATCGTAGTCACCGTGATGGATGAGCCAGTTGCCCGGCTCGCTTTCAGCAGCGAGCAATCGTGCAGGGCTAACCTGGGCCAGTGAGGACGTTGCCAGCAACGCGGCTGCACTTGCGGCAGTCACAAGGGTAATGAGTTTCTTCAGTTGCATGGCATTACTCCTTCAGGGACAGCAGGTAGGCCACAAGATCGGATACATCAGTGGCAGAGACTACATCAAGATAGGCAGGCATCGGGGTCTGGATGAAACCTTGTGCCGTCAGATCGGCAGTGCGGAACGACTGCAGGCGCTCTTCCAGCGTGAGCAATTGAATCGAGTGACGATCCTGATTCATCAACTTGCCCTGGACGCTGGCCCCGTTCTTGTCGGTGACCTGGTAGAAGCGCTCCCCTTCCCTTATTTCCTTCATCGGATCAAGCAAGGAAGTTTCCAGACTGGCTGCCGAGCGTTGTGCACCGATCCCACCAAGGTCCTGATACAACGGCGAACCACCGCCGTTTACACCATGGCAGGTGCTGCACTGCGCCTTGCCGAAGAACAGTTCTTCACCGTGGCCGGCATCTCCGATGACGACTTCGCGTTCGTCACTGGCCGTCACGGCTCCGCCCGTTTGCATCGACCGCAGGAAGGCGACAAGCGCACGTAGTTCACCATAGGCCAATTGCGGGCGAGGAATCATCAGCGTGTTGGGAATGCCGGTGCGAATCAGTGCGATCAGGTCTTCATCAGTACTGGCACGGCGGAACCGGCCGCTGCCCAGCTTGACACCGTCAACTGAATCGCCATTGTTGCCATGACACCCGAGACAGTTGGCCTGGTACAGGCCCCGGCCGTTTTCAATATCGCTGGGAGCGTAGCTGTGTTCCTGGGCTGTGGCCTGCATGACGACCGAACCCAGCAACAGCGCCGCGAGCAGCGAGCGTGTAGCTGAAAGTTTCATGTGATGTTTCCCCTTGTAGCCTGGTTTACCTTGTGGCAGGACCGGACGTCCGGGTCCAGCCCTGCAACAAGCTTTATGTTATTCCAGTCCCGCTTCTTGCAGGAAGTTATCGATGGCTTGATAAATAGTAACGCGCTCGGCTGCCTTGAAACGACCGTGTTGGCCGCCTGGTATGGTCAGTAGCTGGTTGATGACATTGGTACCCTTGAGTGCTTCATGCAAGGCCACGCCTTGGGCATAAGGGACTACAGGATCGGCATCACCCTGAATCGTCAAAATGGGAGGCAGATCGTTGGTCACGAAATTCAGTGGGGAAAGTGTGCTTGCCAGCTCCAGCGCCTCCGCTTCCGGCAAGTCGCCAAACCAGCGCAGCGCGGCGTCGGATTTGTTGGCACCCGCAATTACATCCGACACATCGGAAACGCCAAACCAGTTGATGATGGCAGCTACTTGCGGTGTTGTGCCGGCAGGACAGTTGGCATCAAAGCCGGCACCATCCAGCATAGCGAGAGAGAGTGCCAGATGGCCTCCAGCTGATTGCCCACTGGCAACAATACGGTTCACATCGATGTTGTACATGGCTGCGTTTTCACCAATGAAGCGCAACGCACAGAACGAATCGACGAGCGCCGCAGGTGCCAGTGCAACGTCTGCGAGACGATATTCCACGTTGACGACGTTCCAGCCCTTGGCGAGCCAGGGCAGCAAGGCGGGCAGTTGGTTGTCCTTGGAACCCACCACCCAAAAGCCGCCGTGCATGAAGATCAGTGTGGGCTGGGGTGTGGTCACATCGCTGCGGTGGTAGATGTCGATCTTCTGTTCCACGCCATTCGCGGTGACATAAGTAACATTGGGCAAATAGGTATAACGGGT
Organism: Pseudohongiellaceae bacterium; assembly: GCA_044338875.1. Lineage (GTDB taxonomy): Bacteria > Pseudomonadota > Gammaproteobacteria > Pseudomonadales > Pseudohongiellaceae > CAILUG01. The sequence continues at coordinate 15,396 of JBIIWM010000021.1, read as the reverse complement.
TTCGAGTTCAGCCGCCCAGGTTTCGATGTCGGACAGTTGCGCGAGCGTGGTGCTGGACAGCAGCGCGCAGCCCAGCACTCCGATGATGGATTTCAACATGATATTTCCCCTCTGCTTCAGTTCTGGTAGATCTGTTTAAGCACTTCACCGATGATAGCAGCAGCACGCTGCAATACCGACTCTTCCACGGCAAACGACAAGCGCACGCATTCACGACTATGCGGCCATTCGCCCTGCAACCCGGGAAATGCGGCGTCTCCTGGAATGACCAGCACGCCCTGGGCTTTCAGGCGTTGATACAACACGGTGGTACTGATCGGCAAGCCCGGGAACCATAGCCACAGGAAGAAGGCGCCCTCGGCTACATGCATATGACAGGGAACGTCCTGCAAAGCGTGCAGCAAGGCCTGTTCGGCCTGCGCAGCTTTCTGCCGGTACCAGGGTTGCAAGATAGCGCGGCTTGCGTGCAGCAGGTCACCGCTCTGGATCAGACGGGCTGCAAGCATGGGGCCGACATTGCCACTGGCAAGGTTGAGAATGGTATTGGCGCGGCCAAAGGCTGCTACAAGTTCCTTGTTGCCGACCAGAAAGCCGCTGCGCAGCCCGGGCAAGCCCAGCTTGGAGAGACTCAGCATCAGGATGACGTTGTCACTCCAGTAGGCCTTGCTGTCACCAAAATGCAGACCGGGAAATGGCAACCCATAGGCGGCATCGATGATCAGCGGAATGTGTTGCGCGCGCGCCAGAGTGTCGAGCTGCGCCAGTTCGCTTTCGGTCAGCACGTTGCCACTGGGATTGGTGGGGCGCGACACGCACAGCGCACCGATGCTGTCATCGAGTTTAAATTCAGGAAAATTGACGTGGTATTTGAAGCGCCGTCCGGGCAACAGTTCCATGGCGGGCTTGGTCGCCGAGAAGAAATCTTCGGAAATGCCACTATCGCTATAGCCCAGATACTCCGGCAGCACGGGGAAATGGATACGCTTGCGTGTTCCATCCGGCATCTCGCCTGCCAGCATGTTGGCCAGGATCCCGAACGCGCTCTGCCCGCCGTTGGTGACGGCGATGTTGTCCCGGGTCACCTGCCAGCCGTACTCACGCTGCAACAGTGCGGCCAGCAGTTCACGTACTTCCTCATCACCCAGCGGACCCTGGTAACGCCCCAACATTTGGTATGCGCTGTCGTTGTCCTGCAGCAGTTGTTGCAGGTGCTTCACATAAATGGCCTCTACCTGCGGAATGCGGGCGGGCGTTCCGCCGCCAAGCATCAGCATGTCGGGATTCTCGCGCAAGGCGGAACCCAGATCGTCCATCAAGGTAACGATGCCGGAAGCAGCGGTGAATTTGTTGCCAAAGCGGGAAAGCTGATAACCCGGACGCGACAAAAGGGAGTTACTCATGATGACTACTGGCAGGATGTTGTGAGATTGTAGACATTATTCCCTATAAGACGCAGGGCATCCAGTTAGCAGAAGTTATTGTGCCCATTAAACAACAATCATGCCGGTTTAGCATGAGTTGTGCCTACCCGCTATAAACGGTATTTGCTAGGATGGACATGAATTCACAATTGAAACTGACATGAAATCCATAACGAAGAGCCGATATTGCCAAGTGCTGTGTCCAGTACAATATTTAATGTTGTGTCTACTGCTTGGTTCAACTTTGGCATTGTCACAAACAGTTTCAAATAGTCCGACGCCTGCGTCGAAAGGAATAATACTGGAAGGAGTGATGGTTCCGGGTGGCGTGGTATGTCCACTCTTCCAAACCGTCACCGGAGAACACATCCCGGTGCAAGGCCTGGACAAAGCGACATACCCAATTGGAACAGAATTGCAACTGGAAGGGACACTAGTGCGACGATCATCCTGCCAACAAGGCAAACAGACCCTGCGGCTCAGCCACATCATTGCCGTAAACGGAATAACACAAGCTGACGCTCTGGCATCTCCACAAGCTTCATCCGAGGTACCAGTGCCATGAGTAGTATGGCCTACACCCCCAACGACCCTCTGCTTGGCAACCAATGGCACTTGTTCCAGATTGGCCGCCTTGGCTTTGGTACTACTGCCAATATTAGCGGCCTTGGACGCATCTGGTCTGAGTATACCGGTACCAGTCTGGATGTCGGCATCTGGGACGATGGCATACAGTCCAGCCATTGGGATCTCTCTGGTAATTACGACAGCTCCATGCAAGTAATCATCAACGGCTTACTCAATGACGGGCAGCCACTTACTGGCGATGATGCTCATGGCACTTCTGTTGCGGGGCTAATTGCAGCACTCAATAACGGTTTGGGGGGCGTCGGGGTCGTGTTTGGCGCCGAAATCACCGGCATTCGTATCTTCGGGGGTGCTGACGATATCAACGATCAGTGGCCACGCTACCTGGAGACGCTGAATTACCTCGGCAATTTTGATGTGACTAGTCACAGCTACGGTAGTTATCCGGATTTCGCCCTTTATGATGATACCTCCAAATTCGGAATAGCAGCTGCCAACGGCCGCGCTGGACTCGGTACCCTGAATGTGAAATCCGCAGGCAACGATAATATCCATGGTGGCGGTGATGCGCTCGACAGTTCCCGTTTCACAGTTACTGTTGGCGCGCTTGACACAGCCGGCAACGCAGCTTCTTATTCCACCTATGGCGCCCATCTGCTTGTTTCTGCTCCGGCAGGCTCTGTCACCACTGACCTGCTAGGCAACACCGATGGATACAACGGCATGTCGAGCGGCGACTACACCAATCAATTTGGTGGCACATCTGCTGCCGGGCCAATCACAGCAGGTGTCATCGGGCTCATGATTGATGCCAATCCCAACCTTGGCTGGCGCGACGTACAGAATATTCTCGCCTATTCATCAGCGGGTACCGGCAGTCTCTACAGCGCCTCAGTGGCAACAGAGAATTTCAAATGGAAATGGAACGGTGCGAACAACTGGAATGGTGGCGGCCTTCATTACAGCGAGGACTATGGCTATGGCATGGCTAATGCCTTCAACGCGGTGCGCATGGCTGAGGTCTGGAGCCTATTCCAACCATCTGCCTCAACCTCTGCCAACGAGACGGCCATCACCACCGGAACCGTAAGTGTCAACCGTCTTATTGCAGACCGTACAGTGCTGACGCATACCTTCGATGTTACCCAGAACATCAACCTTGAACATGTGGATCTGATGCTAACGCTCAAGCACAGCTTTTTTACGGATCTCAGAATCACCTTGACCTCGCCTTCTGGCACCACACTTTCACTCTATGATGGCTCTACTGGCAATGGTTCCCTGGCCGACGATAGCCTGTCCTACAACTTTGGTATTGATGCCTTGAGAGGCGAAACGAGTACAGGCACGTGGACGCTGAAAATACAGGACGCTATCAGACGCGACTCTGGACTGCTGGAATCGCTCAGATTTACCGGATTTGGTTCACCAACTTCTACTGATGATGTTTTCCACTACACGGATGAAAGCCTAACGGTGTTGCAACAAAGTGGTCAAACAGCACGCATGGTGCTAACGGACACGGATGGCGGAACCGACTGGCTGAATCTGGCAGCAATGCACCGCGATATTGAGCTGGACCTCAACCCTGCCGTTACATCGAGCTTGAACGGGAGCAACTTGCTCACCATCGCCGCTGGTACTGCGATTGAAAATGCCATTGGTGGCGACGGTAACGACCATATTACGGGCAACAGTCTCGACAACATTATCTACGGCATGCGGGGTAACGATACCCTGGTGGGAGGCGGCGGCAGCGACACTGCAGCCTATATTGGTTCTCGTGCCAACTATGTTATCAGCGCCAACAGGGGCATCACCACCATTACCAGTGCAGATGGCTCAGATACATTGACTTTATTCGAAGTGCTGCGTTTCGCCGACCAGAGCATTGCAGATCCCTCCGCCGGCGTCACTCCTCCAGACCTTATTGCACCCAGGCTGCTCAGTTCGACCCCTACAGACAACGCCATCAACGTGGACAAGAATGCCGACCTGGTATTGGTCTTCAGTGAAGAGGTGCAGGCCGGTACCGGCTCTATAGTGATATACAACGAGAACGGTAGTCCCTGGGCCAGTATCGCTGCCACAGACGGTTCACAAGTCAGCTTTTCCGGTTCTACCTTGACCATTAATCCTGCTATGTCATTTGCGACTGCGTCCAGCTACTACGTGCTTATTCCCATTGGCACCATTAGCGATGATTCCGGCAATGTGTTTACCGGCTTTACAGACATCACCTCGCTCAATTTCACCACGAGTGTGCCATCCAGCTATTTCCTAGGGAACGGTAGCAGCAACACCCTAAGGGGAACAGCTAATGACGACACACTGTTCGGACTGGCAGGCAATGACACGCTGCTTGGTATGGCCGGGGCTGACAACCTGGATGGTGGCGCAGACAACGATAACTTGCAGGGCGCTCAAGGTGCCGACACCCTTGCTGGAGGGACTGGTGCAGACAAATTCATCTATCTTTCACTGTTGGACTCCCCACTCGGCGCCTCTGCCGACACTATCACCGACTTTGCAGCGGGCAGTGACAAAATTGATCTCGCCAAAATCGACGCTAACACCTTTCTCAAACGTGATCAGGCCTTCAGCTTCATTGGCTCCAATACGTTTTCGGGCACAGCAGGCGAACTAAATCTGGTCGGCGGTATACTTTCCGGTGATGTTAATGGCGATACTGTAGCTGATTTTGAAATTATACTGACGGGAATCAGCGTACTATCAGCCACTGATTTCATTTTGTAGATGGTGCCGGTAATAGGAGTCGAACCTACGACCTTCGCATTACGAATGCGCTGCTCTACCAACTGAGCTATACCGGCGTGATCTGTGCTCTAAGCAGCGGCTATTCTATCCGATTCACTCAGCGTGTCGTCTGGTTTTTTGTGGCGGTGCGTCCCTTCCATTTGACTTGGTAAAGATCGTCGCGCCGATCCTTGCCATTGCGCACCGACCCTTCGTTGCGCAGGCGCTGCAGCTTGTCCAGATCAAGTTCCACCACCAGGCTCATTTCAGTATTGGCCGTGGTCTCGCCCACGATCGCATCATGCGGGAAGCCGTAATCTGCGGGTGAGAACACCGCGCTCTGGCCGTACTGGTTATCCAGGCTATCCACTTCCGGCAGCATGCCAACACTGCTGCCGAGCACCACATAGCATTCGTCTTCAATGGCCCGGGCCTGGGCACACAGGCGCACGCGCAGGTAACCATTCTTGCTGTCGGTCCACGAGGGCACGAACAGGATGTCCATTTCCTCCTCAGCCAGCAGGCGCGCGAGCTCTGGGAACTCCACGTCGTAACAGACCAGAATGCCGATCCTGCCGGCATCGGTCGCGAAGGATGCCAGCGTTGCCCCGCCCTGCATGGCCCAGTCGCGCACCTCACCTGGAGTGGGGTGCAGTTTGTATTGCGTTTCAATGCTGCCGTCGCGTCGACACAGGAAAGCCACGTTATGGAGCTTCTTCTGCTCCAGAACAGGCATGGTGCCGGCGATGATGTTAATCTCGTACGCCACTGCAAGACGGGAGATCGCTTCCACCAGTTCGGGTGTAAAGCGCGCCAGTTCGTGCATGGCCGACAATGTGTCAAGGCCAGGCTTCAATGCCATCAGTGGGGCGGAGAAAAATTCCGGGAACAGCGCGAAGTCGCATTTATACGAAGCCAGGCTGGACACCTGGGCTTCCAGCTTTTGCAACATGGCGGCCAGCGAAGCGAAGCTGCGCATCTGCCATTGCACGCAACCCACTTTGACGAGGCGCTGCGGAGCGCCACCTTTGCTGTCTGTGCTGCGCTTGTCCTTGGCTTTGTTGCTGGCCATGCCTACTGCCTCCTGCCGAAAATTGGAGCGGGGATTCTAGCAGGCCAAGAGCGGCTCTGCTTTAATGGCAGCGTTTGCATGCAGGCCTGTCGCAGCACGCCAGCCCAACACTAATTCACATTAAATAACCTTCTTATCTTATTGTAATTAATAATAAATGTCTGATTCAAATACCCAGTTACCTCGTTGGCATCGCGACCATCCTTATATGGCCGTTCTCAAGGCCCAGCGCCGCCTTACCGCACCGGACTCCAGCAAGGATGTCCGCCACATCGAAATTGATCTGGGTGATTCCGGTATCCAGTACCAGCCCGGGGATACTCTGGGTGTGTGGATCCGCAACGATCCCGAGCTGGTTAACCAGTTGCTCAGCCTCGTCGGCCTTCAGCCTGAAGACAAGGTCGAGCTGGACGGCAAACTCTTCTCGTTGCGTTCCATGCTGACAGAGGTACTGGAGATTACCCAAGCCCATCCGGGCTTCATCAAGCACTACACGGAAGCGGTCAACCATCCCGAACTCGTGGCAATGAATGCAGATACCAAGGCGCTGCGCGCCTATCTGGACCAACGCCAGATCGTGGACGTGCTGAAACAATTTCCCGGCTCCATCAGCCCGGCTCAATTCATTGCCTGCTTTCGTCACCTGATGCCACGCCAGTACTCGATTGCATCATCCCAGCGCCAGCACCCACGCAGTATAGAATTGACCGTAAACCAGGTGGTGTATCAACAGGATACAGACCTGCGCAAAGGCTCGGGTTCGGTGTACCTGGGTTCGCGCGTTGAACTCGGCCAGCAGATTCCGGTATTCACCGTGCCCAATCCCAACTTCCGCCTGCCTGACGATGACAACGCCCCAGTGATCATGATCGGGCCAGGTACCGGCATCGCACCATTCAGAGCCTTTTTGCAGGAACGCGAAAGCCGCGCTGGCAAGGGCAAGAACTGGTTGATGTTCGGCAATCCGCACCGTGCCAGTGATTTCCTGTACCAGGATGAGCTCGAAGCCTGGCTAGCCAACGGCGTACTGGCCAAACTGGATCTCGCCTTCTCGCGCGACCAGGCCGACAAGCGTTATGTGCAACATTGCCTGCTCGACCAGGCTGATGAGGTATTTGCGTGGCTCGAACAAGGCGCTTTTTTGTATGTCTGTGGGGATGCGCGTCACATGGCAGAGGATGTGCAAAAGGCATTGCTGGAGGTGATTGCCGGGCAAGGCAAGCTGGATGCGGCGGCAGCTCGTCAATATCTGGTGCAACTGCGCCAGCACAAGCGCTATCTGCGCGACGTCTATTGATCCGGGGTTTCACATGCATGTAGTAGTAACCGGCGCCAACGGTTTTATTGGCAAACAGCTTGTGCTCGCCTTGCTTAACGATGCATTGGAAGCGCCTGCACCCGTGACGCGTATCAGCGCACTGGATTTGAGTCTTGACCAGTTGCCGGACCACCCGCGCCTGCACAAATTCAACGGCAGCTATTCGGACAACAGTGTGCTGCAGCAGTGCCTGGCCGAGCCGGCTGATCTCGTATTCCATCTGGCAGCAGTCCCCAGTGGCTTGTGCGAACAGAAACCAGAACTGGGCATGGACGTGAATGTACACGGCATGATCCGCTTGCTGGACTTGCTCAAGGCCCAACAGAACCAATGCAAGCTGGTCTTCGCCAGTTCAATTGCGGTGTATGGCAAACCACAAACCGATCTGCTCACCGATGCCACGCCTCCCGCTCCCACGCTCAGTTACGGCGCTTATAAAGTGATTGGGGAAGTCCTGCTGAACGATTACATCCGCCGCGGCTGGTTAAAAGGTTGTGCGCTGCGCTTGCCCGGTATTGTCACGCGTCCCCCGGAGCCCAATGGTGCCGTGTCGATCTTCTTCAGTGATCTGATCCGGGAATTGGCTGCCGGCAGACGCGTGCGGTGCCCGGTGTCACCCACTGCACACAGCTGGCTGATGTCGGTCGGTTGTTGCGTACGCAACCTTCTGCACGCAGGGACGCATGAGTTCGGCGAGCGCCGCACGTTCATGTTGCCGGCACAATGGGTAGGTTTGCAGGAACTGGTGGCGGCCGTAGGGGTTTATGCAGGCAATCCGGATATCGCGCGCCTGGTGGACTGGCAACCCGATCCCTGGGTGGAGTTCAATTTCGGCTCGTATCCGCCCTTGAGTCTGCCCCTGGCGGAAGCAGAAGGTTTCTGTGCAGACCAGGATTTGACTTCACTGGTAGCGGATTCTTTGCGTGCCTGAAACCGTTCCAGAGCCCGCACCGACCAGCGCTGTCATTGATGATGACTGGTCCCTTTTATGACGACTTGGTCCCTTTCTTTGTAACGCTGCGGTGACCAAAACGGAACACGTAGGTCCCCAGGCCAATTTCACGCAAAAAAGTGACAAGCGCCATAATCAGTGCCAGCAAGGCAGTCACGAATACGAATGCAATAAACCAGTCCAGGTTGAGCTCAAAAATCACATCCACGAACAGAAATACAATCACCAGGCAGACCAGCAAGGCACTGAGGGTACACAAGGCGATGGCGCGGTGGGTGAGGCGCGCGCGTTCAGCCAGAGACTGGTATTCCCTGTCGATTTCTGCGGCAGTATCGAGGTTGGCATCCACGCTGATTTCATTCAGTCGACGACCGCGATCAATGATGCGGCCCATGCGCTGTGACAGCACATTGAGCGCGCCACTGATACTGGCCAACAAAAACACTGGCGCTACCGCCAGCTGGATGACATGGGAAATACCGTCGTTGAACAGCATGGAATCCATGTTAGTGGTGATGTCCGCCAGGACCGTGCGCATGGCCATGATGCAGTTCTTCGGCGGAAGGTTCGCGCACTTCTACTACTTCAAGGTCGAACACCAGTGTTTTGCCTGCCATTGGATGGTTGGTATCAACAGTGGCCATGGTGTGACCCACTTTCAATACGGTTACCTGCTGATGCCCCTGATTGGAATGAATCACCGCAGTCATGCCTGGCTGCCATTTTTTGGCGCCCTGCAACTGGCTGATCGGCACGCGCAACTCGCTATCGGCTCGCAGTTCACCAAAAGCGTCTTCCGGAACCAGGGTTACCGAGAACTTGTCACCGGCCGCTTTGCCATCCAAGGCTCTTTCCAGTCCAGGCAAGAGGGAATTCTGGCCATGCAAATAGGTCATGGGTTGGCCACTAGAAGCTTCCAGTTGTTCGCCGCTGGCCTCCTTGATGATGTAATTGAAACTGACAACACTGTTGACGGCAATCTGCATGGGAGAGTTCCTCTAAAAAAACGGGGCAATTATAGCCTCATTTGATTGCGATAGCGGAAGGATAATGGCTATGCTGCGCCAAAATCCGGAGCACCAATGATTCTGTTAAAACCAGGCTTCAAAATCGGCACCTTTGTCATGCTCCTTTGGGGTGCCGCCCTGTTGATTGCAGCCTGGCGTCATTACACCCATGGCGTAGAGCTGCTTCCCGCGCTGGCCAAATACGTGCTCTGCGCCGACATGCTGCCGGGGCGTCTGGAATACCTGACGCTGGTCATCATTTTCGCGCGTGATTTCTGGAAGTGGTAATGGGTGGCCGCGGCCATTCATGCCCCTGAAGCAACATGAACTTTACCCCGATCGCTTACACCAGCAGCCCCTACAAACAGAAGTTTGCGATTCCGCGCCAGCCCAATCTGGTGCAGGAAGCACTCGGGGAAATCCGCTTCACCCGCGAATTCAGTGATGCCAATGCACTGCGCGGACTCGAGCAGTTCACGCATCTGTGGTTGGTGTGGGTGTTTCATGAAACCGCCGGACAAGGCTGGAATGCCACCGTAGCTCCTCCACGTCTGGGTGGTACCGAACGCGTGGGTGTCTTTGCCACACGCTCAATGTACCGTCCCAACCCCATCGGCCTGTCGGTGGTGGAGTTTGCCGGCGTGGAACAGCGTGGCAGTGAACTGGTGCTGAAAGTACGTGGACTCGATTTGCTCGATGGCACGCCGATTCTCGATATCAAACCCTACCTGCCGTATGCCGATGCAGTACCGGATGCCACAGGTGGTTTTGCGGCAGCAGCTCCCCAGCAACAGCTTGAGGTGCACTTCAGTGCCAGTGCCCGTGAGCAATTGGCAGCGTTGCAGCCCAAGTATCCGGAACTGGCAGCTTTCATAACCTCGGTACTGAAGCAGGATCCTCGCCCTGCCCAGCACAAGCGCAAGGAAACCGGCAAGGTGTTTGCCATGCTGCTGCATGATCTCAATGTACGCTGGCAAATGCATGAAGCTGATTGTGAAGTCCCGGGCGGCGAAGTACTGGGCGGTGAAGTACTCGGCTGTGAAGTACTGAGTATTGAAATTACCGGCTCCACACAGTTTCCGTCAAAGCCCGGTACCCGCTAAACTGCGCAGCTTTCCTTTTACCTGACTCTGGCCGGCAAAACCTGGCCCGCAAGACCCATTCATGGAACTGCCCCTGTTTTCCCCCGAATTCCTGCTGTTGTTGTTTACCGTAGCGCTGCTGGCTGGCTGTCTCGATACGATGGTCGGCGGTGGTGGCTTGATTACCCTGCCTGCGCTGATTCTGGCCGGCTTGCCGCCCTTGCAGGCAATTGGCACCAACAAACTGCAAGGCTGCATGGGGACTGCCACCGCCAGTGTCATGATGCTGCGCCACAAGCGCGTGCAGTGGCGTCCAATACGCGGGCCCATGTTGCTGGCGTTTGGCGGTGCGGCACTCGGATCGGTATTGGTGCAGTCACTGGATACCGAAAAACTCGATGTACTGATTCCAACTGTACTGGTGCTGATCGCAGTCTATTTCCTGTTCAGCGGCGACCTGCTCGACAAGGTGCACCCGGTCAAACTGAAGGCAGGCACCTACAAGATGTTCGTACTTCCTGCGATCGGGCTGTATGACGGCATGTTCGGCCCGGGCACCGGCTCATTCTTTTCCCTGGCGGGCGTGGCCTTGCAAGGCCGAAAATTGCTGGATGCGACTGCACACGCGAAGACCTTGAACTTCGCCACCAATCTGGCCAGCCTACTGGTGTTCATGCTGGCAGGCCAGGTGGCGTGGCAAGCGGGTGTAGTGATGATGCTGGGCCAGCTGTGTGGAGCCTGGGCAGGCTCCCACTTGCTGTTTCGCATCCCCGTGTTCTATCTGCGCATGCTCATTGTCGTGATCTGCGTGGGCATGCTGCTACGCTATTTGTTTTTCTGAATTTTCCCTACTGATTACCTTGCGGTTACCGGCCTAGCGCAGTCATCAAATCCTGGCGCGTCATCAGGGGGGGTTGCGGCGGCCTGTGTACCGGCACGAACTGGGTGTAAGGCAAATTCAGGCGTTCCAGTTCATCGGCCAGCAGCACCAGGAACGGATGCGGCCTGTCCCCACCCCCGTTGAAGGCAGGACTGATCCACGGTTGCAGCACATCGGCTTCTACCACCGTGGTGATTTCAGGCAAATAGGCAATCAACATGTCATCGGCATGGGAGTCGCCTTCCAGTCGGTACAGTTCGATTTGCGTCTCACCGACACCCAGCGCGAAATAATCACCGACGCCCAGTACCTTGACCGGGTTGAGTTGCGGATCAGCATTTTCGAGCGTGCGCGGAGCCGACAGTGCCTCTTTGAAAAACTCTTCATTCATCATGTGCGTGACGATCGTGGCACCTTCCGCGACAAATGCACGCAAGCCGCTGGCATGATCGAAGTGGTTGTGGGTGACGATGACATAGCGAATCGCCTTGTCCGGAAATGCGGCTTTTGCCTGCGCAATCAACTCGGCGCTGCGGGCATCACTTTGCAAACCGTCGATGACCACGATGCCTTCCGGCTGATTGACGATAACGCCCTGATAGGCACCGTTGGAGACGATGATGTCAGGGGTCAGCGCAGTAGTGACTGGGCCGGCTGCTTGCGGCGCAGGCCCTGCGCCGCCACCGGGTGCGCCAGCAGGACGTGGCGGCGGTGTTGCTGTTGCGGTGGTGTCAGGCACCACTGCGGTAATGCTCAGGCTGAGCACCGGAAATCCACCCTGTAACTGTTCCATGCTCGCGGGGAAACGGACACCGGCAAAATCCTGATAGGCACCAAAGCGGGTTTCCACCAGCATGTCTCCGAACACGGAATTGTCGATGCGGGTTTCGGTACGCAGCAGATGACCTTCACTGTCATAAGTGCCGCTGACCGGATAGTTCACACCGTTCTGCGAAAAGTTGAAGCTGACAGTAAAGCCCTCATCAGTAGTGGTGACTTCCGCTGCATTGCGCTCGGCCAGTTCCAGAAAGCCATGCGGAGTCATCCACAAGGTCATCTGGGTAGCCCAAGGGCTTTCGGCGGCAATGCTGCTTTGCTGGGGCACGGCTGCGCCATCAGGCTGCGCGCCGCAACCACCAATCTTGCCGGGATCCATACCGGGCTGGCGCGTGGCCGTTTGCACGGAGGTGCCTGTGGCATAGTCGATGACGCGACGATAGTCGGTAAGCGACCAGCGCGCCCAACCTTCACTGATGTTCCAGGGCTGTCCCAGACAGGCTTCCCAGCCTTCTGCGCTGAATTCCAGGCGCTGCAGATCTACTGTACCCAGTGCAGCCTCTGCGCGCTCGCGCAATTCATCCAACCCATCTTGCGCCAGAGCACTCGTGGCAAAGCCAGCGAGTCCGGCCAACATTACGATCTTCACCCCTGGAAATTTGTTGATGCGCACGCCTGACCCCTCTTTCTTCTTGTCATTGGAATGATTGTTATTGGAAAGTCCACTGTGCCTGATGTGACAGAACTGAATGAGACCGGCCTGAACAAGACAGACACTACGTTAACAGACAAACAAACTTCCGGCCTAGTAGCGCGGCTCTTTGGAAAATGGCCTGATCCTGCAAGCCCATATAAGCGCAGGCCAGGTGCAAGAACTGGTTGGGAGCACCGGGTTGTGGTGATTTCAACCACCTGCAAAATCTGCAGGAATTCCTCCAGCCATCGGCAACATATTGAATTTACGGGCTTAACTACTTGTGGCACAGGCATTGCTTTATACCCGTCAGCAGTCTGGAAGACTACCTGACTGACCACCACGCCACTGATAACCATTCAAGCAGGAGTACACCAATGCTTACCTCAACCTCATGCCGACACTTCTGCCTGGCAGTAATAGCACTGTGCAGCAGTCCCTTCCTACTGGCCGAAGATCGGGTGATCCGTGAACACAGTTTCTCTGCCGCAGAGTTCGGGGAAATCAGGATTAACGCCAGCGTGGGCTCCATCGAGATCCTGCCCACCCAGGGAGATGAAATCAAAGTAGTACTCGATATCGAAGGCAAGGATGAGGGCTGGTTTCACAACCGCAAGGATGTATCAGAGGTGGACCTGGAAACTCGAGTGCGTGGAGAGCGCCTGATCCTGGAACAAACCGGGGATGACACCTCTACCGAGTGGACCGTTCTGTTGCCTGTACTGACACGCACCAGTATCCATCTGGGCGTGGGCAGCATAGATGGCGAACTGGGTGGCACCGACGTGGATATCGATCTGGGCGTGGGCGAAATCAACCTGGATTATCCGCTCGCGGCGGCTGGCGCCATCGACCTGAATGTGGGGGTGGGCAGTGCTGCGTTGCGTGGCACCCGGGAGATAAACACCCACAAGGCTTTCGTCTCCCAGCAACTCAGTGGCACTGGCGAGGGTGAGCGTGATATCGACATCCATGTCGGTGTAGGGAGTGTGGATTTGCGCTTGCTATAATCCGGGCATGCGCATCTTCCTTGCCCTGTTACCGCCGACAACAACCAGACAAGAACTGGAACACCTGCAACAGCAATTGCCACCCTCTGCAGGCAAAAAAATTGCTCCGCCCAATCTGCACCTTACGCTGCTCTTCCTTGGCTCAGTAGAGGCAGCGCAGCTACAGTGCTTGCGCCAGGCCTGCGGCAATATCAAGGCCAAAGCCTTTGCCATGACTATTGACCAGCTGGGGTGGTGGAAAGCTGCTGAAATCGTTTGGGCCGGCCCCACCCAGCCTGCGACTGAACTGCTGGAACTGGTGTCACAAGTCAGGACCGTGGCACAACAGGCAGGGCTGGAAGTGGACACACGCCCTTACCTTTCCCACATCACCCTGTCACGCAAAGCCGGAACCTTGTTGCCATTGCCTGCGTTCACGCCGTTCGAGTGGACGGCCCATGACTTTTGTTTGATGGAATCAGTCGCAACGGCCAACGGTGTCGCGTATCACGTGCTGGAGTGCTGGGCGCTTCAGTAAAGAAAACAGTAAAGGAACAACAGTAAAGCCGACCCAAGTCGGCTCAGCGCCTGCGCGGCGCCCTGATCACCAGCAGGACACCAGCGAGAATGACTGCAGCACCGGTGAGAATGTGTGCATTGATTTCTTCACCGGCAATCAGCCAACCGAGAAAAATGGCCACCGCCGGATTGACGAAGGCATAGGTGGAGACACTGGTGGCTGAGGCATTCTGTAGCAGCCAGACATAGGCAGAAATGGCTATCATCGAACCGAACAGCATCAAGTAGCTGAAACCCGCAAGTGAGACGCGACTTACCTGACCCGGTGCGAAACCGTTGAATTCGCCCATTAGCGCACTGAGCACCAATAGCGATGCACCCCCACCCAGCATCTGGCAGGCGGCAGACATGAAAATGGAAGCAGGCTGCTTGAACTTCTTCGAATAGATTGAACCGAGTGCCCACAACATTGATGCGAACACCACCATCAAGGCCGCCGGGATATCGATAGTACTTTCCGCGACCTGGATCGGATCGACCAGAACCACGGTTCCAAGAATACCCAGCGAGATTCCCAATGCCGCCATGCCCGAAGGCTTGGCGCCCCCCGCCCACAGCCAATCCAGCAAGATCAGCCATACCGGCAAGGTCGATACCAGCAGTGCGGCGAGACCGGAATTGATGTACTGCTCAGCCCAGACGACAAAGCCATTACCACCCAGAAACAACAGAGTACCGACAATCCACAACTGGAACCATTGCTTGAACGAGGGTGACTCTACGCCACGCAAGCGCATGAATCCGTACATCAGCAAACCAGCGCAGAAAAAACGCAGGCCTGCCATCAGGAACGGCGGAATGGTGATAATGGCGTAGCGGATCGCCAGATACGTGGAGCCCCAGATGAAATAGATCAGGAAAAAAGCGAGCCCGAGGCGCAAGCGCTCGGGCGTTAGCAGAGTCTTCATACAAAGGAGTCGGGCAAACGAACAGGCGGCGGAGCAAAGTCCGTCACCGGGTCAGGCCTGGATCTGGTTGCGTCCGCCTTTCTTGGCACGGAACAGGTTGGCATCGGCGCGATCCATCAATTTCTCGATGGTGTCGTAATTCTGGGCTTCGGCCATGCCTATGCTGCAGGTAATGGTTGCACCCGGCAACAAGGAGGACCAATCGTAGCCCTCCATAAGGTTGCGCAAGCGTTCACAAATCTGGCGCCCTTTCACAATCGGCGTATTTGGCAACACGATCACGAATTCATCGCCCCCCAAACGCGCCGTCAAGTCGGAACCACGTGCAGTCTCTGTGAGCAGGTTGGCGATCTGGCGCAGGGCATGATCCCC
>JBIIWM010000177.1:0-6146 GCA_044338875.1 Pseudohongiellaceae bacterium | reverse complement strand
GGCTGCATCCGCGCATTGGCTGTTCACCATGGTTACAGAAGCCAGGTTCAGCGCGCTGTCACTTGCTGTCAGTGCGGGTTCAAGGTCCTCGGGCTGGGTCAACTCGGCTGCGCCGAGCTTGTGTGGATTCACCTCATCGGCAATGATCAGCAGGGATATCGGAGCATGGTCTGGCAACACTGCCGCCTGCGTGACGGCGCTGCCGCTGCAGGCAGCAGCCAGAAGTAGCAGTAGGCGGGAAATCAGGCTGGTCATCCGGGGTTGCACCTTGGTCATGGTTGTTGTCATCTGGACTGGGAAATATTTGCTGTCCTTCAGTGCTGCAAACTCAGCGCACATCCTGGATCTCGCTCGACATGCCTTGCTCATACGTGCTCCAGCCGGAATTGATACCAAAGGGCGCACGATGGAAGATCGCTTCGATGCGACGGATCTGGCCATTCTCGATTTTGAACAGTTCCCCAAGTTGCCAGGTCCAGTTGATGCGGTGGTGATCGAAGAAACCGAACGCAAACACAATGCCTTTTTCGCGGTCGACTGCGACGAAACGGCGGTCACGGACCCTGGAAACCACGCCCTTGAGCGAGGTTTCGAATTGTCCCTTGCAGGTCTGGCGCGTGTCGCCACGTCCCAGCACATCGACGCCATTTTCAAAGCGGATGCAGTCATCGGTGAAGGGGTAATAACCCAGGCCATCATTGTTTTCCAGACCGCTGAAATAATAGTTGGCGGTCTCGACCAGCTCGGCACGTGACATCCGTGCCGCTTCCGGGACTGATTCAGCAAACACCGGATGCGGTGCACCCATCGCCTCGACACCTGCACCGGTGGGAGGGAAGTCGCCCCGGCTGCTGTTCTGGTTCGAAGGGCGGCTCGCCAGTTGCTCGATTTCCACAATTCGTTGATCACGTATCTTCAAGCGCAATGCGATGGCGACTACATCGCCATCATCGGGACCGCTGCCGTTTTCCCTGACGGTTCCCAGAAAGGCAATCTGCTGGGTGTCGATATCAGGCACATAGAACTTGTAGGTGCCCAGTCCTGACATGCCAAACCAGAGTCCTTCTTTGCCGAGGGGCAACTGCACACCGTTCTCGGTAAACTTGAGATCGCGTGCGAACAGGGAAGGATCGACATTGGCATCGCGCATCGCGACCAGATAGCTGTCTACCCAGTGTTCCAGGCAGACGCGATCGCAGGCTTCGGTGCTTTGCGCACTGGCGCTGGGCAAGTACGCGCATGAAATGGCCAGCAGGCCAGCAAACAGGCATTTTTGCAGCATCGGAATCTTCTCTCGTTATTATCGACGGACGATCTGTTACAACATGGCCCGATTACAACATGGAAAGATCCCGGGTGGGGAGAGGGCAGTTGACGGTGCTTGAGGGCGGGAAACAGACTGCCAGAATTAATGACGCAGCCAGCCCTGATGTGAAAGGATAAAGTTGATCTGCTTCTGTGGCTGTGAAATGCTCGCGGTTTGACTATTGATGGTTGTGCCCGCCCAAAGGCGCCAAAGGGTAGATGCAGTCTAAAATGCAGTATAGAAAGGAGAACCAATGAGTACCGAAGACAAGAATCCAGAAAACATAAAAACCGTTGATTTCAGCAAGCACGCCAAATTGAAAGTAAAGCCAAACCCCGGGTTTTCCCATGCCAAAAACCGCAACCTGGTGGCAGTAAACCTGTCGGAACTCGGTATCTCCGCCAGCAACTTTCCGCATTTATTTGTCCAGAACCCGGATGACGCGGAGTTTCTGCTGGTAGCCCTGTTGGGCTTGCGGCCGGACGAAAACATTCAGTATGGCGAACAATTCTGGGACTCTACCTATGTACCCCTGGCTATCCAGCGCCATCCCTTCGTGGTTGGCCGCGACGACCGGCTCACCGACATTGAGCAAATTACCACCTGCCTGGAAATGGACAGTCCCTTCCTGAACGAAAAAGACGGTCATGCCTTGTTTACCGAAGACGGCTTGGAAACCGATTATCTGCGCAGCCGGCACCAGCTGCTCAATTCCATGTTTGAAGGGGGAAAGCTCACACGGCAGTTCACCAAGAGGCTGGTTGAATTGGATCTGTTGAGCACGCTTGAATTGGGCGTGCAACTGCAGAACGGCGAATGGCGCTCGGTCAAGGGCTTTTTTACGCTTGATGAAGCCAAGCTCAACAGCCTGGGTGCTGAACAATTGAAGGAATTGCAAGACCAGGGTTTCCTGGGACCTTGTTATCTCATCCTCGCTTCCCTGTACCAGCTCAATCAGTTGATCAGGCTGCGTAACCGCAAGGGCAAGGAGCAGATCGTCAATTTCCGCATTGATTTCAAGACGCAGGCAGCAGCGGCTGTTCCAGCGTAGTCCAGGCTCTAGATTTCGGCAGGGTTCTCGGGCACGCGTTTACTGTCGCTGTCCGGGATCTCGGTCATGGTTGCTTCGGTGAGCAACAACAGGCTGGCGACTGATACCGCATTTTCCAACGCGACCCGGACCACTTTGGTGGGATCGACTATGCCTGCCTCCATCAGATCGACATAGACCTTGCGGGTGGCATCGAAGCCGATATTTCCCTGGCTTTTCAGCATCTCGGAAACCACAACACCGCCGTCAAACGCCGAATTGATGGCGATTTGCCGGGCCGGAGCGCGCAGCGCGAAGCGCAGGATCCGTACACCGGTGCGCTCGTCGCCTTCAGTCTTCAATTCCAGTTGCTCCAGTACCGGATCGCAACGCAGCAAGGCCAGGCCTCCGCCAGGCACAATGCCCTCGGCGACAGCAGCCTTGGTAGCGCTGATGGCATCGTCAAGTGCATCGCGGCGACTTTTCATTTCCGCTTCAGAGGCAGCTCCTATACGAATCAGTGCAACACCCCCCGCCAGTTTGGCGAGCCGGTCTTCAAGCTGCTTCTTGTCATAATCACTGCTGACAGTGGCAATCTGGGTGCGTAGCTGTTGCATGCGCGCTTCTATCTTGGCGCGCGTACCGGCACCGCCGATGATGGTAGTGGTATCAGTGGTACACACCACGCGTTGAGCGTGCCCCAGATCCTCCAGCTGCACATTTTCAAGTTCTAACCCTATTTCCTCGGAAATTACCTTCGCTCCTGTCAGCACGGCGATATCTTCCAGCATTGCCTTGCGACGGTCGCCAAAACCGGGGGCCTTCACTGCGACACTGTTGAGTACGCCGCGCATGTTGTTGACGATCAATGTAGCGAGAGCCTCCGCTTCCACCGTCTCGGCAATCAGCAGGATGGGTTTGCCGGTCTTGGCCAATTGCTCGAGCAGGGGCAACAGGTCCTTCAATACGGCAATCTTTCTGTCACACAGCAGTACGTAGGCGTTTTCGAGCACAGTCTCCATTTTTTCCATGTTGTTGACGAAATAATGTGAAATGTAGCCGCGATCGAACTGCAAGCCTTCGACCACTTCAAGCGAGGTTTCGCTGGTCTTTGATTCTTCGGCAGTGATGACGCCTTCATCACCGACCTTGTCCATCGCATCGGCGATCAACTGGCCCATCGCCGGATCGTTGTGAGCGGAGATGGTCGCAACCTGCATTTTCTCGCGAGTGCTTTTGACCGGGTGCGACATGGTTTGCAAGGCGTTAATGACTGCCGCACAACCACTATCAAGTCCCTTCTTGATATCAATGGCCGAAGCACCAGCGACAATGTTCTTTATGCCTTCGACGAGGATTGCATACGCGAGGATCACGGATGTGCTGGTGCCATCACCGACCACGTCACCGGTTTTAACGGCAGCCTGGCGCAACATGCGCGCCCCCATGTTTTCGACCGGGTCTGCAAAATCCGCCTCCTTGGCGATGGTGACGCCATCGTTGCAAACTATGGGTTCTCCCCAACTTTTCTGGATCAGCACTGCCTTGGATTTTGGCCCGAGGGTGATGCCGATGGCATCTGCGAGCGCTTCAGCTCCACGTAACAATTTTTCACGCGCTTGCGAACGAAACAGCATTTGCTTGTGAGCCATGGTGCTCTCCATTTGTTCCCGGCGAGCAAACAAAATATCCCCGGCCGGACAGGCCTATGTTGAGCTGGATCAATTCAGGCTGACGCGGGGGGTGCATTCAGGGTGAGATCGGAGCCAGACTTTATTGCCGGATTGTGTGTTGTGGGACTTTGCGCAGAATCTGCAACCGAACCGACGAATTGAAACCTTAATGGAGCTTTCAATGGAACGCTCAGTAGAAAGCCGGGTAGAGGCAACAGCCCACATGCTGCACCTGTTCGTCTGCGGTGATGTCATGACCGGTCGTGGTATCGACCAAATCCTGCGTAATCCTGGCGCGCCGGAGCTTTACGAAGGTTTCATGACCGATGCGCGCGATTATGTGACGTTGGCCGAACAGGTCAGTGGCACCATACCGCGCAGCGTAGCTGGCGCTTATCTCTGGCAAGAAGTGAGCGTTGAATGGAAGCGACGCCAGCCTCTGGTCAAGTTGATCAATCTAGAAACCGCCATCACCGCCAGCAATACTCCGTGGCCGGGCAAGGGCATCAATTACCGCATGCATCCTGCCAATATCGACGCACTCACCAGTGCCGGTTTTGATCTCTGCACGCTGGCCAATAACCATGTGCTGGACTGGGGGTTTGAGGGACTTGAGGAAACCCTGCAAGTGCTGCAAGCCGCGCAGCTGCAATATGCCGGCGCCGGCCACAACCTTGCCGAAGCAATGGCGCCTGCGATTTATCCTCTTGATGCGGAACACCGCATCCTGGTATTCGCAATGGGCTGCCAGTCCAGTGGCATCACGCGCGCATGGGCGGCCACTGCCGGGCGCGCGGGCGTTTATTTGCTGGGTGATCTGGGTTCGCAGACACGTGCTCAGCTGCGCGGTCATATCGAACGCTACCGGCAGACGGGCGATCTGGTCGTCATCAGCATTCACTGGGGAGGCAACTGGGGCTATCAGATCCCGGCAGCGCATCAGCACTTTGCGCATGCGTTGATTGACGAGGCCAATGTCGATTTGATCCATGGCCACTCTTCCCATCATCCACTTGCTGTTGAACTGTACCATGGGAAACCGGTTCTCTATGGCTGTGGAGATTTCATCAATGACTATGAAGGCATTGGTGGTCATGCCACTTACAGGAGTGATTTGTGCCTGATGTATTTCCTGCAGTTCAACCTGCAAACGCTGGCTCTGGACATTATGGAATTGCTGCCGTTACGGATCCGGAAATTCCAGTTGCAACAGGTCTCGCGTGAAGACAGTGAATGGCTGTTGAGCCGGATGACAGAAGAATCCGTCCGTTTTAACACGAGGGTTGTCCGGGCGCTTGAGGGGCCAACCTTCGAGGTAAAGCCGCTTTCCCTCGCAGTAGGCTAAGAGCTCTTGCAGGATCTGATGCGCCATGCCGGGAGACTGACTCGTGTTTGCAGGTAGTTGGAGCACAAGCCATGTTTGAGGACAGGCAATCTTCATCGTTCCGGATTTTTTGCATTCACCGGGTAATTTCTGCTGGTTTGACCGGGATCATGATTTCGGCCAGGAAATATTTCTATATTCCGGACCACACTTGCTGCGAAGGCGACGGCCATGTCCAGAAAACTTCCTGAAATATACCAGTGGTACCAGCACCAGGATAAAGGTCAGCAATTCTGCGTTACTGGTATCGACATGGAGACCCGCACGATACAGGTGCAGAACTTTGACGGCAGTATCGATGAGTACTCTTTCACCGAATGGAACGACCTTGATGTGGTGTTGAGCAGCGAGCCGGAAAACTGGTCTGGTGCGCTTGATCTTGATGAGCCTGAAAATCTCGGAACAGCGATTACAGATACCAGCAAGGAAGACTGGAAAGACCCGTCGCGGGAATTTCACCAGATTTCCGCTGAAAACGGTGATGATTACGGTGAAGGCTTTCCTGTTGAGCTGCCCACGGCTGCAGCCATCAATGCGGCGCTGTATGCCAATACCCCGCCCGCTCACTTGACCAAAGCGCAGAACGGGGTATTGCGTGAGCAATTCAATGCAAGCTGGTATGCCGATTACTCGGAGGATCCAAACTCAGGCCTGTGGCGTGCAGAGGTGTACAAGCATAATGTGCCGGAATGGTGTGAGGTCGATCTTGAATCACTCCGGGTAGCAATGGAGCTGGCACGCGATTTCTACCAG
>JBIIWM010000176.1:0-6197 GCA_044338875.1 Pseudohongiellaceae bacterium | reverse complement strand
GCCCGCGTATGCCATTCCCCTACGGGGTACGGACTGCGCCAGACGCTCGGTACTTCTGCGGGTACCCAGGATTTCGCCAGCGTCGATGCCACCGACCTGATGTTGCTGATCGGTGCCAACCCGACTGATGCGCATCCGGTATTTGCCTCGCGCATGAAGAAGCGCCTGCGTGATGGTGCCGAGATCATCGTGTGCGATCCGCGCCGCATCGACCTGGTTGATTCCCCGCACGTCAAGGCCAGCGTCCATATCCCGCTCACCCCTGGCGCCAACGTCGCATTGATCAATGCACTGGCCCACACCATCGTCACCGAAGACCTGGCTGACTGGGACTATGTGAAAGAGCGCTGCGACAACGAAGCCTTCGACAAGTGGCTTAAATTCATCAAGGATCCAAAACACGCACCGGAAGCGGTTGCCCACCTGCTGGGTGGCGATGCGTCCAAGGTGCGTGAAGCCGCCCGGCGCTATGCCAAGGCCCCGAATGCCTCGATCTATTACGGCCTCGGCGTCACCGAGCATTCCCAGGGTTCAACCATGGTAATGGGCATGGCCAACCTCGCCATGCTGACCGGCAACATCGGCAAGAACGGCGCTGGCGTCAACCCGCTGCGTGGCCAGAACAACGTACAGGGTTCCTGCGACATGGGATCCTTCCCCAATGAATATTCAGGCTATCGCCCTGTCAGCGATGACAATGTGCGCAAGTTGTTCGAAGCCGCCTGGGGCGTGGAACAGGATCCGGAACCGGGTTACCGCATTCCGAACATGTTTGATGCTGCCATCGCGGGCACCTACAAGGGCATGTATGTACAGGGTGAGGATATCGCCCAGTCCGACCCGAACACCAAGCACGTCGAAGCTGCACTGGATTCACTGGAGTGCCTGGTGGTTCAGGACCTGTTCCTGAACGAAACCGCCAAGTTCGCCCACGTGTTCCTGCCTGGCACTTCCTTCCTGGAAAAAGACGGCACCTTCACCAATGCCGAACGCCGCCTGGGCCGAGTGCGCCCGGTAATGGCACCCAAGACCGGGAAACATGAATGGCAAGTCACCATGGAACTGGCCAACGCCATGGGTTACCCGATGAAGTACAACGATCCGTCGGAAATCATGGACGAAATCGCGGCACTGACCCCAACCTTCAAGAACGTCAGCTTTGAGCGCCTTGATAACGAAGGCTCAATGCAGTGGCCAGTTACTGATGAAGCCCCGAACGGTACCCCGATCATGCACATCGACAAGTTCGTGCGCGGAAAAGGCCTGTTCGTGGTAACCGAGTTCGTGCCTACCGAAGAGAAGGTTACGCCGAAGTTCCCCCTGATCCTGACCACCGGAAGGATACTGAGCCAGTACAACGTAGGCGCCCAAACCCGTCGTACCGAGAACAACGTGTGGCATTCCGAAGACATCCTGGAAATCCATCCACACGATGCAGAGGAACGCGGCATCAAGGACGGCGAACTGATCAAGCTGAAGAGCCGCAAGGGTGAAACTACCCTGCACGCGAAGGTCTCCGAGCGCATGCAACCGGGTGTGGTCTACACCACCTTCCACATGCCGGAATCGGGTGCCAACGTGGTAACCACGGAGTTCAGCGACTGGGCGACCAACTGTCCTGAATACAAGGTGACGGCAGTACAGGTGGAACACGCCACCCAGATGTCAGAGTGGCAGAAGCAGTACCTCGAGTTCAACGCCGAGCGCCGCAAGCTGGCAGCGCTGTCATAGGCCGTGTTGGCAACAACGCAGCAATAAAAAAAGGGCTGGTCATACCAGCCCTTTTTTTGTGGTGCGGCAGTTGTCAGGCTATCGCTGGAGCGGGTGAGGTCTCCACGCGAAAACCTTCCTGCATGATTTCAATCCAGAACTGGCTCATCTTGGCTGCCGCATCGGTAATCTGGCCTGCATGCTCATCCATGTAACGCGCGCACATTGCCTGCACTTCCGCGCCGTGCTCCAGATCAACTTCAGCATGTACGCGCAACCAGCGCGTCTGCGCCTTGTTCAACTCCAGTTTCGGAAACAGTTCGAGCACCGGACCAGTCGCATATTTGGCGATGTTCTCTGCCACATACAGCACACCCAGCCAGGCGGCGGAATGGCCTGCGGCCAGTGACTGCCAGTACTCATGGAAACGCTGCACCGGCGGGGGCGGATTGGCAGGATCGACTTCTTCACCAAACTCGCGCAAATCGGCTTGGGCCAACACGTAATGGCTCTCTTCGTCTGCGGCCAGGTGCGCATAGAACTCGCGCAGTTCTTCAGTGTTCGCCTGCTGTGCCGCGAACTCGAGACGCGCGCCGCTGTTGAGCGTGTAGTGGTACATGGAATCAAGGAAATGCTTGTAGCTCTCCAGGTCAGCCTCCTTGAAACAGCCCAGGATTGTTTCTGCTGCATGCCTGGTGTGTTGCTCAAGCTCATCCCAGTTATAGGCGCTGACATCGTTCATGGTATTGCCTCTGCTTTGAATTATTGGCCCGCTATCCCAGACCGACCGGAACAAGCCAGCGAGAGGTTAAGCAGCATGTGCCTGAAAGTCCACGACTGCATGGCACGCGGACCAAGCGCCTTGCCGATACAAGCAAAGTGATATCACTACAGGGAGCGTTCATCCCTGGTACTGGACCAAAAGCCGAATCATGAAATATCGCCCAAGTTTTTCGGTACAGCTGTCGTCATATCCCTGGTACCCAAGGAAATACCTTCATGCATCCTGAACACGCTGCTTCAGCACAACTTTTGCTAAGAGAAACTGCAGTGCTGCTCTCATTACCGGAGATTTGCATACGACTGCGCGGTGTACTGGACGATCCCGGGCACAGCAGAAAGGATATCGCAAACGTCATGCGCTACGATCCGGCCCTGACCGCGCGCCTGCTGCGCATCGTCAATAGTGCCTACTATGCGCTGCCCTATCGAGCCGCATCCATTTCCCAGGCACTGGGCATTCTGGGCGAGCAGGAACTCAAGAATCTGGTACTGGTTACCTCGATCATGAAGATGAGTGGCAACCTTGATACCCGCATGAACATCCAACAGTTCTGGAAACACAGCGTGTATGCAGCGGTGCTGGCACGCAACCTGTATACACCTGGCCAGCAACTCGCCCGCGATGAGTATTTCATGGCAGGCTTGCTGCTCAATATCGGCAAATTGCTGCTCTACGCGAAGGCACCCTCGCTGCAAATTGAAGTGCAAAATGAAATGGCAAAGCGCGGCCTTGCCGAGATCCGGATGGAACAGGAACTCACAGGCACCGACCATACCTGTGTTGGCGCCTTGCTCGCCAACAACTGGAATTTCCCGGAACCCCTCGTTGACCTGATTGCCACCCACCATGAGCCGGTTGACAACATGATGTCCGAGGCCATGCCTTGCTTGATGCAGCTGGTTGGCTACTTCAGTGATTGCTATGAGTTCAGTGGCTCTGTTCCTGGTGGCGAACAGGAATGGCAAAGCAAGCTCTCAATTGATTGGCCAGCGCCTGGCTTCGACAGAATTGCACTGCAACAGGTATTGGAAACTACCCGGACGGAATATGCAGAAGTATATGAAGTATTTTGCGGAGACTTGCACTGAATGCGCAGCCCTGGATTTTGACAGACATGAATCACTGGATTCTGGAACGTAAGTCCCGCCTTGACTCTGAAGAAATTGAACGGGAACTGGCGACCACACGCGAAACCGGTGACCTGGTAGCAACCTTCGATCCGGACGGTTTTTTGCTGTCACTGAACCAGGCCGGATACCGCCTGCTGGAACTGGCAACTGATGCCACACTGCAGCAATACCGTCTCTACGACTTCTATGCGCCTGACAGCCGCAACCGGTTTCTTGAGCAGGATGTCCCCGCAGCCGTTGCCGGGCATGTGTGGCATTCGGAGCGGACGCTGCTCAGCACCTCTGGCACAGCAATACCTTGTTCCCAGATTCTGGTGGCGCACCCAACCCCCGATGACGGCGTGCAATTCTTTTCGCTGATTGCCCATGACATTAGCGTGATCAAACAGGCGGAATCGGAACGCAATGTATTGCGAGAGCAATTGTTCCAGGCACGCAAGATGGAAACCATGGGCAAGCTCGCCGGCGGCATTGCCCATGACTTCAACAATTTTCTTACCGTAATAATTGGCTATGCCGAACTTGGCATGCTCAACACTGAAAACAGGGCCAACCCGCAGGCAGAGCTGCGCATCATTCTCGACACCGCACAGAAAGCCGCGCGACTCACTGCACAACTACTGGATTACAGCAGCAAGAAAATGATCGAGCCGCAAATACTCGACCTCAATCAGGTAATTACCGAAGCCCGGCAGTTGCTGGCAAGCATGATGGGTGAAACCATTCATGTACATTACCAGCTGGAACCCCAACTATGGCCCATCCGCTTCGACCGTGCCCAGCTTGAACAAATCCTGTTCAACCTGGCCGTCAATGCACGGGATGCGATGGAGGGCACAGGCACCTTCGTGCTATCCACGGGCAACAGTGCTGCCAGCGCCCAAGTCTTGCCAACCTATTCGATGCTGGCGGGCAACGACTGTGTAGCACTACGCATCAGTGACAATGGCAGTGGCATGGACGACAAGCTGCTGGAACAAATTTTCGAGCCCTTCTTTACCACCAAGGAACGAGGCAAAGGCACAGGACTTGGGCTGTCGGCGGTGTTTGGCGCCGTCAAACAGAACTGCAGCGAAATCCGGGTAGAAAGTGAACCTGGCAAAGGCAGCACCTTCGAAGTCCTCATCCCGGCTTATCGCCAGGCGGTTCCGGCAACGCCACGCGCAGCCATGCAACCTGCGGGAGACGGCTTGGGCAAGGGACGAGAAACCATCTTGCTGGCGGAAGACAACCAGGAAGTGCGCACGCTGTTGTCACAGATGCTGGAAACTCTCGGCTATGAAGTCATCACTGCGTGTGACGGGGTGGAAGGCGAGGCCCTTTTCATCAGCCAGGCAGAGCGTATTGCGCTGATGATTTCCGACATCGTGATGCCGGGCATGAACGGCGTGGAACTCGCGCACTTGTGCCTCAAACTGAAACCGGATTTGAAAGTGCTGCTGATCTCAGGTCACAACGATGAGATCGTGTACTTTCGCGGCAAACGCCAGCCACACCTCAGGATGCTGAACAAGCCCTTCTCACCCCAACGCCTGGCCGCCGAAGTGCGCGCCTTGCTGGAAAGTGACGCTGCTGCTCCCACGCCGGAATGAAACCGGCATCAACTGCCTTGCGTGGCCTTGGCTTCAGCCTGCTGGTCTTGTATTGCAGCCTGGATGGCATGCCAGTCTTCAGGCGTATTCACGTTCATGAACTCACGAGCAGGAATATCAGCCGCTGGTAACGCCCGTGCCTGCAACCACTCGAAGATTCCCTTCATCGAACGCTTGCCACCGAGCAGCCTGCCTTCTTCCCCGAACAGATCCTGCAGGTAGTCATGCAACTCCTGGGTAGCTTGCACCACACAGGGAAATACTTCTCCGGCGAAGTGGCAGGCTTTGACATCCCTGGACTGTATCAACAAGGTTTGCAGGGTTGGTACCGTTAGCAGAGGCATATCCACCGGAACCAGCAACAGCGGTGAACCATCAAGGCCGTGGCGATCCTTGATGTGCTTGAGGGTGGAGTACAAGCCCCCGGGAGGACCACAAGACGGCAGCAGATCGACAAAGCCCAAGGCCACATCCTCGCGACCACTGATCATTACAAAATCAGCACCAGCGGCTTCCAGCAATTCAGTGGCACGCTGCAGCAGGGGCCTGCCTTCAAGCTGCAGTGCAGCCTTGTCCTTGCCCATGCGTGAGGAGCGGCCGCCAGCCAGTACACATGCATACAGCATTGAACGCCCCTATTGCTTCCCACTAACCGCAGGCGCCTTTTCACCAGCAGGCGCCTTTTCACCAACAGCAGGTTCTTCCTCCCTGCCATCGGCATAACGCGCAAATCGCCCGCGCTGACCATGCACCTGATCAGCGCGCGGCCAAGGCCAGCCGCCAAATTGGTCTTTCTGGTAATCCGTGAAGGCCTGCATCAGTTCTTCCCGGGTGTTCATCACGAACGGCCCATGCTGTGCCACCGGTTCGCGGATGGGCAGCCCCTGCAACAGCAGCAAGCGTGCAGCAGTGGTACCGGCATTGAGCACGCGTACAGCCTGGGCATCAAGCCGGGCACTGTGCAGCGGCGGCAAGGCTTGT
>JBIIWM010000175.1:0-6241 GCA_044338875.1 Pseudohongiellaceae bacterium | reverse complement strand
AAGGCTGAAAACCGTTTCATTATAGTTACCTCTGAAGGGGTGGACGGCAGTTGTTTTCCGCCCGCAGTATAAGGCAGTCCCTATCTGTCACCAACCCACTTATCACCACCCCACCAGAGTTGCCGGAAACGGCTTTCAACCGGTTATATGCGTTCAGGTCTCAACATCACAGCTGACGACAGCGCTCAGCAGAGCCTCTGTTGAACCATCAAGAAACAGTTTTGCTGTAACTTCATCGTCAACGACGAAACCGGCTTCCAGGGCTTCTGCCCCTTCCAGCACTTCATCCGCATCACTGTCGAAGTCAAATTCCACTTCATCATTGCCAGCCGCCAGCGTTTGCTGCTCACTATCGAGAGTATTGGCGCCAGAGCCGACCGTTACAACATAGCTTCCCGCCGCCAGATTCTTGGCCTCTACCGAAATACTGGAGCGCTCAGTGCTCACTTCACATTGGGCCAGTAGTGCCGGGCTGGCTAAATCGTCCTCGTCCTCGTCCTCCTCCTCGCCCTCGGCCTCGTCTTCAATTTCTTCCTCGTCGAGATAATCGTCATCTTCATAATCTGCGAATTCCGCGATCCTTTCGCACTGGGCAGTATCTTCAGCAGTTGCGGCAACCAACTCGTAATTGAAAGAAGCTCCACGCTTCATCAGTTTGATGTCGAAGTACAAACCATCATTGGCTTCATTGAGTCCCTTGACCAACACGCAGGGAATGCTCATTTCATTTTTTGAAAAATCGGCCTGGGCAGTACGACCGATGGTATCTGGCTTGTTGCCAGCCATGACTGATGCAGAAAGCAGCATCAAGGAAAAGCGAAACAGTATTTTCATCGTATCCTCCAACAATTAACCAAGGGCCGGCCCCAGCATGACGCAGGGCCAATACAGGATAACGATATAACCAGTCAGCAGTGCGAGCTGTTAGCCAAGTCACATACTGCGCAGTACAGCTGTATTTCTTGTTTTTCTGCTGACATTCCCGCAAAAATCAAAAGCGGAACGTGTAATTGAACTTGAGTGACAAGTCGGCAAGGGTCGAATCAAACTGATTGTCCTTGTCCGGATCGATCAATCCCCAATTCAAGACCACGAAGGCCTGCTGGCCAGCCTTGGGAATCCAGTGCAGACGGCTGTTAAAACCAAGATTTTCCGAAATGTTGTCGTACTGGATCAGGTTGCTCCAGGACAGGGTGGACGAGAACGCATATTGGGCATTCAGACCAAACAGCCTGAGGGTGAAATTGCCGTTGGGCAACTTGATGCGATCCTGGGTGAATGACACATCGAAGGCAAAACTGCGATTGGGGCGCCAGGTTACATTGCCACGTTGCTGCATATGCAAGCCATCATAGTATTCGCCGCCCTGCAGGAACAGATTGGCAGAAACCCGACGCTGGCCACCCAGCTGCAGCCCGAGCAGGAACTCGTCCCAGGTGTACTCACCGGTTGGGATCGAGATACTGCGTGACCCATCGGAGGCCCGGTAAATGGCAAAGTTCGCCGGAATTGATTCCTTGTTGTGGATATAACGCCCGAAAGCGGCATCGTTGGTATTGGTAAAGGACGAGATCCGGATGCCGGTATTGCTGTTGTTCAGGCTGCCATCAGCAAGGTTTTCAGCGCGGTAGCCATCAAACGCCAGCAGCACCGAGCGAAACAGTTTCCCCGGCTGCAGGAAGTGGCGATAGCCAAAGTTGAGATGATGATCCTCAATGTCGGTGACGTTGACGTAACCGACGGCCGGCATGAAGTTCTTTTCCACTTTCTTGTAGTAGTACAGCGCCTGCCAGGCTTGGCTATTGGGCAGGACGAGGCCCATGCCATAGGACGCGCTTTGATCCTTGGGCCGTCCTTCGGTTTCTGTTTTTTGATAGAAGCCCGAGGCTTCGAAAGTATTACCGTACAACGCGGTATTGCGGTAACGGAAATCGGTGCCCAGCAAGGTGTTGTCCAGATTGCCCTGCGGATTGCCATCCGTGACGATGGCGCCGATCTGGGTGCGGGCACCCACGTTCAGCACGGTTCTGCCGACGAAAATGTTCTGCGCGTCCACACCTGGCACTTCATCCTGGTTGATGACCAGGGTGCCAACGTTCCAGTCGCCCACGCGACCACTGAGCTTCACACCCCCCACGATATCCACTGGCTCACCGCGCGCACTCAAGCCGAGGCGGCGCGAAAAGAACGGGCGGGCGTTCTGTTTGGCCGGATTCGAGGCTGCGGCCGAGCCGGTACCGGATACCGCATTAAAGCCACCGGCGCCGATCTGGCCAAACTCGAAGATGTCGACATCGCGCAGGAAGAAATCGCGCTTCTCGGGAAAGAATAGGTTGAAACGGGTCAGGTTGACCTGGCGGTCATCGACTTCTGTCGCTGAGAAATCGGTATTGAGCGTGAGGGAGGCATTGAGCTGCGGCGTGATCTTGTAGAACATATCCAGCTGCGGTTCGTAATTGTTTTCAGAAAATCCTGCGGGACCAAACTTGCGACGCTTGGCCAGGGTCATCGAGGGTACGACATCCAGCCCCCTGCCCTGGCGCAGTCCTTCAATACCGGTGGCAGTACCGGCAACGCTGGGGTTGATCTCGCGGTTATAGGAGGTCCAGGCGATGCTTTCACCACTGCGGCGCCGAATGCGGTTGAAATTGATGCCCCAGGAAGTTGAATCCGGGTTGAATGAAAGCGACTGGAGTGGAATACGAATCTCGGTGGTCCAGCCCGCATCATCGCGTTTTGATTTGGCTTCCCAGATGCCATCCCAATTACCTTCCACATCATTGATGTTCTGGAAAAGGCCTTCCCAGCGGACGCTATTCGCATTCACTTCAAAGCGGTAGCCATTGCGACGATCGAGATAGGGATCAAGAATCACCGCGAAGATATCGTCTCCGCCCAATGACTGCCCCTGACGCAAGACGCGGTCGGTGATCTGCGCAGGATCGTTTTCGAACAAGCGCGCCCCGATATAAAGAGCATCTTCAGTATAGAACACGCGCACTTCTGTGGGCTGGGTGGGTTGCTGAAATTCCTGCGGAAACACCTGGTGCAGGTCTTCGATCAAGACAGCCTGTGACCACACTGCATCGTCAAGTACGCCATCCAGCTGCGGCCGCTCCGACAGTCCGGGAAGCGCAATGCTTTTGGTCGCGCCATCGACAGCAAGAGCTTGTCCAGCGGCCTCGACCGCCAATACGGATAGCAACAGCACAAGGAGGGCCTGGAACTTGGGGTACTTGCGGCAGGTCAGGAGCGTAGGCATGCAATATCCAGCGGGACGAAAACTGCGGAGGATTATAGCCGAGTGTCCAGGAAAGGGGTCAGATTACAGCAGGCCGGATCCTGGCAGGGCCAGTCCTTGTGGCTGGTAGCAATTCGTCCCTGCGATATGGTTTTTTGACCTGGAATAAAATGGCGCGCTGCACAAAGCCGGCAACTGTGCGATGCTGGGCTTGTAGACTAGCCCAGCACAGGTCTCGCATGAACAACAGAATCCAGGAATTGGCGGCCCAAATCAGGGCGCTGGAAAAAGAATTGCGCGAAGAAATCCAGCGCATCCGCATCCAGACCTACGAAATCCGCGATCGTGGCGTGGTCTTCAGCGAAACGGTCTTGCGCGAACACAAAGCACAGATGGAGCACCTGCTTCATTATCTGAGCGAAGCCCGCCTCAAACACATCCTTACCGCACCTTTTGTCTGGCTCTGCCTGATTCCGGCATGCATGCTGGATCTGAGCGTGACGCTTTACCAGGCAATCTGCTTTCCGCTCTATGGAATTCCAAGGGTGCGCCGTTCCGATTACATCGTGATCGACCGGCATTTTCTGGCCTATCTGAATATTATCGAAAAAATGAATTGTTTTTACTGCAGCTACTTCAACGGCCTGATGGCTTATGCGACTGAAATAGCAGGACGCACCGAGCAATACTGGTGCCCCATCAAGCACGCGCGCCACCTGAAGACCATGCACAGCCGCTATGGAAAGTTTGTCGATTACGGCGACGGGAAAGCCTATCGGGAAAAAGCGGAAGACTTGCGCAAGGATTTCAACGATACAGAATGAAAAAAGCCCGGGAAGTCCCGGGCTTTTTTGTGCCAGAATCCTGGAATCAGGAGCCTTGCGGCCAAACGAAATCCGGACGCAGACCTTCATATACAGGACGTCCATCATTCGGTTTTGGCACACCGGTAGATGGATCATAGAATGCATGGTAGCTGGCAGGCAGGTTATTCGCGTCATAGCCCATCAGGTTTGGTACCACTACGCGAATGCGCTTCTGTTTGTCGTCCAGCATGATCGGAGTGCCACAGGTTTCGCACACACACAGGTCCAGCGGACCGTTCGGGTTCTTGTCGTTGAAAGGCATGCGCTTGAGGCTGCTCGCGCCATCCACTGCCAGATCCGCGTGATTGAAAAACACGACATGGGTGGTTGGTTGTCCGGTGACACGCTTGCAAACCGAGCAATGACAAGTGTGATTGTCGATAGGATCCTTGTCGGAATAGGTTTGATGATGCGCGCAGCCACCTGCGTATTTGTGTGACATGTTACTTCCCTCTGAAGTTGATGTTATAAATTGCCCGGCAAGAATAATCGCCTTGCTGTTGCCCGTCCAGCTGGAATCCAGATTTCTGTTTCCACAATTCGTGCTTGATTTGCCTGTTCGCTTCTACAGCGCGAGCAAACGCCCGCTATTTGCAACGCGTGCGTCCATCCCAAGCAGTTTTGCAGCGGCATAGAGACCATGCGGCATGCTGGTAACTGCAGGCAAACCAGTTCTCGCTTCCAGCGGCGCGAGTATTTCCAGGGTTCGCAAACCACCACAGGACACCAGCACCGCATCAGCCTCTGGTGCAGACTGCGCAACCTTCACACAAAATTCCAGCAGTTCCGGCTGCTGCACCAAATTGATATCTTCCACGGCTTCGACACCCAGGCCCTGCACTGCAAGTACCTCGAAACCATGCTCCATCAGGAAGGATCGCAGCCTGTCGTTCACTTCATCGTTATAGGCAGTGGGCGCAGCAATGCGGGTAGCGCCGACAGCTTTCAATCCCTCAATTACCGCTGTACTCATGGTGGTGACGGGCAAGCCCGTCGCAGCTCGCACCAGCCGGGTCAGTTCCTGGTTGTAGGCTTCGCCTTTGAAAAAGGTCAGGGAGGTACCCGTAAGTATCACCGCTTCAGCACCACGCTCTGCCAGGCGTTCTGCCGCGGGGCCAATGCGATCCAGCACCGCTTCATACCCTGCCGGCGTCATGGTGGCGAGCCCAAGATTCTCGATCAGGTACTCGATACGCTCACCGTACATCGCCAGTCCTTCTTCGGGCACTCCGCGACCTGCAGGCGGAAAAATCAGGCCGAGCTTGCGTGGAGTGCCTGCAGACAGGAGTTGGTGGGAACCGCTACTCAACACCATGGCACCAAGTCCTTGCGCGAACTGTCGACGATTGAGTTGCATGTTCGTAATCTCAAATTTCTGCCTGAAATTCCAGTGTCAATTGCCAGCAAGCCCGAGAATGCGCGTGACCATGTCACGTGCAGTATCGCGGCCGAGTCCAGGATGCGGAGCCATGGGCACTTCACCCCAGGCACCTGAGCCGCCTTCGATGATCTTGCCTGCCAGCAAATCGATATTGGCTGCGGTCGCCTCATATTTGTTGGCGATGGAACTATAGGAAGGACCCACCAAAACGGTATCCGCAGCATGACAAGCCGCACAGTTATTGGCAGCAAAAGAAGACACGATATTAAGGTCAGTTGCTGCCGCGCCAGACGTGTCAGCCAATGTGGCGGGTTCGATGCGCAGCAAGGCGCCATCGGCACTATCTGTCAACAAGTAGATCAACTCATCAGGCCCCTGCACGACCAGGCGAATGCGCTGCTTCAAGCTGGTGAGCAGCTGTTCACGGCGGATTTCACCGTTCTCGTTGAACACCACGCGCTGCAAATGACCGGTGCCAGGCACACGTCCCATCAGCATCGAGGTTACAAACAGGTTGTTCTGCCATTTCGGGAATTTGTTCCCGGTGTAAAACATCATACTTGCTACCGTAATCGAAGGCAGCCAGGCCACTTCTGGCCGCTCTGTACCTTCTACCCAGGGCAAGGGATTGAAGAACTTGCCATCGTAGTCCCGGCCATAGGTTGCAATGGGCCAGCCATAATTCTGGCCGGGGCGCAGGATGTTTACTTCGTCACCGCCCTGCGCGCCATTTTCCAGCTCCCAAACTTCACC
>JBIIWM010000174.1:0-6251 GCA_044338875.1 Pseudohongiellaceae bacterium | reverse complement strand
GTGCGCTACGACATGGGATGGCGTCCTGATTCGCATTTTTTCCTGAATATGTCGTACGACTATCAGGACATCAAGCTGCCCGGAGGCGAGTTCAAGGTAAAACTGGTCAGTGCCAACGCAAATTACGCGTTCAATTCAAAGTGGTCATGGGTCAACCTGATCCAGTACGACAACAATTCAAAATCGGTGGGCTTGAACAGCAGATTGCGCTGGAATCCGGA
This sequence comes from Pseudohongiellaceae bacterium, assembly GCA_044338875.1. Classification (GTDB taxonomy): domain Bacteria; phylum Pseudomonadota; class Gammaproteobacteria; order Pseudomonadales; family Pseudohongiellaceae; genus CAILUG01. The sequence continues at coordinate 6,030 of JBIIWM010000174.1, read as the reverse complement.
GGCCGGGGAAGACCTGTATGTCGTGATCAACTACAACTTTGACTCAGAGGGCGTGTTCACGCACCTCAGCAGCCTGAAAACCGAGATTGCCCTGAAATACACCAAAACCCTGCGTTATTGATTCTGATGAAAACTGCTTTGATCAGCTTGCTCAAGCAACCCTTGCTGCATTTCGTGGCAGGGGCTGTCCTGATTTTCGTGGTAGATGATTTTCTGGCAGAACCTGTCAATGAAACGGCTGGGTATTCAGAGCGGCAGATCGTGGTAGACAAGACTGCACTGCTCAATTTCTTGCAGTACCGCGCCAAGGCCTTTGACCCTGAAACATTTAATGCGCAATTTATTGACGCCATGCCCAGCGAGGAAGTGGCAGCCATTGTCGATGACTATGTGCGCGAAGAAGCCTTGTACCGTGAAGCGCTAGCGATGGGCATGGAACAGGGCGACTACATCATCCGCCAGCGGCTGGTGCAGAAGGTCGAAGCCATCCGAGGCCGAGTTGGCGGCATTCTTCCAGGAGCGCCAGGATGATTACCATGTCGATGAGGTGTATACCTTCACGCATATCTTCTTTGATGCCCAGCAAGGCGGCATGGAGGAAGCTGCCAGACGTGCAACAGAAGTGTTGGAAAACTCCGCCGCCATTGCGTTTGATGAGTCCGTGAACTACGGAGACCGTTATCCATTTTTGCAAAACTATGTAGAAAGAACCCGGGATTTCGTCAGCAACAATTTCAATGACAGCTTTGTCGCTGCCCTGGATCAGCTGGATCCAGCCCGGCAACAATGGGCAGGACCGTTTGCTTCCCGCTACGGACAGCACCTGGTGTTGTTGCGCGCGAGGACTGAAGCACGCGTACCGGCGCTGGACGAGATCAGGGCGCGAGTGCTCGATGACTTTCGTTACGAAGCACAGATCCGCAAGCGCCAGGAAGCCGAGGCGAAAGTGTTGGCGGAGTATGACGTGATCGTCGAACTGCAATGAGCAGCTATCTGGCCGCATATTTGTACTGGCTGGCGCAGCCAATGCAGCGAATGAAGAAAATCCTGAAGCTGTTGTCGGTATGCAGTTTGTTCCTGCTCGGCACTACTGACGTCGCTGCACATGATGCACGTCCGGTGGCGGTTACCATTCGTGAAACCTTGCCCGGGATTTACCAGCCCTTTCTGCGCGTACCACCAACAGTCGAGAGCAACAATCAACCCGTTCTCGTGTGGCCTGACGCCTGTACCGAAACCAGAATGGGGGGCAGCGACCAGATCCCCGCTGGAGCCAACATGGGGGAGGGCAGCACACGATTGATGCAATGTCCCCAGGGCTTGGCAGGTGCGCATTTCCGGCTGGAATATCCGCTTTTTAATCCATCGTTGGCGACCTGGTACTCACTCGTTCCCTTGAGTGGAGAGCCCAGCACCACCATGCTGGCTCCCACTGAAGAATTCTGGGTTGTACCCGCAGCCAGGACCACTTGGGATATCGCGGGTGAATACCTGCGGCTGGGAATCGGGCACATCATCGGCGGCCTTGATCATCTGCTGTTTGTGTTCGGCCTGCTGGTGATCGCGAAGACTGCACGGCGCTCATTGTTGGCCGTCACCGGATTCACACTGTCGCATTCGATCACCTTGTCCCTCGCAGCGTTGGGCTTCGTGAATATTCCGATAGCGCCGGTGGAAGCGGTCATCGCGTTGTCCATTGTGTTTCTGGCTCATGAAATCAGCCAGCACAACAAATACGGTCTTACCTACCGCTATCCCCTTATCGTTGCCTTCGGCTTTGGTCTCTTGCATGGCCTTGGCTTTGCCAGTGCCCTGGGGGAGATAGGATTGGTGCAAAATGAGGCGGTCTGGTCGTTGTTGTTTTTCAATATCGGGGTAGAGCTGGGGCAGCTGTCGTTCATTGCCGCCGTGGTCTTGCTGGTATGGCTGTTGCAGAAGTTGGCGCGGAAGCTGAAAATTCCTGCGACGGATGTGCGCTTCCAGGCCGGCAGGATTTCCAGTGAATCAGACTTGCTGGCTGCCTATATCATCGGCATACCTTCTGCCTATTGGTTGCTGGAACGATTGATACCGTGAAAAGGGTTACTGCCTACTTCGGCATCGTGTAACCCTTTTCCCGGAACAGGCGCAGGGTTGTGCTCACAACCAAAGCATCATAGAGCTCGCCTGATCCTGCTTCGATTTCCAGCAAGGCAGGGATAATTCCGAGGCTTTCACGGTAAGGGCGATGCGAACTCATTGACTCGATGACATCAGCTACCGCCGTAATCCTGGCCTCAAGGATGATCTCTTCACCTTTCAGGCCCTGGGGATAACCGCTGCCATTCATGCGTTCATGGTGCTGCCGCGCAACTTCTGCCACAGGCCAGGGAAACGCAACATTCTTCAATACCTGGTAACCTTGCTCGGCATGCTCGCGTACCAGCCTGAGCTCAATTTCGCTGAGCCTGCCGGGTTTTGACAGTATTGCAGCAGGTATCATGATTTTTCCAACATCATGCACACCGCCTGCAACACGCAAGCCGCGCTGGATATTGTCGTCCAGTCCCATCTCTGCGGCGATATCTGCAGCAAGTTCCCCAACCCGACGTTCATGGCCGGCTGTGTAGGGGTCGCGCAACTCGACGAGCTGGGATACCGCGGTCGATGTTCCTAGAACAGCGGCCTCAAGCTTTTTGATGTATTCCTGGATTGTTTGCTCTGCCTTGCGCTGCTCGCGCATATCCCTGCAGGTCACCTGGATTTCTATCCTGCCTGCGGCCAGATAGGATGCGGCCATAACATCCATGTCGATGAGTGTGCCGTCTAGCGCAACCATGAGTTCCGGAATTTTCGGTACTGTAGTGCTTGGGTACTTGCGCAAGCTTGCGATTCTTGCAGCCATCAGCTCATGTACTTCCGGATTGAACAGGGAATAGACCGATTTCCCAATGAGCTCTTCCGCAGAGCTGGCTTTCAACAACCGCAGTCCTGCCGGGTTGATGTAGTGAATGTGGTCATCGCGATTGATGAAAATCAGGTCGGTCGCATGTTCGACGATATTGCGGAAGCGTTCGTCACTGTCTTGCAAGGCCAGTTCCATCCGGTGCCGGTCGGTGATATCGGTCACTACTCCCTGGAAATACAGTGGGCTGCCTTCTGCCTCTCGTATCACAGTGATTTGATCCACTACCCAGCGTACCTGGCCTGAGGCAGTAACGATGCGATATGTCTCCAGGTATTGCCGGCTCCTGTCGTTGATATGCCGGTTTAACTCGGACGCTACACGTTCCAGATCATCCGGATGGATCAGCTTTGTGTAGGATACGCTGCCTGACAACAATGAGGCTGCGCTATACCCCCATTGCACCACGTTGGGTGAAACGAAATCGACCGGCCAGCCCTCCTCAGCTCGCCAGCGAAACAAGACAACAGGACTGGTGTCTATGACAGCCGAGGCGACTTCCAGCGTTTTTATGCGTTCAAGATTGTCGAGGCCGAAGGAGATGTCCTGCGCCATCTCTCCCAGCGTCGCAAGTTCCTGGGCGCCAAAGAATCCTGCCTCGGCCGAGTAGATATTCAGGGCCCCCAGGAGTTGGCCGTGACTGTGAATCGGTAAAGTGACAGAGGCCCTGACGCCTGCTTCCCTGGCCAGGTCATGGAAAGCGCTGGTGCGTGTATCCTCCAAAAAATCATTGCTGACGAATATCTCTCCCTTGCTTGCCACAGCATTCCATATTGAACCGGAGGGACTGTTTGCCACCTCCTGCTGGCGCAGCAGTAAATTATCGAGGTAACCATGGTTTGAGCCCGCACTGGCCAAGGCTTGTACGCCATTACCATTAACCAGTCCGCTCACCCAGCAAAAGACAAAGCCTCCTTCGTTGCATACGATCTCGCAAACCCCTGCAAGCAGCTGCTCGTGATCGGCTGTACGCAGGATCAGCAGGTTGGTCTTGGAAAGCATCGCATAGAGGCGGTTCAGCCGCACCAGATCCTGCTGCGCCCGGTGTTGTTCCGTGACATCGTGCACGATCGAGAACAGTACAGTGCGACCTTCTTGCTCGACCGGGCCTGTAGAGACATGCACGTCACGGATTTCTCCATTGGCAAGCCGATGCTGGAAATTGAAGATCTGCCGGTTTTGATTGCGTGCAAGATCCATCTCCCGTTTGACTTGCTCGATCGGCAGAGTATTGATCTCGGAAATATGCATTGAGCGCAGCTGTCGGGTATTCCACCCGTAGAAATTTGTAGCTGCTGCGCTCGAATCCAGAATTCTGCCGCTGTCAGGATCAATGACAAGTATTGCGGCATGGTGGTTTTGCAACAAAGCGGTGTAGCGTTGGAGCTCGCGGGCATTGATGCGAGCGAGCAGCCAGTACAAGGTCAAGGCGGTTGCAAATACAAAGCCAAAACCCTTGAACAAGCTGATTTTCTCGAGCAGTGCCGGATCCGGCCAGAGCTGGAACAAGAGCCAATCACTTCCGGCTATGTATAGAGCCGCTATGGTCGTGTATCCGGCCACAACCTTCCTTGAGGCGTTAAATCGCATAAATCCACTCCTGTGAAATGCGTGGTTCAGGGTACTTCAAAATCGTTCGTTGGTATAAGTACGGTCCTGAATCCGATATGGGAAGTGCCCAGTCCCTTGCTCTGGCCCTGGCGTGCTTCGGGGCGATAACGCATGCAGTAATTCGGTGCACACAGCCAAGAGCCACCCTTGATGACGGCTACTGCAGTTTCCTCTGGCTGATTCGGATCAAAGCCCTCGGGATGGCTCTCCTGTTCAGTGGCGTCGTGACCTGGGAAATACGGGCTGGCGGTCCATTCCCAGACATTGCCGATCAAGTCGTACAGCCCGAGTATGTTGGCAGTGTAGCAAGCGACGGGTGCGGTACCGGTATAGCCGTCGAGTGATTCATGCTGGAACGGAAAGAAGCCCTGCCAGGTGTTGGAGATGTGCTGACCTTCGGAATTTTTCCGGCGGCTGCTCTGGGCGGCGTATTCAAACTGGGCTTCAGTTGGCAGGCTGTGGCCTTTCCATTGGGCATAGGCTTCCGCATCCTCAAAGGCAATGTGGACGACGGGATGCTGTTCCAGGCCTGCAATGTTGCTGTCAGGTCCCTGAGGATGGAGCCAGTTGGTACCGTCGACAAACTGCCACCAGCTGGCGAAGGGGTTGGCGGCATCAACGGCTGGTTTGAAGACCGCGGAGCCGGGGCGAGGCGCTGCGGCCGGATTGGCTGGATCGGTAATGCCGCGTTCGGCCAGTGTCAGGTAGCCGGTTGCAGCAACGAACTCGGCAAACTGCGCGTTGGTGACTTCGGTCTGGTCCATCCAGAAGCCGGCGACCTCGGCTGCATGCATGGGACCTTCTTCTCGATAAGCGATTTCAGCGCCCATCGTGAAAGAACCGGCGGGTACCCACGCCATGCCCGGATACGGCGAATCCTGCGCGGTGACAGCACAAGACTGGTTACTGCCAGCCAATGGCGCAGGGTCGCCCTGGTTGGTCCAGAACCATGCTGCAGTCACGACCATTGCCAGCCCCAGCGAGCTTGCCGCTACTGTTGAAAGGGCTTTTGCGGACAACAAGGACATCAGTAGATGACCCCGTTCTCCTCGACATAGACATTCCAGTTGGCCTGCATTTCCTGGAATTTTTCTGGCAGTGCTTCACTTAAATCATGCTGTTCGAAGGGGTCGTCCGCAAGATTGAACAGGTACCAGCGCCGCGCCTCGGGGGGGCCGGCGTGATCCCACACCAGTTTCCAGTCACCCATGCGGATGCTGCGATGGCCGTGCAGTTCCCAGCCCAGGATTTCATTGTCGGCACGGACTTCAGACGCTGCACCGGTCAATAGCGGCAACAACGACTTGCCTTGCACCGGCAGTACTTCCTGTCCGCGGTATTGCGTGCCTGGGAGTTCGCTGCCCGCCAGCGCGAGGAAGGTTGGCAGCAGGTCCATGATGTGGCTGGTGCCGTGATTTCTGGTGCCAGCGCTGACCATGCCCGGTAAATGCGCGAACGCGGGCACATGGATGCCG
>JBIIWM010000172.1:0-6269 GCA_044338875.1 Pseudohongiellaceae bacterium | reverse complement strand
ATGCACCAGTGCAGCTTCATCCACCAGTGAGCCACGCGCAATATTGACCAGCGTGCCCTGCGGACCCAGGGCCTCGAGGATTTCTGCATTGACCATATGGCGGGTTTCACTGCCACCGGGAGCGGACAGCAACAACACATCACTGGCGCCCGCCAATTCCTTCAGCGACGCGTACCAGGGGTAAGCCACGTCTGCGCGACGCGAGCGGTTGTGGTAAACAATGTTCATGCCGAAAGGTTCCGCCCGTTTGGCAATGCCAAGGCCGATGCGCCCCAGGCCCACAATGCCCAGGGTCATGCCGCGCACCGAATGCGCGAACGGCATGCTTGCACCGGCACTGCGCCCTGCCCGGACAAATCGGTCTGCCGCGACCACACGACGCACGGTGGCAAGTACCAGTGTCATGGCAAGATCGGCCACGTCCTCACACATTACATCCGGGGTATTGGTGAGCATGATGTTGCGTGCACGCAGCGCTGCTACGGCGATTTTTTCGTAGCCTGCGCCATAGATCGACACCTGTTTCAGGTTGGGCAAGGCCGCAATCAGACTGGCTGGCATCGCGGCATGCGAGGTACCTACCATGCAGTGTATGCGTGCGCCAACTGCAGCAAGCAAGGCTGGCGGATCAATGGCATTGTAGTAGTCATGGATAACGCAGTGCTGTTCGAGCAAGGCACGGGCATCATCCGGCAGAAAGCCGGCGGCCAACAGTTCGGGACGGGATACATTCATATAGTCTTCAATCCCCTGCTTCTTCATAAGGCCACTGCAAGGCGCCGGCATGGGTAACCGCGCCGTCACAGGCCGGGCCGACCAAGGCCGCATATTTCTGCAGGGTGCCGGCAAGAATTTTCAAGCGCGGTTGCCATTGCCGGCGCCTTGCCTCCAGTTCCACTGCACTCACCTCAACCTCGATAGTGCCTTTGCCGGCGTCAATGCTGATGATGTCGCCATCCTTGACCAGGGCGATGGGGCCGCCCAGCACCGCCTCGGGTCCGGCATACCCGATGCACATGCCGCGGGTTGCGCCGGAGAAGCGCCCGTCAGTCAACAGCGCTACTTTTTCACCCATGCCTTGCCCATAGATACGTGAAGTGACTGCAAGCATCTCACGCATGCCGGGGCCACCCTTCGGGCCCTCATAACGGATCACCAGGATGTCCCCTGCTGCGTAGGCGCGTGCTGCCACGACCTTCATGCAGTCTTCTTCCGAGTCGAATACGCGTGCAGGCCCGCGTATCGCCAGCGACTTCAAACCGGCAACCTTGATCAAGGCGCCTTCCGGGCACAAATTGCCTTTCAATACGGCCAGACCACCGGTGCCGCTGATTGGCGCGTCAACAGGCCTGACCACCACACCATCCGGCTCAGGCGCAGTTGCCAAGGCCTCGGCCAGCGTTTGTCCTGACAAGGTCAAGCAGGAGCCATCAAGAAAGCCACCCTTGAGCAGCGCTTTCAACACCACTGGCACTCCACCAACCTGATGCAAGTCGTAAGCGAAGAAGCGGCCGCCCGGCTGCATGTCGGCCAGCAACGGAGTACGGGCAAACACTCGTGCAACATCGTCCAGCGTAAAGCGGATGCCGGCTTCATGGGCAAGCGCCGGAATATGCAAGGCGGCATTGGTGGAGCCTCCCGTGGCCGCCACCGCCGCGCAGGCATTTTCCAGACTGGCGCGGGTAACGAGCGCGCGCGGCAAGGGTCCGCCGTTGGCAAGCAGCTCCATCACACGCTCACCGGCCTGGCGTGCCAGTGCGAGTTTTTCCGAGAAGACCGAGGGCAGCGTGGATGAACCGAGTGCCGACAAGCCCAGGGTTTCAGCGACCATGCCCATGGTATTGGCCGTGAACTGGCCGGGGCAGGAGCCCACGGTTGGAACGCAGGCTTTCTCGAGCACCTGCAGGCGCGTTGCTTCATCAGCGGTCGGCTCACTCCCCAATACCTCGTTGGCATCGAGGATGTTGAGCGGCCTCCCTTGCAGGTTACCGGGCAACGTTGCGCCACCATAAACGAACACACCAGGCACGTTGAGACGAATCAGCGCCATCATCAAGCCAGGCAAGGTCTTGTCGCAGCCACCGAAGGCGACCAGCGCATCATAGGCATGGCCGCGCACGACCATCTCCACGCTGTCGGCGATCAGCTCGCGTGAAGGCAGGCTCATATGCATGCCACTGTGACTCATCGATACTCCATCGGAGACCGAAATCGTGGAGAAGGACACCGGCACCCCGCCGCCCGCGGCAACCCCGAGGCGGGTCTGGTCGGCCTGCACAGCAAGATTCATCGAACAGGGGGTATTTTCACCCTGGGTAGTGACGATGCCGACGATGGATTTTTCCATGGAGCTGTCGTCAAACCCGGTCGCGCGCAGGAAGGCGCGCTGCGGCAGGCGCGAGCGGCCTTGAGTGATCAGGCGGGAACGATGCTTGTGAAGGGACATGGGAGGCAGAACCTGCAGTCAATGAATGCGCAAGCCGCTATTACACTTGCACCACCACTTACATGCAACTGCAGGTTGAACCGGCATTGACACCGTGCGGCTCAGGCCAGCGCTGCCACCAACTGGGTTGTTGGCCGCAACTTGTTACTGAGATCCCGCGCCAGATTTTCCAGCAGCATGATCTTCAGGGAGGGTAGTGACTCAGTAAGCCGGTTCAGGTCGGCTGACTCCAGAATCCGGCACCTGACTTCGCTATCGGCATGCACCGAAGCACTGCGGGTGGTTTGGCCAAGCAAGACCATCTCGCCGAAATTCATCCCGGGACCCAAGGTGGATATACGCTGGTGGCCGCCAGTCTGGCGCGGCACCAGAATACTCACGGTACCCGCTTCCATGAAGAAGATGCGTCCGTCATCCTGTTGGTTATTCACCAGGATTTGCTCACCATGGGCAAAGGTGCGCGTGGCCATGATGCCATCGAGCAGAAGCAAATGCTCGGGTGGCAACCCGCTGAACAAGGCAAAGTCCCCGAGGGCCGCCTCGGTGATTTGTCTTTTGGTTTCGCTCCCGCACAGACGGTTCTCGCACCACTCGACAGCAAGATCGTTGTCTTCGAAACACAGAAAACCACGATCCCTGTGGACTCCATTCCTGCGCAGGGGTTCCATCAAGCCCTTGCGTTCCTGTATGCGGGAAAACACCACGGCTATTTCTTCGCCCATCAGATCAAGCCTGGCCTCGTGCAGTATGCGCGCCGCGCTGTCCGATATCCCGGTCACCTGCTTCATGTCGAGAATGAAACTGCTGCTGCCCGGCGCAAGTTCCTGCATCTTGCGGATAATGTATTCAACCGAGTCCAGTGCCAAATAGCCGTGCAACGAAAGGTATTTAATACGGTGGGCCTGTTCACTCAACAATTTGCGCAAGCCTGGAGCCGGCTCACGGCGTGAAGGAGCATCGGCTCCCGTGTAAACACGCAACAGTGCAGTGGCGGGCACACTGCCATGTGAAAAAATATTCAACCCGAGGTCACGCGACAAGCGCTTGCACACCTCAATGCCGCGCGCACTGTTGCCCTTCGCATCCAGCTGCGGTGAATAAATACCAATACCGAAGCGACCTGGAAGTACCGCAATGATGCCACCTCCCACTCCGCTTTTTGCAGGGATGCCAACTTCGTAGAGCCAACTGCCCGAATAGTCGTACATGCCGCAGGATGCCATCACGCTAAGTACACGTGCCACATCCCCCGCAGGGAGCGCGCTGATGCAGGTAAGCGGATGTGTGCCGCCATTGGCCAGGGTTGCTGCCATGTACGCCAGATCCCGGCAGGACACCTGGACAGAGCACTGACGGAAATAATTTTCCAGCGGGGCCATTGGCTCCACTTCGATGATCCCGAAATTTTTCAGCATCCAGGCGATTGCGCGGTTGCGCGCACCAGTGCGGCTCTCCGACTGGTACACGACCTCATCCACTGCCAGTTCACGACCTGCAAAGATACCTAACGAGCGATGGATGCGTTCCCACTGCTCTTCTGGCGTATCTCCTCCCACCATTGAAGTGGCAGCAATTGCACCAGCATTGATCATCGGATTCAGTGGCGCACCGGTTTGGGGATCGAGGCTGATCGAATTGAAAGCATCGCCACTGGGTTCGACCCCGACCCGGCGCGACACATGTTCCTGCCCGCGATCCATCAGCGCAGTGGCATAGACGAAAGGTTTGGAGATCGACTGGATGGTGAAGAGCTGATCTGAATCCCCGGTCGCATAGGCAACCCCGTCCAGGGTAACGATACAGATACCGAAGCCGTCTGGCGCTACTCTGGCCAGTTCCGGGATGTACTGCGCCACGTCACCGGTGCGCAGGCCCTTGACCTGTTCATGGAGAGTTTCCAGATAACGCTGAATGGGAGAATGCATCAGGATTCCTTGCTGCTGGACAACAGCAAGCAAGGTTTATACCAGCATCAGAACCTGGCACTTATCCCTGTCTCTGCAAAGGCCGACAACGCGCCGGACGAGCCGGGCTCAGTGCCCATGGCCGCCGCCACCAGCACGCAGCGGGACCCCGGCAAAGGTCACCCGGAATACCCAGCCGCCCGCCAGCACCACGAAGGTCAGGATCAGCAGGATGTCGCTGTAGGCAAATCCGGTCGCGTTGCGTGACAGCGAGATGAGACCGCTGTCGAGCCATTGGCCGTCGAGGATGCGTCCCACCATCGTGGTACCGAGCGCGCCAGCCACGATACTGATCAGGTTGAAGATGCCCATGCCGATACCAGACTGTTCCGATTGCAGGGTTTGGGACACCGAGTTGACCATCGCCGTCTGGAACATCGTAAAGCCGATATAGTTGGCCATCATCCCGAACATTACCACCCAAAACGTGAAGCCCAGCGTCAGCGCCATCCCGGCCATGCTGCCGGCAAGCAGCAATACGCCAATACCGACTACATGACTGTTGCCCTTGCGATCGGCGAGTGCGCCAGCATACGGACCGAAGAATACCGAACTGATGGCGCCGGGGAAGAGCAGCATGCCGATCTGGTCAGTGCCGAGTTCATGCACACGCGACAGCATCAGCGGGATCAGGAAGAACACGCCGAATGCCACGGAGAACAGTGCCATGCCCACGAACACGCCATTACGGAATTTCACATTGCGGAACAAGGCCGGGTCGATGAAAGGTTCGGAGGCATGGCGCAGCCACAGCGCCAGCGCGATAGCCACCAACCCCAGGCCCAGCAAATAGCCGGTGTGCATGAAGTTCAGGTACAGCACCAGCAGGGCAACGCTGGCCGACACCAGGAAGGCGCCAATGTAATCCAGTCGGCCTGTACGCGCTTCTTCCACCGGCAATTCCCGGCGCAGAAAGGGCAAGGCGATCAGGGTTGGCAGCGGCATCAGGAACAGGATGGCCCAATGCAACTGGCCGGACACGAAGCCGCCAATGACGGGACCGACACCGATACTCACCGATACCACCGACGTGATGAAACCGAATACCTTGCCGCGTCCTGCCATGGGCACATAGCGCGCGATCACCACGAAGCACAGGGCCGGAATTGCCGAGGCTCCCATGGCCTGGAACGCGCGGGCAATGATCACCAGCGGATAGGAATCCTGGACGACAAATCCCGCCACCGAACTGGCGCAGTAAAGCACGGTGCCGAATTCGATGAGCTTGCGCAGTGAATACAGGTCAGCGAGCCGACCGTAGATCACCGAGCCGATGCCGAAGAACACCATGAAGATGGTCATCACCCAGCTGACAGTCGCTGCGCTCAAGCCAAACTGCGCGGCAATCATCGGCGTCGACACGTTGAACACGGTTTCGTTCAGTACCGCGAAAAAAATCAGGTAGCCCAGCCACCGCACCAGGGGCTGACGGTTTGGAGAGGATTGCATCAAGGAATGCCTTAGCGAAAGTGACGGGAACCCGGAGGGCGCGGATTGTAGCAGGAGGACCGTATTTGCCAAGGCAGGCGCTTGTTTTATATCCCCACTTCGACAGGACTGACCTGCCAGATATCCTGGCAGTAATCACGAATGGTGCGATCCGAGGAAAATTTGCCAGTGCGTGCCGTGTTGAGAATGGATTTACGCGTCCACTCGGCACTATTGCGCCGGAGCTTGTCCACGTCGGCCTGGGCCTCGATGTAAGAGGCATAATCGGCCAGCACCATGAAGCTGTCGTGGTTGAGCAGGCTGTCGGTCAGCGGGCGGAACAGCCCGCTGTTGCCACCAGAGAAATGGCCGTTGGCGATCAGGTCCAGCGCGCTGCGCAAAGCACTGTTCAACTCCACCATATCCCTGGG
>JBIIWM010000171.1:0-6282 GCA_044338875.1 Pseudohongiellaceae bacterium | reverse complement strand
CAGCGCCTTGAATTCAGGATTGAAACGACGCAGCACAAGTAACATCGCCGAGTGCCAATCGTGCAGATGGAGGACATCTGGCTTGGGCACGGCACCGGTGACAAGGGCGAAACATACTGCGTGGCAAAACAGCGCAAAGGTTCTGGAATCGGTTGCAAAAGGCTCGTATTGGTCATGATGGTAGATCAAGTGCTCACCACCGGAACCAAACAAGGGATGCTCCAGAAGCAGCAAGCGCACACTCTCTGGCGTGGAATTGCTTTCAACTTCATAGAGCTCGACTTTTTCCAGGGAACCGGCAAATTCAACTGTGAGCGTGTTGACGAGTCTGGCTCCAGGCAAGCGCGAAAGAAACTGGTAACCTGGATTTATTACAGTTACTTGATGGCCGTGTCGGGCCAGCACCTGTGGTACATCCCGGATAACGTCACCAATGCCACCCACCTTGCCGCCTGGCAGGGCACCATTTTCCGAAGCAATCATTACTACATGCATTTTGAAATCCAAACAAACACGGCAGCAGCCCTGAGGCAGGCCGGACTTATATCGCGCCTACGGTTTGCCCAAGCATCTTTCTTGTTACAAGCGTAACTCCACCTTCAGTGACACGAAAACCTCTGGCCCGGTCCTCTGCATGATCGATACCGATATTGGTTCCTTCAGGGATGTGACAACCACGGTCAATGATTGTCTTTCGAATCCGGCAATGGCGCCCGATAATCACCTCCGGCAACACAACCGACTCGCTGATCGAAGACCATGAATTGGCACGCACACGGGAATACAATACAGAACTCACCACGTTGGCACCGGAAACAATACAACCGCCAGACACCAGTGAGTCCACGGCATAACCACGCCGATCTTCATCATTGAAGACGAATTTTGCCGGTGGCAATTGTTCCTGGTGAGTCCAGATGGGCCAACGCATGTCGTACAGATTCAAGGCTGGCACGGGATAGGTCAGTTCAATATTTGCCAACCAGTAAGAATCAAGGGTGCCCACATCACGCCAGTAAGGTTGTGCATCCTGGCTGGAGGTCTGGAAGCGATAGGCGAAAACCTTATGGTCCGCGATGATTGATGGAATGATGTTTTTGCCAAAATCATGGTCGGATTCAAGATTCTTGCTGTCAGAACGCAGTTGGTCGAAGAGAAATTCCGAGTTGAACAGGTAGTTGCCCATTGAGGCGAGACAGTATCCGGGCTTGCCTGGTATTGGTTTTGGATTGGCAGGCTTTTCCTCGAAACCGACTATGCGGTCGTTTTCGTCCACTTCCATGACTCCATAAGCGCCTGCGGCTTCGGCTATCGGTACCACGATACAACAAACGGTCATGTCGGCTTTGACGTCAGCGTGAAAAACCAGCATATCCCCGTAGTCCTGGCGGTAGACATGATCGCCTGACAGGATAAGTACGTGATTGGGAATTTCACCACGAATGATGTCGACATTCTGGAACACGGCATCGGCAGTGCCTTGATACCAGTTGTCGGAGGTGCGCTGTGATGCTGGCAAGATCTCTACACCCTCGCCAAGTTCTTTTCTGAAATGTCCCCACCCGCGCACCAGATGCTTGATGAGTGAGTGCGCCTTGTACTGGGTGACAACTCCTGCGCGTCGTATGCCGGAATTTATGCAATTGGAAAGAGGAAAGTCGATGATTCTGAATTTGCCGCCAAAATAAAGTGCCGGCTTGGCACGCCATTCTGTCAGCTCATACAAGCGTGAGCCACGCCCACCGGCAAGTATTAGAGCATAGGTATCTCGTGTCAGTTTGCTGACATAACGCGGTCCACTATCGATCATGAGCCAGTTCCTGATTTCAGCTGTCGGGTGATACTGTCAGTGCTTTCCTGCAAGCGCCAGATCTCGCTGGCATATTCCCTTATCGTACGATCACTGGAAAATCTGCCACTGCTGGCAGTATTGAGAATGCTCATCGTAGTCCACCGCTCCACATCCAGATAGCAGGCCGCTGCCGCTTGCTGAGCGTCAACGTAGGACCGGAAATCTGCAGCGGTAAGCCAGGCGTCGTGCGGACTGCGGATACTTTCGGTGAGTGGCGTGAACAAACCATGCTCTCCCTGACTGAACATATCAGTTTCCAGCAACTTCATGACACTGCTGAAATCGGCATCGCGCGCGATGATAGTACTGGGGTGATAATCGACCTTCGCTTTTTCCACACTGGCGGCATCCAGACCAAAAAGGAAAAAATTCTCAGCTCCCACCGCATCCCTGATTTCTATATTGGCACCATCAAGTGTGCCAATCGTAACAGCGCCGTTCATCATGAACTTCATGTTACCGGTACCCGATGCTTCTTTCCCGGCTGTTGAAATCTGCTCGGACAAATCGGCACCTGGACAGATAATTTCCATGGCAGTGACCTGGTAATTGGGCAGGAATGCCACACGCAACCAGTCATGCGCACGTTCATCGGCATTGACCACTGCTGCAACATTATTGACCAACTTGATAATCAATTTTGCAATGGCATAACCTGGAGCGGCCTTGCCTCCAATCAGCACGCAACGCGGCACCATGCCCTCAAAATTGCCACGACATATACGGTCATACAGATGGATGACATGCAGTACGTTCAATAGTTGCCGTTTGTACTCGTGGATACGTTTAACCTGGATATCGAACAGCATCTTTACATCGAAGCGGACGCCGCTGCGTACTTCCACGAGTTCCATCAGCCGGGACTTGTTGTCATGCTTGATCTGGCGCCATTGCATCCTCAGCTCTTCATCGTGGACATGGGCTTTCAGGTTTTCGATTTCTTCCAGATTGGCGACCCAGCTGTCGCCAAGGTATTTATCAAGCAGGTTTCGCAATCCGGGATTACAGAAAGCCAGCCAACGCCGGGGAGTGACACCATTGGTTTTATTGATGAATTTGTGAGGCCACAACTGATAAAAATCACGGAAGAGACCTTGCTTGAGCAAATCAGTATGCAAGGCAGCGACACCGTTCACGTGACTGCTGCCAACGATGGCAAGATAGGCCATGCGTATTGACGCATCATGAGTACCATCAATGATCGACATGTCACGCAGCTTGTCCGGCGCATCCGGCCAGCGAGCCTTAACTTCCTTCAGGAATTGGTGATTGATTTCATAGATGATTTCCAGCAAACGCGGCAGGAGTTCACGAAACATGGATACAGGCCAGCGCTCCAGAGCCTCCGGCAGCAGGGTATGATTGGTATAGGACATGGTTTCCACCGTGATGGCCCAGGCCTCAACCCAACCCATCTGGTAGACATCCAATAGCAAGCGCATGAGTTCGGCAACTGCAACTGCTGGGTGCGTGTCATTCAATTGAAAACGGTTTTTGTCAGCAAATCCGCCAAAATCCTCGCCGTTGTCGAGAATCCAGTTGGCCAATACATCCTGCAGACTGGCCGAGCTAAGGAAATACTGCTGACGCAGACGCAGGATCTTGCCGTTCATGCTCACATCATTGGGATAAAGCACCATCGATATCTGCGCTGCAGCATTATTCTTGAACAGCGCATCCTGGTGCTCACCCAAATTGAAATCTTCCAGCGCCAGCTTGTCACTGGTATCAGCCTTCCACAGACGCAATGTGTTCACAATATCGTTGCGATAGCCTGGTATCGGCACATCATGCGGTATTGCGAGCACTTCCAGCGCATCTACCCATCTCACCCGGAAGCGACCTTTCTCATCAACCCATGATTCTGTGCGACCCCCGAATTTCACACGACGAGTATGTTCCAGGCACACCATTTCCCAGGGCGTGCCGCCTTCCAGCCAGTGGTCAGGCACTTCCACCTGATAGCCATTACGAATTTTCTGTTCGAAGATGCCGTAATCGTAACGAATACCATAGCCCGTTACCGGATAGCCAAGCGTGGCGCAACTGTCGAGGAAGCAGGCTGCCAAGCGACCCAGACCGCCATTACCCAGGCCCGGATCACGTTCCTGTTCCAGTACTTCTTCGAGCGCACAACCAAAACTTGTAAGGGATTCTGCCAGCGAATACTCGAGATCAAGATTAAGAGTGGCGTTATTGAGGGTACGTCCCATCAAGTATTCGAGAGAAAGATAGGCCACGCGCCGCGGGTTGGTGCAGCTGTTCTTTTCGCGTGTGCTGCGCCAACGCTCAACGAGCCGGTCACGTATGGTCAGAGCCGAAGCCTGGTAGACGTAGCTCTCTCCGCAAACAGCCTGCTCACGTCCAAGCGTAAGATGGTAATGACGCAGCAAATCCTGCTTCACGGCTTTGGTATCCATGCCTAGCCAGGGGTAATCATCATCAAATTTCTTGTTGATATTGCATTTCATAGCGGGAACTCCTGCTGCAATGTAGCGTTTGCCGGAACCAGGGCCAGCATTACCACAGTGGTGTGAGCCAACATCGAGTACTGTCCTTGCACCAGCACATGGGTAACGCCCGTAACCCCGTCAGAGAGGCCGGTATCAAGCAAGATCTTCCACCCTGTCGTGGTAGTGGCGACCGGCATATGGAAACTGATAGGGCTGTTGCCCGCGTTGAACAAGGTCAGCAAGCTCTGCACTCCCTGGTCACTCTTGAACTCAATGAGATACCCCAGGGATTTGGTGTGATGCTGCCCCCATTGTACCGGCAACATGATTTCACCAGCGGTGTTGATCCAGTGGATGGACTGTCCTTCCAGATCGGCCTCATGTATGTAACGGTTCTGCCAGAACCACGGATACTCTTTCCGGATTGCAATGAGATTACGCGTAAACGACAACAGCTGGGCATAGTTGTCGACGGTATCCTGCCAATTCAGCCAGCTGAGGGTGTTGTCCTGACAATAGGCATTGTTGTTGCCGTGCTGGGTTCGACCGAACTCATCCCCTGAACACAGCATGGGAGTGCCTTGGGACATCATCAACGTCGTCAGGAAATTGCGACGCTGACGTTTTCGTATCTCGTTGATCTCGAAGATAAGCGTAGGTCCTTCCACCCCATAGTCTTCACTGAAATTCTCGGAATGACCGTCCCTGTTCTCTTCCAGGTTCAGTTCGTTGTGTTTATGTGCGTAGCAAACAAGATCGCTAAGTGTGAAACCGTCGTGACTTGTGATGAAATTGATGCTGGCAGAAGGTTTGCGACCAGAATGTTCGAAGATGTCGCTGGATCCATGCAGACGGCGTGCGAAATCAGGCAACATGCCGTTGTCACCACGCCAGAAACGACGGACTGTATCGCGATAGCGATCGTTCCATTCGCTCCAGCCGGGAGGAAAATTTCCCAATTGATAGCCACCGGGACCAATATCCCAGGGTTCAGCAATGAACTTGACCGCTGACAAGGTAGGGTCCTGGTGCAGCGCATCCATAAAGCCACTCCCGCGGTCGAAACCACCGAGCTCCCGGCCCAGCACAGTTGCCAGATCGAACCGGAAACCGTCGACTCCCATCACGGTAACCCAGTACCGCAGGCAGTCCATCACCATCTTGATCACATAAGGATTGGTGAAATTGAGTGTGTTGCCACAGCCGCTGTCGTTAATGTAATAGCGCTTGTTCTCAGCTTGCAGGCGGTAATAGGACAAGTTGTCGATGCCGCGAAAATTGAAGGTGGGGCCAAGCCTGCCTCCCTCTGCAGTGTGGTTGAACACAACATCAAGAATCACTTCGATACCCGCATCGTGCAAGGCATTCACCATCTCACGGAATTCCATGATGTTGTTGCCGCTGAGATAGGCCTGATGCGGTGCAAAGAAGCTTAGCGTGTTGTAGCCCCAGTAATTCTGCAGGCCTTTCTCCACCAGGAACTGCTCGCTGAGAAAACTCTGCACAGGCATGAGCTCCAGTGATGTGATACCCAGGGCCTTGAGATGGCTGATGATGGCCTGATGGCCCACCCCCCGAAAAGTACCGCGCAACTCAGTTGGTACAACCGGATGCTGCATCGTGAGGCCTTTGACATGAGCTTCGTAAATCAGGGTTTCTTTCTTGGGAATATGGTACTGAAACGGTGCTTGAAACACCTTGTCAGAGGTAACCACGCACTTCGGCATCAGGTGTGAATTGTCACGATTATCAAAACTCAAGTCAGCTTCTGGTGCTGTTGTCTGGAAGGCATAGTGCAAATCCGACCAGCTAAAAGCCCCTTGCAGTTTTTTCGCATAGGGATCGAGCAGGAGTTTGTGGTGATTGAAGCGTAAACCGAAATCAGGCTGATACGGGCCATAAACACGATAGCCATACAAGGTGCCAGGCTCCAATCCGTCGACAACGCCGTTCCAAACCTGGTTAGTTACATCCGGC
>JBIIWM010000170.1:0-6329 GCA_044338875.1 Pseudohongiellaceae bacterium | reverse complement strand
GGCCTTCTGGGTAGCTTCCCGCTCACGCGCAGCCTGTTCTCTTGCACGCGCTTCGTCTTGGGCACGCTCATCAACCACGCGCTGCTGCTGCACTTCCTGGATGCGACGCAGCTTTTGCGGGTTTTCCCTGGCAACAACCACGGCCATGGCCGCCGGCTGGATGGTGACCATCTCACTGGGGGTCATTACCCGATCCAACATGAACCAGATCAAGGCTGCATGCAGCAGCACTGCGAACAGCACTGCCGGCGGATAACCTTCCTTCATGAGTAGAAAGTTCAGCATGGCTCTAGTTTTGCGCCCCCGGCGGTTGTGTGATCAAGCGTACGCCCTTCGCGCCCGCCTTTTCTACCGTCGATAGCAATTCCATTACTACACCATAATTAATGGAAGCATCTCCTTCCACGAAGACCGGCACGCCAGGGTTCTGGTTCAGGATCTTGCCGAGATTTTCCCCGATCTGTTCGAGCGGCACGGCAGGCGGATCCTCTTCGGTGGTTTCGCCCAGTGAAATGAAATACTCGCCCTCGGCATTGATGGAAACCACCAGGGTCAGTTCGTCACTGTCATCCACGGTTTCAGCATCCACTTCCGGCAGATCCACCTTGACCCCTTGGGTAATCAAGGGCGCAGTCACCATGAACACGATGAGCAGCACCAGCATCACGTCGATAAAGGGAACGACGTTGATTTCTCCCATCAATTTCTTGCGGGTGGGACGTCGCGAATCCATTACCCTTTCTCCCCGCTGCGTTTGCTGTGCGCCTGGCGGTGCAGGATGCTGGAGAACTCATCCAGGAATGTGTAGTAGCTATGGATAATGGAATCCACTTTGGAAGCATAGCGGTTATAAGCCAGTACCGCCGGAATCGCGGCAAACAGTCCCATGGCGGTGGCAATCAGTGCTTCTGCAATACCAGGTGCGACTACTGCAAGGCTGGCCTGGCTCTGGCTGGCCAGACCGATAAAGGAGTTCATGATGCCCCACACCGTGCCGAACAGTCCTATATAAGGAGAGACAGAAGCCACCGTTGCCAACAGGGCTATGTGCTTTTCCAGTACTTTCTCTTCACGGGCCAGGGCCACGCGCATCGCACGCTGGGCACCTTCCATCACCGCATCAGACTCAATGCCTTCCTGCTGACGCAGGCGGGTAAACTCCTTGAAGCCGGAACGGAACAGGTTTTCGAGACCGATGGGAGCAGCAACACCCTTGTGCTTGGGGGAACCCTCACGGAACAGCTGGCTGAGATCGATACCGGACCAGAAGCGCTTTTCGAAACTGCTCAGCTCGTTATCGGCATCGGTGATGATGAGCCATTTCTGTACGATAAGGATCCAGGACAGGACCGATAACGACAGCAGGGCGAGCATAACCAGCTTCACCACCACGGTGGCACCGGCAATCAGACCCCATATCGTAATAGTTGTATTCATATATTCCTCAATAGATTAACTGCTGAATTCTTACTGTTTGCTGAACAGGTCGAGATCCGACTCTGTCCTGGTCATTTTCAGACCGAAATGCCGATAAGCGAACTGTGTCGCTATTCTCCCGCGTGGCGTGCGCTGGATAAAGCCTTGTTGAATAAGAAAAGGCTCCAGGACATCCTCGATGGTGCCACGTTCTTCACTCAACGCTGCCGCGAGGCTGTCAGCTCCCACAGGTCCGCCATCGAACCTCTCGATGATAGTCAGCAGCAGGCGACGGTCGAGATGATCAAAGCCGTTGCGATCCACACTCAACATGTCCAATGCTTCACCGGCAATGGTTTCGTCAATAATGCCGTTACCCTTCACTTCGCAGTAATCCCGGACGCGGCGCAGCAAGCGGTTGGCGATGCGCGGGGTACCGCGGGCACGCCTGGCAATTTCCTGGGCACCTGCCGCATCGCAGGGGGTTCTCAGGATGGAGGCGGCGCGGGTCACGATCTGGGTCAATTGCTCGGTGGTATAGAACTCCAGCCGCTGCACGATGCCGAAGCGGTCGCGCAAGGGGGATGTCAGCAACCCTGCCCTAGTCGTAGCGCCGATCAACGTGAACGGCGGCAGCTCCAGTTTCAGGGAGCGGGCGGCGGGTCCTTCGCCAATCATGATATCCAGTTGGTAATCTTCCATTGCCGGGTACAACACTTCTTCCACAACCGGACTCAGGCGGTGAATCTCATCGATAAACAGCACATCGCCCTTTTCCAGATTGGTGAGCATGGCGGCCAGATCCCCTGCCCGTTCCAGCACTGGTCCAGACGTGGCTTTCAGGTTCACCCCCATCTCATTGGCGATAATGTTCGCCAGTGTGGTCTTGCCCAGCCCGGGGGGACCGAAGATCAGCGTGTGATCCAGCGCCTCCCCGCGCTTGCGGGCAGCACTGATGAAAATTTCCATCTGTGCTTTTACAACATCCTGCCCAATGTAGTCGGCCAAACGGGCGGGACGGATAGCGCGTTCCTGCAATTCTTCATTGCCAACGGAATCCGCACTGATCAGACGTTCTTCTTCCCGCATCCGGTTCTCTCCCAGGGTAAGCCCTGGCTTCAATTCTGGCTTTTGCCGAGGTTTTTGAGTGCCAGTCTGATGATTTGTTCAGTCGTGGGCACTTTTTTCTGTCCAGCTTCGTCATTTTCCAGTGCTGCTGCGGCAGTCATGACCACGCGCGCTGCTTCCTGTGGTTTGTACCCCAGACTCAATAGTGCAGATTCCGCTTCCTGCAAGGCATCGTTCGGTCGAGGAATATTCAAGGCGGCAGTTTTGCCCGCTGAGCCGAATTCCAGTTCCCAGTCCTTGAGCCGGTCACGCATCTCAATCAGCAGCCGTTCTGCAGTTTTCTTGCCGATTCCCGGCAGCTTGACCAGGGCATTGACGTCATTGCGCGCTACGCAGGAGACAAATTGGCCACTGTCCATGCTGGATAGCAGCCCCAGCGCCATTTTGGGACCCACCCCATTGACCTTGATCAGCAAACGAAACAGCGAGCGATCCTTGCGTTCTATAAATCCGTAAAGAAGCTGTGCGTCTTCCCGCACGACGAAATGGGTATACAACATCACGGCGTGACCCTTGTCGGGCAGCTGATAAAAGGAACTGGCCGGGACTTCCACTTCGTAGCCAACACCGTTGACGTCCAGCAGAACTTCGCCCTCATCCTTCTCCAGCAGGATTCCCTGCAAGCGTCCTATCATTCAAGCCTCGAATCGTATTGCACGTTGTAAACCAGGCATTGGCTAGCCCACCAGCCTGCCGCGCCGACTGCTGCGTACCCCTGCCATTTTGATCAGAGTTTGTGTGGTGTGAGCATGACACACTGCCACAGAAAGTGCATCAGCCGCATCTTCAGAAGGTGCATCAGAAAGTTGCAGTAAGGTCTTGATCATATGTTGCATCTGGGCCTTTTCTGCACTCCCGGTGCCCGTCACTGTCTGCTTGATTTTGCGGGTTGCGTACTCGTGGATTTCCAGCTTCTGATTGGTACAGGCAAGGATGGCAACACCGCGCGCATGCCCCAGCTTGAGTGCAGATGCCCCGCTCTTGCCAACAAACACTTCCTCGACGGCCGCAATCTGGGGATTAAACTCTTCAATGATCTGCGTAATGGTTTCAAAAATGCATTGCAGCCTGTCGTTGAACGGCAGGCTCTCCACCCGGATTATTCCACACGTGAGATATTCCAGGCGGGAGCCATGTGAAGCAACCAAACCATAGCCACATTTGCGTGAACCAGGATCAATTCCCAGGATTATGGCCATTTGTGTCGGGATCCTCAGCTTGAGGGTTGTTGTTCACGCAACCTGATATTGAGTTCCCTCAACTGTTTCTGGGACACCGTACCCGGTGCTTCCGTCAGCGGACAGGCAGCAGACTGGGTTTTCGGGAATGCGATCACATCACGAATGGACTGTGAGCCCGTCATCATCATTACCAGGCGATCCAGGCCGAAGGCCAAGCCACCATGCGGAGGCGCGCCGTATTTGAGTGCATTCAGCAAATGGCCGAACTTTTCCTGCGCCTCTTCTTCGCCTATACCCAGCAGGCGGAATACGGTTTGCTGCATGGCTTGCTGGTTGATACGAATGGAGCCACCCCCCAGCTCGGTGCCGTTCAGCACCATGTCATAGGCCCGGGATAGCGCCTTCAACGGTTCGGCCTGCAACTCTTCCGGACTGCAGGAAGGTGCTGTGAAGGGATGGTGCACGGAGGTCACGTTGCCTTCCTTGTCCTGTTCGAACATAGGGAAGTCGACAACCCAAAGCGGCGCCCATTGGCAAGTCTGCATGTTGAGATCCAGACCCACCTTTACCCTGAGCGCGCCGATTGCCTCGTTGACGACCTTGGCCTTGTCCGCGCCGAAGAAGATGATGTCGCCGGTAGCGGCGCCTACGCGCGCCAGGACCGCCTTCACCACGGCTTCCGGCATGAACTTCAGGATCGGCGACTGCAAGCCTTCCAGTCCTGCAGCAAGATCATTCACCTTGATCCAGGCCAGTCCCTTGGCGCCGTAGATACCAACATAGCTGGTGTATTCATCAATCTGTTTGCGGGTCAGTACACCACCGCCGGGCGCTTTCAGGGCAACTACCCTGCTGGCAGGATCATTCGCGGGCGCATTGAATACCTTGAATTCCACGTCTTTCATAAGATCCGCGATGTCCACCAGCTCCATCGGAATGCGCAGGTCAGGCCGGTCGATACCGAAGCGGCGCATGGACTCCAGGTAGGTCATATGCGGGAAATCCGGCAGATCCACATTGATGTGCTTCTTGAACACCTGACGGATCATCGTCTCGGTCATTGCCATGATCTCGTCTTCGCTCATGAATGAGGTTTCGATATCGATCTGCGTGAATTCCGGCTGCCTGTCGGCGCGCAGGTCTTCGTCGCGGAAACATTTGGCGATCTGGTAGTAACGATCCATGCCAGCCACCATCAGCAACTGTTTGTAGAGCTGCGGCGACTGTGGCAATGCGAAGAAACAGCCTGGATGTGTGCGACTTGGTACCAGATAGTCGCGTGCGCCCTCCGGCGTAGCACGGCCCAGGATCGGGGTTTCGATATCAAGAAAGCCGTTGTCATCCAGGAAGTTGCGCACGGTACTTGAGATTTGTGAACGCATCCGCAAGCGGTTCAGCATTTCCGGACGACGCAAATCGATGAAGCGGTTACGCAGACGCACGTCCTCGCTCACATTGCTGTGCTCATCCAGCTGGAATGGTGGCGTTTCTGCGGTATTGAGCACTTCCAGATCCTTGCACAGGATTTCGATGCCGCCGGAAGGCATGTCCTTGTTTTCGGTTCCTGGGGGGCGCGCCCGCACCAAACCGGTGATTTTCAGCACGTATTCACTGCGTACCTGCTCCGCTCTGGCGAAGCTTTCCTGCGTATCAGGGTCGATCACCACCTGCGCTATACCGTCACGGTCGCGGATGTCCAGGAAGATGACTCCGCCATGATCGCGACGGCGATGTACCCAGCCGCACAGGACGATGGTTTGACCAATTTGGTCTGTAGAGAGACCACCGCAATAATGTGTACGCATATGTATTTCCTGACGTTCTTTTAATGTTCAGATCAAATAAATAATGTTCAGATCAAAAATTCAGTTTAATGGTGCAGATCGGGCTGAAAACCCTCAGCTCGCAGCACTACTGCCCGAGGCAGCCGGTTTGGCCGTGGTAGCTGCTGATGCTCCAGCATCGGATTTGGCATCGGATTTGGCTTCAGTTTTTCCCGCATCGCTGTTGCTAGTGCCGGAGCTTGTCGCAGCTTCCGCAGGCGATTCAGCGACTCCATTTTTTTTCTTGCCGGTTTTGAAATCAGTTTCGTACCAACCGGAACCCTTGAGCCTGAAACTGCTCGCAGACACCTGTTTTACCAGTGTGTGCTTGCCACATGCCGGGCACTCTACCAATGGCGGATCACTGATCTTCCGCAACTTCTCGAGTTCAGCACCACAGGATTCACAGCGATATTCATAAATTGGCATGACGTAACCTTTTCCACCTGACCATTGCCGGTGATACAACAACTTGCTATTTCACTGCAGCACCTGCCACACAAAGCGACCGGCACTACTCAAAAAACGGCGTATTGTAGCCGAAAACCCTTGCCGGGACAGCAGCTTCCGCTACGTATTTCCTGTCATGAGGTTGAATTGCAGGGTAGTGGGACGAGCACAGCCAAAGGTCACAGAAGAAGAATGCAACGCGCCATGAAACATCCACCGCTTGCTGATGTGAACCTGCATGAGACACCCGTGACATGGATTGCATTTCTACAAATCAGCATTTGTACTTCATGCACTATTTGCATGTTCAAGAGCACCATCACAGTGCCGA
>JBIIWM010000169.1:0-6333 GCA_044338875.1 Pseudohongiellaceae bacterium | reverse complement strand
GTTGCTGGTGAGCCATGACCGCGCGTTTCTCGACAACGTCGTGCAAAGCTGCATCGTGTTTGAAGGCAACGGCAAAGTGACACGCCATGTCGGCGGCTATCAGGACTGGATCAACCATGGTGGCACCTTCACTGCAGACGCCGTACAGGAAGCCGCAACGACACCGGTTGCCGTGCAACCGAAGCCTGCCGCCCCGGCACCAGCGCCTGTTGCTGCAGCAGCCAAGCCCAAGCTGAGCTATAAACTGCAACGCGAGCTCGAACAAATGCCGTTGTTGATCGATAGCACCGAAAAAGAAATCAAGGCACTTGAGCAGCAAACCACCGCGCCGGGCTTCTACCAGAAAACCCATGCTGACACCGCGCCGGTGCTGCAGCGTCTGGCCGACACCCGTCAGAAACTGGAACAGTTGTTTTTACGTTGGGAAGAGTTGGAGCAGATGAAGTAAGCAACAAACTTCAACGCATGGGCAGGCGACACCTTGCGCCGCTCACTGGCAAGGTTGCAGCGGCTCCGACAGCATGCATTTGTCGATTGCGAGAATGAAAGCCGGAATCGTGCCGAGCATGTAGATCGACATTTGCTGGAACATGGCCACCCCGATAAACACCCAGGTCAGCAAGATCCACAGGATGAGGGCTTTGTGGCCGGCCCTGCCTGGAATTAGCGAGTGCTTGCCACAATGCTGGCAGGTAGCTGCGGCAAAGTAGGCCGAGCCCAGCTTGGCCAAGGTACTGACGCCTGTGTGCTGGCAGTGGGGGCAAGGATGCATGGACGGTATCCGGAGGCTTTGGCGCATTATAGATGACACAGTGCCGAAGCAGGCAAACCAAAACTGGTTGATTGAGGTCAACCGCACAGTCTTTCGTAGCTGACATACTATGCTCCGCGTAAATCACGAGGAGTCAGCGCATGCATCCACTCAAGAAGAATTTTATCCAGCTCATCATTGGGCTGTTCGCCATCTTGTTCGGTCTGATCGCGCTCAGCATGATCCTGGCCAAGAAAGTGCAGGCGGCCGAACCCGTCGCCGACGCGACCGTATTGCCCAACCCGGTCAGCATCAATGCCTTGATGGTGACGCTTATTGACCACTCCGCCCACTATATCTGGGACTACGGCTCCATGGAGCGCGAGGTTACCCCGGAGGAATGGCGCACTGTGGAGTATTACGCGATACAGTTGGCAGGCGCCGGTTCGCTTATCACTATTGGCGGCAGCGGCCCGCTCGATGCTACCTGGGTAAAGTCACCTGAGTGGCTCTCTTATTCAAAGACGATGAGCGATGCCGCCATGCTGGCGCTGGACGCATCGAAGGCGCAAGACAAGGCCAAATTGCTGGAAGTGGGCGATAAGCTGATCGCCAGCTGTGAAGGTTGCCACGAGGCGTTCAAGCCGGAGGTTCCCACCGAAGGGTTCTCGCACCAGCCTGACTATGACTATCTCTATCACCTGTTTCGTTGAGAATTGTGTATACGGGCCGGGGTAAATCCCTGGCTCAGTTGGTGACCTTGATCCATTCCCCTGCCTTGGGTTCCCCGGCAGGATAGTCTCCATTCATCAGGCGCAGGGTTTCTTCTGCGAAATCAGGAATGCGTGTCATTCGGGCCAGTTGTGCATAGGTTTGGCGCCCGTCGGATTGCACCCATACGATCTCGAGCGGATTGGCGAACACGCCTTCATTGCGGGCAATGGCACGGAAGCTCTTGATGCTTTCAAGCAACGCGGCGTCGAGTTTTTCATCACTGCCCTGCGCTGTAAAAATGAAGGCGCGCTGGTTTAGATAAATCACGGCCTTGCGCTCGCCCGACTCCGGGTGGATGCCGGTATAGCCGCGCAAGCCAAACTGCGACAATTCTTCCGACTCTTGCAGTTCCGGGATGCCGAGGGTCTCGCGCAGGAACAGGCGCGGTTCCTTGTTGTCCTGCAAGCGCTGCACTTCCACCAGCAAGCTGGCACTGACGTCGTCGGGAGCCTTGGCTGTCACCGTGGTGGTGGTTTCTTCAAGGCTCCAGTTGTCCGGAAACACGATCGTGTAGCTCAACAGGTTCTGGTAGTAGCGGTTGCGCCCCTGTGCGCCGGTGAGGTTCTGGATACTGGGGCCAAGCACGATGCCCGTGGTCTCGTTGCGGAACACTGCAGGATCAACTTCGTTGAGCTTGCCCTGCTCCAACCCATCCACTGTCCCGACCGCCTGCTGCAAGCGCGCATCGTTGCGAGGGTGCGTGGCGAACAGGCCGTGGTAGGCGGGTCCGCGATTGGCTGTTTTCTTCATGAAGTCTTCGTGATTCTTCAGCACGCCAATCACTTCGATGATGGCGTTGGGTTCATAGCCGGCACGATACATGTAGTCGGCACCGAGCTCATCGGCTTCCAGTTCCATTTCGCGCCCGTAACCGCTGATCAGGGCACCGCCAAACAGGCTCGCTGTTTCACCCAGCACCGTGGTGCCGGTGGCAAACACCGAGGCCACCACGACGGCGGTACTCAGCACCTTGGCGCTGCGCGCGGCGGTTTGCTGGCGTACCGCATGGCGTCCGGTGATGTGGCCAATTTCATGCCCGATGACCGCCGCCAATTGGGCTTCGCTGGTGAGAAAGGTAATGAGCCCGCGATTCACGTAGACATAGCCGCCCGGTAATGCAAACGCGTTGATGTCGGGGCTATCGATAATGGTGAAGGTATACGTCAGTTCAGGCCGGTCGGACAACGCAGCCAGGTTCTGGCCGATGCGATCCACGTAGGCTTGCAGCTCGGCATCCTGGTAGATCGGCACGCTGTCGATGATTTTCTGGTGCTCTTCCTTGCCAATTTCCAGTTCGCGTTTTTCGCTCATCAGCACGAAGTTGGCGCCGCCGGTAGGATTGCTGGCGCAGCCGCTGAGCAGCAGGGAAATCGATGCGGCAATCAGGCTGCGCTTCAGCCAGAGGGACCTTGTGAGTTGCATAAGGGCCCCCGCGTCAGCTGCCGTTGATGAAATTCTTGAGCTGGGAGCCAAGGCCGGAACAGGCATTGGCTTCGACACGCGCGATCAATGGAATAGGCACCACGACTGCCGGCATGTAAGACTGCCCGTTGGCATCGGTACTGATGGAGCCGGCAAGGTCCAGTGTGTCCATGTCCCAGATTTCGGCGTCGAAATTGGAATCGTCCACCCAGGTGCCGAAGCCGAAACAACCGCCGCCGCCAGGGCCGATGGTGCACGAAACCGACCCTGCGGTTTCGCCGCGCAAGGTCGTGCCATCCACCCACACGATATATTCAATCCCGAAATCGGCGATGCGCTGCCTGGCGATATCGATGTCCATCAACTGCTTGAGATGACCAGTACGCATCGGCGCTGTGCGCGGCTCGAAAAAGGGAAACATGGCGTTGAGAAAATCCTTTTCCGGCACCACCGTGATGCCATCGTCACCGGAGCCGACCACCGAACCCACGCATTCGATGAAGTTGCCTTCGGTTTCATAGTCGTTGTTCTGGCGCCGCCCGAGGATGACGATGCTCTCATCACCCGAGATGCTGGTAGCGGTCTGGCGGAATTCGTCGATCTCGGTGGTAGTACAAGCACTCAAGGCGAAGGCAAGCGTTAACGCAGGCAGGAGCTTCTGCAGCGAGCGGCCGGAGCGCGATAACAGGTTGCAGGATTCGTGCTTGTCCGTGCTTATGCCGGATACCTGCTCATGGCGAATCATGGCGTAGGACCGTTCTTCTGCAGCCAGTCTTTGATATCGGGTACTTCGGTAAAGCCCAGCGTGAAACTGGCCGCCACATCGCGCATGGCCACTTCGGCGGCATTCTGCACGCCGATGTCTACGGACTGGAAGGTGGCTGTCGGTGCCTTGCCGTAAGCTGTCATTACCCAGTCGGCAATGTAGTCGCCATTGGGCTGGGTGAGGCGCATGTTGTACTTGAGCCAGATTTCAAACACGCTGAGCTTGGTTTTCTGGGGCAAGCCCAACTGGAATTCCTCGACGTCCGGAACAAAGATGGCATCCACCTGCGGGTTGTCGGTGCTGGGTCCATCGAGTTCGATGACCTCGTCGAACATGACCGGCAGGATGGTGTTGAACAGCGCTATCTGGGAGGCTCCGCTGGCGATGATGTATTGATCCTTGCCGGAACTGTCATCGATTTCGGTGTAACTGAACTCGCGCAAGGCCTCGGGATAATAAACACCTACTGTCAATGGCAGCTTGGCAACGAGCGGAGTGGGGTAGGAGGCTGAGATTGTAATGGCGCGTGCAGCGCAGCCGGACAGGGCAACTACACATAACACCGCTACACATGACACCGCGAGGGAACCCGGCAGCAAGCTACTGCGGCGGGTTGTTACAGGACTGGACCCGGTGTCGTGGCCAGTCCCTGCGTGCTTCTTTCGAATGACTTGTCGCATCGGTAAACCCGTATGAAATCACGAGAGCGGATTCTGTCCCTCTAGCAAGTGAAATCAATAATACCCCAATTTAGTAAAAATCGTTCAGTCCTACAAATGTGCCGCCATTGCGCTTGGTCAATTCCCGCATCAGCGTCGCAAAACGGATGCCGGTGGTTTGATATCGGGGCGGTTGCGAAAAAATAACCGGGAAGCCGATGGCATGGATGCGCACCAGGCGTTCGCCGTTGGCACCGTTGGTATTGATGCGGTCCACGGTGTCGACCACCTCGGAAATCGAATTGCCGGAGAATTCATCTCCCAGCACGTACAAGCTGATTTTCTTGCCCGGGTCGTGGAAGGTACGAATGGCCTCGATGATGCCTTCGACCGGGCTGCTGTTGCTGAAGGGATTCCAGGTGCGCAGGCGCTGGATGATGGCCTGGCGTCGGGCCGGCGTATCGGGAATCCAGGAATTGCGGAAGCTGCTGAACATGTACTCGCCTTCGTCGTTCATGACCTGGATACCCTTCACCTCGGGATAGACGTCGAGGGTCTCGGTCATGACATCAATCATGCGCTCCCAGCTGTAGTTGAACATACTGCCGGAGGTGTCGATGATGAAGATGATGTATTCACTGTCTATCGGCACCCCGCCGACGGAATCGGTCTTCACCTGCTCTGACATCTTTTCCTGCAAACGCCGCATTTCCTCCGTCAGGGATTGCCGCGCCAGCACCAGTTCACCTTGCTGCTCGTCGAGTTCGGTAGACGTGTTGTTGAAGGAATCGTAACGGCCCTGCAGCGAGGCCAGCTCGGAACGCAAGCGCGCAATGCGCTCGTTGTAACGCGAGAGCTGCTCATGCTTGGCATTGAGGTCACGATTGAGAATGTTGGTTTCGCCGCGGATCTCGAACAGCTGTTTCTGCAATTCGAGCACGCTGCCTTGCCGCGGACTGTCCGAGGTTTCCAGCGCGGTTTCCGGATCACCGGGACGGCTGATGATCAACAACAGGATAATGGCGCCAAAGCCACAGCACATCACGTCGAGGAACGAGAGGCTGAGGGATACCGGTTCGCGTCTTGCCATGGTTGCGCTGCTCCCTTATGGCCAGTCAGACGACGGATTCATCAAGGATCCACCGCTGCTGACTGCCAGTTGCCAGAACAGGCTGGCTGCCATAGGGTCGCCCTCCAGCGGCGCCATGATGATATTGACGGGAATGCCTTCGGGTAATTTCTTTACGGCCTGTTCGAACAGCGCTTCACGCTCGCGCCCGGACACCGTGCGCGGGTTGTTGCCGGCGTTGTCCAGTGTTGGCAGGCCGTCGGTGATGAGGTAGATGTTGTCCGGCAGCGGACTGAAATTGTTGATCGCGCTGAACATGGCATCCATATTGGTGCCTGCGGTTGGAATGGTGGTGTCCAGCGTTGCCATCGCGCTTTCGAGCTGGCCCTGATCGGCCACTTCCAGCCACTGGCCTTCGGTGCCAGCCAGCAGCGCCCGGGTTTCGTTGTTGAAGGCATAGATCTGGTACTGGCTTGGCACCGGCATCTGCGACACCAGCCATTCCACGGTACGGCGCACGCGTACCCATTTATCAGACGCCAGCTTGGCTGCATCCGGCATGTTGCGGCGCCGAATGATGTTGACGATGGTGCTGTCGAGCATGCTGGCCGAGACATCCACCAGGATCAGGATGCGATTGCCGCCCAGGATCATGCCGGTCAGGTACTGACGATTGCCCGTACCGACGAAGCGGCGGATGTTGTTGCCAGTCTCCTGTTCTTCTGCGGCGCGCAGTTCTGCCACTTCTGCTTCGAGTGCGTCGATGTCGGAGCGCAGTTTGTCCACCGAGTTGTCGCTGGCAGAACTTTCGTTCTCGATCTCGGACAGCGCTTCCACGATGCTTTCGATCTCTTCTTCGATGACGCTGGCCAGCCCTTGCGCTTCCACCATT
>JBIIWM010000168.1:0-6373 GCA_044338875.1 Pseudohongiellaceae bacterium | reverse complement strand
GCAAGGTCAATGCCTATGATGCACGCACTGGTGCCTTGCTCTGGCATTACGATCCCAAGGTCTCCGGTGAGTTTGGCGCACGGGGTTGCTGCGATGTGGTTAACCGCGGTGTGGCCGCCTGGAATGGCAAGATTTATGTGGGCGCCTACGATGGCCGCCTGATCGCGCTGGACGCCAGGACTGGGCAGGAAGTGTGGAGCACTGTGACCACTGATCAGTCAAAGTTCTACACCATCACAGGCGCTCCCCGCGTCGCCAATGGCAAAGTCTTTATCGGGAATGCCGGTGCTGAATACGTCTACCGTGGCTATATCTCGGCCTATGATGCCGAAACCGGCGAGCAGGTCTGGCGCTTCTATACCGTTCCTGGCAATCCGGCCGATGGTTTCGAAAACGATGCGATGCGCATGGCCGCAGAAACCTGGACTGGTAACTGGTGGGAATACGGCGGCGGTGGTTCCACCTGGGATGCGATCACCTACGACCCGCAAACCAACTTGCTGTTGTTCGGTGTCGGCAACGGTGCACCCTGGAATGCTTCAGTGCGCAGCCCGCAAGGTGGTGACAACCTGTTCACCATCTCCATCGTGGCAGTGGATGCGGACACCGGCGAATACAAATGGCATTACCAGGAAATTCCTGCGGAAGAATGGGATTTCGATTCAGTACAGCAGATCACCGTCGCAGATATCGAAATCAACGGTACGATACGCCATGTAGCAATGCAGGCAACCAAGAGCGGCTACTACTACATGCTGGATGCCACTACTGGCCAACTGCTGGTAGCCGAGAATTTCGTCCCGGTTAACTGGACTACCGGGTATGACATGGAAACCGGTCGTCCCAATATCAATCCTGCAGCGCAATACACCAGGAATGAAGGTCCCAGAATCGCCCAGCCTGGTCCTGCCGGTGCTCATTCCTGGCACCCGATGGCCTACAGCCCTGATACTGGCTTGCTGTATTTTCCTGCGCGCGAAAGCAGCATTGCCTACACCAACAGCCCCGGTTCCAGCATGGGCAATTTCAACCTGCATGTGGATTTCACGGGTGGTGATGCTGCCTATGACGATCCAGAGAACAAGATTCCCCGGGGTGGTGCGACCAAACTGATTGCCTGGGATCCCGTGCGCGGGGAAGAAGTTTGGAGCAATGCAAGTGAGGGAGCATCGTCGGGCGCCTTGGCAACTGGTGGCGGCCTGGTATTCAGTGGCAGTGGTGGCCCGCAAGAAATCCAGGCCTTCAATGCCCAGAGTGGCGAATTGCTGTGGTCGTTCCCGGCACAGGCCGGTGTGGCTGCAGGTGCCATCAGTTATGAGCTGGATGGCGAGCAGTATATTGCCAAAGTCGTGGGTGGCGGCAGCCAGGGTGGCTATTATGCGCCGACCTACGCACGTCTGCTGGTGTTCAAGCTAGGTGGCACGGCTCAGTTGCCACCCAATGCCGAATATACGCAGGCTCCATTCAATGCGCCTGAGCAGACTGCTACGCCAGAACAAATTGCGCAGGGTGGCACCATCTATGGTGGTGCTTGTGCGATTTGTCATGGTGACGGTGGAGCCAGCAGGGGCATGTTCCCTGACCTGCGTCGCTCACCCTTGCTGCACAGCAAGGAGGCGTTCGACCAAGTGGTCCTGGGTGGACTGCGCAAAGAAAACGGAATGGCGTCTTTCGATGGCCAGTTGACCCCGGAAGACACTGCGCTGGTGCTGGCGTACATGGTGGATCGTACTGTGGCAGCACAAAACGCTCCTGCGTTTGCGCCGCCCGGTCAGTAAGAACGTGGGCATTCCTGCAGTTATCAACGTAACTGCAGGCCACTTCACACTCAACCCAAGGCCGACCTGAATGTATGTCGGCCTTTTTTATGTGCCAAAATTGCATAACTTTTACCCGGAGCGCAAAGACCATGACAACACCAGACCTTATCCGCAAGTACTACGATTGCTTCAATCGTGCTGATTACCTGGGCATGCTGGATCTGCTGGCAGAGGATGTGTTGCACGAGCCTAGCCAGGGACTGCCACGCAAGGGAAAGGCGATGTTCAGGGAATTCCTGGCGCACATGGAAGACTGTTACAAGGAAGCGGTTATTGATCCTGTCATCATGGCTAGTGCCGATGGTAAACGCGCTGCAGCCGAATTCATGTTGTCAGGTCGCTATCTCAAGACGGATGAGGGGCTGCCTGCAGCAAGGGGACAAGCCTACAACCTGCGTGTAGGTGCCTTTTTCGAGGTGCATGAAGGCAGGATTACCCGCGTCAGCAATCACTACAATCTGCAGCAC
Organism: Pseudohongiellaceae bacterium; assembly: GCA_044338875.1. Lineage (GTDB taxonomy): Bacteria > Pseudomonadota > Gammaproteobacteria > Pseudomonadales > Pseudohongiellaceae > CAILUG01. The sequence goes on along the minus strand of JBIIWM010000168.1, from coordinate 4,086 downwards.
TGGCTTGATCAGATCAGTGGTTGATGCGTCCGGTCCCTGCCGGTGCAGGGAAACCATGGATGATTGAAACGGTTATCGAATACTTGGTTTAATATCATGGCAGTCAAGGTAGTATGACCAACGAAGATACTCTGCTGGAGGCAAGCACATGGCAACGATAATCACACTGGTAATACTGGCACTCATCATCTTCATGGTGATTGGCATCTACAACAAGCTGGTCATGCTGAAGAACCGGTATGGCAACGCGTTCTCCCAGATTGAAGTGCAATTGAAGCGACGTTATGACCTGATTCCCAATCTGGTAGAAACCGCCAAGGCCTACCTCAGTCATGAACGGGGAACGCTCGAAGCGGTGATTGCTGCGCGTAATCAGGCTGCCGGTAATCTGGAGGCGGCCGCTGCCAATCCCGGCAATCCGCTGGCGATGGCCGACCTTGCCAAGGCCGAAGGCGTGTTGAGTGGCGCGTTGGGGCGCTTGAACGTTGTCATGGAAGCCTATCCCGACCTGAAAGCGAACCAGAACATGATGCAGGTGTCAGAAGAGCTCACCAGCACTGAAAACCGTGTCGCGTTTGCACGCCAGGCTTTCAATGATGCGGTAACTGAATACAACACCTTCAAGCAGACCTTCCCACCTGTGATCTTCGCCGGCATGTTCGGGCATGCAGCGAATGCAGGCCTGCTCGAATTTGAAGACAGTGCGGCGATGCAGCAAGCCCCCAAAGTCTCCTTCTGACGATTGGGCAAGCCAGCCGCGTGAACTTCTTCGAACATCAGGATCGTGCACGCAGTACCACGCGCAAGCTGGTGCTGCTCTTTTCGCTCGGGATTGCCAGTCTCATCCTGGTCACGTCTTTCTTTGTTGTATTCGTGGTTTCCTTCTCCCAAAGCACGGGAGAGCCACCCGCCTTTGATCAGGCCTTTCTGAACTCCGAAATATTCCTCGTGATTGGTGCTGTGGTTATTGCTGTCGTGTTGCTGGGCACCCTGTTTCGCATGAAACAGTTAAGTGGTGGTGGCAGGGTGGTTGCCGAGGCCTTGGGTGGCCGCCTGCTGAATGTGCAAACGCGCGATGGAGATGAGCGCAAGATCCTCAATGTAGTGGAAGAAATGGCGATTGCCTGCGGACTGCCGGTGCCACCGGTATATTTGCTCGAAGACAGCGCCATCAATGCCTTTGCGGCCGGCTTCCAGAAAGAAGATGCTGTTATCGGCATCACGCGTGGTTGTATTCAACTGCTGGATCGGGATCAATTGCAGGGCGTGATCGCACATGAGTTCAGCCATATCTTCAATGGTGACATGAGGCTGAATATCCGGCTCATTGGCTGGCTGTACGGAATCATGGTAATTGGCATGATCGGTTATTTCATCCTGCGCAGTAATGCTCACCACCTCGGGGGCAGGGGCAAGAACAGCAAGGGTGGCATCGTGCTGCTGGCGCTGGGCTTTGTCATTATTGGCTATGGCGGCACATTCTTCGGCAATCTCATCAAGGCCGCCGTCAGCAGGCAACGCGAATTCCTGGCAGACGCATCAGCCGTGCAATTCACGCGTTATCCTGATGGTATTGCCGGTGCCCTGAAGAAAATTGCGGCGAGCGCGCAGGGAACGCTGCTGACGTCGACGGATGCCTCTGAAGTGAGCCATATGCTGTTTGGACAGGGCATCAAGGCGGGCTTTACCGGACTGTTTGCAACGCATCCCCCCCTCGAAGAACGTATCAAGCGTATACAGCCCAATTGGGACGGCAGCCTGGAAGACAGCTCGCACAATGATCGCCCCGCCAGCAACCGGCAAGCACAAGTATCGGGCTATGCAGGGATTGTCACCGGATTTTCTGCACAAAGTGTAACGGAGCATATGGTGGCGTCCATCGGCGAGCCGTCGGCTGCGCATTTGCTGCTCGCGGCAGGACAGTTGGCAGCGCTGCCGCCTGCGCTGCTGGACGAAGTCCACAGCTCGCTGGGGGCCAGTCTGCTGATGCGTTGCCTGATCGTGGCAGGTTCGAGCACCACGGTCAGTGACGCCCAGCGGGCGTTGTTGCTGGCAGAACTCAATCCTGAAAGTTTCAGCACTTGCTTGCGCTTGCTTGAACAGATCCAGACCCTGTCACGCGAATTGCACATGGTATTGCTCGAACTGGCGCTGCCAAGTTTGAAGCAGTTGTCTGCTGCACAAATATCCGCGTTTCTCAGTCATTTGATGAGCCTGATAAAGGCAGATCAGGACGTAAGCCTGTTCGAATGGTGTGTGTTCAGGATTCTGCAGCAGCATCTTGCACCTGGCGCCAAAGCGGCAACCGGTCGCGTCGATCTGGCGCGTTGTGCGGAGGCTTGCGAAATCTTGCTATCGACTCTGGCGCATGCAGGCCAGGATTCGGGCGCTGCCATGGAAGAGGCTTTTGCTGCAGCCACAGTTGCACTTGATTTGAGGACCAGTATCAAATTCCGTCCACAAACAATCGGGATCGAGGCACTGGAACAAGCCATGACTCAGCTGCAGTCGGTCAAACCCTTGCAGAAACCCCGCGTACTGAAGGCGATGGTGGCCAGCATTGCGCGTGACGGCAAGTTACTACCTGCCGAAGTGGAACTGTTGCGAGCGGCGGGAGCCCTGCTCGACTGTCCCGTGCCACCTGTCGTACTGCCTGCCAATGGCGTGCCAGGCAAAAGCCTCGACTCAACTGCTTCAGCGTCCGCCTAGGGTTTGCAGATGCTGCTGGAATGCGGCATCGAAGAGTTCCAGCACATTTGCGCCAGGCACTTGCAAGGTTTCAGCAGTCACCTCGTCTCCCAACACAAGCACGCCGCCCGGCACATTGTCCTTCGGTTCTGGCCATGCAGGCAGGCCTGCAGCATTGGGATTGCCGGTGGCAGCGAAGTTCACCCAGTAACTCGACATCTGGTCTGCGAGCTGACGATCAAGATCAGTCCAGTTGGGGTTCTGGTCGGCGTGATTAAACATGTAGGGCAGTTCCGCCACATGGGTAGCGCCCCTGGCCTCCTGACCTGGTGGCACATGTGTGAAGAAATAAAGCCAGGCAGCGCGTCCGCGCCCAGACTGTAAGGTCCCCATTTTGCGCAGCTGCCAGGCTAATTCATTGGTATAGGCGCTCAGGTACGATGCATTGGCTACGGCATCGGAAGTGGCGGGGTATAACTCGAGGAAGCGCTCGGACAGCGTGGCAAACTTGTTCCGGGCATACGTCCTGAACGCGTCGGCTTCCTGGATGCCGGGGCCGAAGAACACGCCTTCGTCACGATTCGAGCCCGCCAGTACATCGACGGGTTGCTGAGTGCCCTCGGCAAAGATCAGTGAACTGTCCCTGGGTAGCAGGTAGCCATCCACATTCATGGTGCTGCCTGCTGCAGGAATATTTTCAAACACAGCCTGGGTGCTGGCCTGGCGCAACTCTGCAATGGATGCCGCTCCATAAGCGGAGACCAGCCCTGCTCCGATAACTTCGCGTTCGGCCAAGGTGGGCTGGCGGGTAATTCCACCCCATCCCATCCAGGCGCCACTTTGCAGGATGGCACGCTGGAACAGGCCTGTGCTCAACGGTGAAGCGACCAGGTTTGCCACCACATTTCCCCCCGCCGATTCGCCCATCAGGGTGATCCTGTCGGGATCTCCACCAAAGGCAGCGATATTTTCCTTTACCCATTTCACTGCGGCCAATACGTCCAGCATGCCGTAGTTGCCTGAGCTGTGGTTAGGGGATTCCGCGCTGAGTTCTGGATGTGCAAGGAAGCCAAAGCTGCCCAGCCGGTAATTGAGCGTAATAACCACTGCACCTTTGCTGGCAAGCGCTTCGCCGTCATAGATGTCTGCTGAACCGGAACCGGTGAAAAAACCACCGCCGTGTATCCATATCAACACAGGCAGGGCAGCAGCGGCAGTGTCTGCCGGCGTCCAGATATTGAGGTATAGACAATCTTCACTGGTCAACGGCTGCTCAGCGCCAGGTGCGAAACCGCCCTGGACACAGCGAGCAGCAAATTCGGTAGCGTGGCGTACTCCTGCCCAGGCGCTCACGGCCTGAGGCTCGCGCCAGCGATTGGCACCCACCGGCGCTGCGGC
>JBIIWM010000167.1:0-6396 GCA_044338875.1 Pseudohongiellaceae bacterium | reverse complement strand
ACCGGATTTGAGACTGCATCCGGTACAAGTAGAGAGGCGTTCGGTCTTAAGCTGAATGGTTCCTGCGTCCAGCCTGACTACGGTAGCAGTTTCAGACAGCATCCGCAGGTATTCCGGGCAGTAGATAATAGATGGCGCGCATGGCGCCATCTTACCAAGGTTGGACGAAACTTATAAAGGCGAGGTTGGAATCAGCTCACTCAGACGATTGGTTCTGTAGAGTCGAGTCCTGCTGGACAGGAAAGGTATACGCCTCTCCACCGAAAGATTGCATTGGAGAACCTGAATATAGCTGTACTGCACGTTGAATTCTTTCACGGGCGGCAGCATCCATACTGACCGTACGGGTAAGTTCGGAATTCGTGTAATCACCACCAAGTTCAGGGAGTGAGCTGGAATTGTCTGCCACCATGCTGCTGGCACCAGTCGCGTCCTGATCTCTGATGGACATCTCGACCTGGGAGGCACCGTACAACACAGTAAAGGTCACAGAAGCAGCAACCGCCACCTGGCCCACTTTGCGGAGCAAACCACCAAATTTTCTTTGATAAGGGATGTTCAAGGGCTGATTTTCTTCAGCAAGCCTGGCTTGAATACCAGAGAGCAGATTCACGCCAGGGTTACTGTGCACTTCCTGTTTCAGACTGGCACTAACCAAATGATAACGGCGCCAAGCATCCTGGACAGTCCGCGAATCAGCGGAAGAAACGTCGGCCATGGACCTGAGTACCCGGCGCAGCTCCAGTTCGGAGGCCTCGCCATCCATCAACGCTGAAACGGATTCCAGCAAGGCGGAATTTTTACTGTCGCTGCTGGCTTCATTAATCATTTCATTCACAGCCGAAACACTAACGCCTTGATTTTTAGAATTTTCTTCTCGCATTAAAGCTCGCTCACCGGATCAATTGAACACAGTCCTGGGTATTTACAATTCCAAACTACGTATCGCTCATTCATACAGACAACGGGTAAGCCGGAAAATTCCATGATGTTTGAAAAATTATCGTGGCGGGGCCTTTGCTGCATTCAATCCACTATTAATTAATTCTCTATCCAATCAATTCTCTATCCGATCAATTCTCTGTCAATCCTCTATCAAAGGCCGGATTTTCGCATCAATGGCCTCCCTCGCCCGGAAAATCCGGGAACGAACCGTCCCAACCGGACAACCCATGATTTCGGTGATTTCCTCATAACTGAGACCGCTGAACTCCCTGAGGGTAAAGGCAGTCCTCAGATCCTCAGGCAAGTCGGCTATGGCCTGATCAATGGCAGCTTTCAATTCATCCCGGCGATGATTTGCCTCCGGAGTGTCTATATCCGACAGGGCAACCTGGGCGTCAACATTTTCAGCATCATCCACATCGATATCAATATCCGGGGGCCGGCGTCCTTTGGACACCAGATAATTGTTGGCCGTGTTAATCGCAATCCGGTACAGCCAGGTATAAAAGGCACTCTCGCCCCGAAAAGAACCCAACGCGCGGTAGGCCTTGATAAAAGCTTCCTGTGCGACATCCTCCGCCTCATGCGGATCACGGATGAAACGCCCAATCAACCCCAGCAAACGGTGTTGATAGCGTAGCACAAGCAAATCAAAGGCGTGTTTTTCACCTTTGAATACCCGCTGCACCAATTGTTCATCTGAATCTTTGTTGTTTTCGCTTGCCAACTTGCTGGCCCCGTTCTGTGTACTGCCAGAGCTCACTGACGCAGCCAATCCCCGATTAGGAGCTTTGACAACAACAGCGTCTGAAAATTCCAATGGATTGTAACTTACCGGATAGAATAGTGTCCTTGAGATTGCTGCATTGACCGGAAGCCTGCCCGCATGACCCCTCACGCTTCAAGAAACAAATTCCGCCGCACCGATGTGCTTGTAATCGGCGGTGGCGCCGCCGGTTTGACACTGGCCTTGCGCATAGCCGACCAAGCAAGCGTCACCATTCTGGCCAAGAGTTCCCTGAAGCAAGGTTCTACCTATTACGCACAGGGTGGCATTGCTGCAGTACTGGACAGTGAAGACAGCCTGGAATCCCATATAGAAGATACTCTTGTAGCAGGGGCAGGTCTCTGTCACCGCGACATGGTCGAATATACCGTAGGCCGCGGCAGGGAAAGCATTGAATGGCTGCTCAAACAAGGTGTTGCCTTCACCAAAGAGCAACATGGCGCACAAACAACAACCCCTTACCATCTAAGCAAGGAAGGCGGACACAGCCGTCGTCGCGTCATCCACGCGGCAGATGCCACTGGTAAAGCCGTGTTTGAAAGCCTGGTAGCCCAGGCCCTGCAACATCCCAACATCCGCTTCGCAACCAATAGTGTTGCGGTTGACCTGATTACCGGCCCGAAGCTGGGCTTGAATACTCCAGGCTGTGTGGGCGCCTATGTCCTGGATGAAGACAAGGGTGAAGTGCTTACCTATTCGGCCCGCTTTACGGTGATTGCCACCGGAGGCGCCAGCAAGGCCTACCTCTACACCTCCAATCCGGACAGCGCGAGTGGCGATGGCATCGCCATGGCCTGGCGCGCCGGTTGCAGGGTAGCAAACATGGAATTCAACCAGTTCCATCCAACTTGCTTGTATCACCCCAAGGATCGCAACTTCCTGATAACAGAAGCCTTGCGCGGAGAAGGTGCCTTGTTGCGCCTGCCCAACGGACAGCGCTTCATGCAGAATTATCATGAACTGGCTGAACTGGCACCGCGTGACGTAGTTGCACTCGCCATTGATGCAGAAATGAAGCGAACCGGCTGTGATTGCGTGTATCTCGACATCACGCACAAACCCCGTGCCTTTATCCTGGAACATTTTCCCACCATACATGCGCGCTGCCTAAAGGTCGGCATTGATATCTGCACGCAGCAGATTCCAGTCGTCCCTGCAGCGCATTACAGTTGTGGCGGAGTGATGGTGAATCGGGATGGACTTACTGATTTGCCCAATCTTTATGCGATTGGCGAAACGTCTTTTACCGGTCTGCACGGAGCTAACCGCTTGGCCAGCAATTCGATGCTGGAATGCTTCGTGTTTGCGTTCTCGGCTGCCGAACATATCAACGCCAGACTGGCAGGAACCTCCTTCACATTACCGTTACCGGTCTGGGATGAAAGCCAGGTAACCAATTCAGATGAAGACGTGGTGATCACCCACAATTGGGACGAGATCCGGCGTTTCATGTGGGATTATGTCGGTATCGTGCGTACTTCAAAGCGCTTGCAACGCGCCCAGCACAGGATTGCCCTGTTGCAACAGGAAATTCACGATTATTACAGTAATTACCGCATCACCACGCCTTTGCTGGAGCTGCGCAACCTGGCGATGGTGGCTGAACTGATCATCAATTCGGCACTCCTGAGGAAGGAAAGTCGCGGCTTGCACTACAGCCTGGATTATCCGGATTTGCTGCCTGAAGCCAGGGACACCATCCTGACTCCACCAGCTTTCCCCCAACCGGAAGACAGCAGTTCCAAGTGAAGCGCCAGGCATCAAATTCCGGCTGATCCCTGATTGGAGGAGATATTCTTGTCAAGGATCAGGTTAATTATCCGTTGTAGCTTCCCGGCAGGAGCAGGCTCCCTGCGCATGAACCACAAAAACAAATCCTGATCTTCTTCTTGCAGCAACTCCTGATACAGGGCAAGGTCAGCCTCATCCAGCTGGCGCAATTGATCGCGGGCAAAAGGCACCAGCAACAAATCGAGTTCAAGCATGCCTCTGCGGCTATGCCAGTACAGGCGTTTGAGATCTTCTTCGCTGAACTTCATTTTGGATTCCATGCGGAACGAGGCCTATAATTCGCAGAACTTGATTAATAACATTTCCAAGGCTCCATTCTACCCTCAACTTCCGAACGGATTCCCAGGCAAACCAATGCAAAGTTTTTATCTTGATCCCAGCCATTTCGAACGCATTTCTGTCAGTGGCAGTGACGCAGAGCGTTTCCTGCAAGGACAAGTCACGTGCGATGTCGCGGCACTGGACGAAAACACATTCACCTATGGTGCTGTTTGTACCAACAAAGGCCGCGTGATCACGCCTTTCCTGCTCGGCAAGCATGGAGATGGGTTCCAGCTGGTTTTCGGCAAGGATTTGGGCAAGCTGTTCATGACAGCATTGAAAAAATTCCTTCCCTTCTACAAGTGCAAAATGGAACTGTTGGATGCCTCTCATTCCTGTATCGGACTAGCCGGACCAGAATCTGCAGGCATATTACAGGCCCAGCAACTGCCAATGCCTACCACCGGCTCGCTCACCCCGTTTGATGGAGGGTGGATTGCCATGTTGTCACTTGAGCCGCTTCAATTTCTCGTCTGTCCGGATGTTTCCGGTACAGCGCTGCAGCAAGCTGACATGAAGACGCTGGAGCGTGATGACGGCACCCGCTGGCAGGCTCAGCTCATGCAGCATGGACACTTCCCATTTTCCGTTGCTGACAGTGAACATTACACCGCCCAGGACCTGCACTACGATCGCAAGGGCTATGTCAGCTTTACCAAGGGCTGTTACACCGGCCAGGAAATCGTTGCCCGTATGCACTATCGCGGCAAGATCAAGAAACAGTTTTATCTGGTCAAACTCCCCTCCTCGGCTGAGCTGCACGACCCGGTGGAAGTCACTCTCATCGACGATTCTGGCGCTGAGCGGGCCCACTGCATCAAAATTGTGCGTTTGGATGCCCATGATTGCCTGGGACTTGCCGAACTACCGCTGGAATTGGCTGAGCAACAGACCACCCTGACCACCAGGGAAGGTACACGAGCAGAGTTGGCACCATTCTGAGGCAACTCAGCACATGTGTCCGCCCAGCCAGCCCTGTCCGTCCTTTTGGGGCGATAATATCAATATCGCATTAAGACCCTGTTCTTATTAGGCAATTCTGGACGATCCGCGCTTATAGGCTTATTCTAGATCAGATGTGTTTTTGTTTCTGGAATGATGCTGAAACACACGATCCCAAGCCTGATTCACAGAGACGACTCCATGCGCATGCGGAAAAAATTTTACGGTCGCAACAGCCTTCCCGTAATCACCCTGCTTTCTTGCCTGACGCTCCCCGTGTCTGCACAGACCGCCGAGGCCATTGGCGTGGTGCTTGTGACCAAAGGACGAGTCGAAGCCCATAGCGCTGACGGCAGCGTGCGTATCCTGAGTCGACGTTCCGAGATTTTCGAAAATGACACAATTGTCGTCGGTAACGATGGTCTCGCCCAAGTACGCATGGTGGATGACGCCAGGATCTCGTTTAAGCCCAACACACAATTCACTTTCAACGAGTATGAATTCGACAACAACGCAGCGACTGCTGACAGCGCTGTCATGTCGATGGTGCGCGGTGGCTTCAGAACGATCTCTGGCACTATCGGCGATGAAGATCAGGATCAATACCGCATTGATACTCCCTTGGCCAGTATCGGTATTCGCGGCACTACGCACGAAGGGAGTCTTGTCGAGGAAGCTCCAGAGGATCCGGCAGATCCGGATTCCCTGGTGCTTTACACCGGTGTAAGCGATGGTGGTACCACCATAAGCAACAATGATGGGACTATCAATACCGGTGTGGATGCCGATTTTGACTATAGCAAAACTACAGATGGCTCTCCTCCCGAAGGCTTGCTGGAACAACCGGATGCCCTGAAAAATTTTGATGTAACTCCTGCTCTCGAAGAAGATGAAGACGATGAGTCGGATCAGGCCGACAACGAAGAAGACAGTGCTGCGGATGACGAGGACGGTGGCGATACCGCTGAAGACGAGAATGACGCAGAAGAAGATGGCGATACTGCCGCTGCAGATGACAACGCAGGTGACGATAACAATGACAATGCTGGCGCCCAGAACGCCAACAATGACGATGATGATGGCGCGACGTTAAATGTTCTGGGGACAGGCAATACGGGTGGCAATAATGACACACCGTCGCCATCTCCAACGCCACCACCTTCAGCACCATTATTGGCCGTTGCTGCAACTACCAACAATAATAACGCCGGTACCCAAGTTACCGGGGGAGCGCCGCTGCCAGGCGGCAATGTTGATGCAGCCATTAACCCTGTCGTCAATACGCGTCAGCCGCAAGAATTGATAGTTGCTGGAACACCTCAACCGGCGCCAACACCTGTGCCTGCTCCTACGCCAGTTCCTGCGCCAGTTCCTACGCCTGTGCCTGCCCCTGCACCTGTGCCAGCACCAATACCAGCTCCTGTTCCTGAGCCAGCTCCAACGCCAGTACCGGTACCTGCACCAGAACCTGCTCCGGTACCTGCACCTGCACCAGTTCCTGTTCCTGTTCCTGTTCCGGCACCTGAACCTGCTCCAACACCTGCACCCGTGCCTGTTCCAGTGCCAGCACCCGTACCTGCTCCCGTGCCTGCTCCCGTGCCTGCGCCTGA
>JBIIWM010000020.1:0-20056 GCA_044338875.1 Pseudohongiellaceae bacterium | reverse complement strand
ATTACAAATCATCCACACCCGCTGCCGGACAAAGCCGGGAAGTATTTCTGCAGGAACACACCACACGTTACCGTTCACAACTGGAAACCTATGCCAGCCTGCTCCAGCAACCAGGGGCCGCAGTACCCGTGAAACTGGCGCTTTATTTCACCGCCCTGCCCACCCTGCATTTTCTGCAGAAGTCCTGACTCAAGGCCTGAATCAGGATCCGACCCTGTGTGCGTAGACTTTCACTACAGTGCCCTTTATCCTTGCCTGCGTCTTCGAGGATCAGATCGTCTGACTCCATGAATTTCCAACCTGGTATCTGCCCATGAATGCATTTTCCCGCCGTAAACTGCTGACCGCTGCCGCTGCCACCCCGTTTTTTGCACAGTTCGTGCGTGCTGCAGAAAATGCCGCACCGCCTCCGCCAGTACGTGAAGGTCGTCTCAGGCAGAGTGTGATGCCAACCGTGTGGGCCGGCACCTCCTTCACCTTGGCAGAACGATGCGAAATTCTTGCTGCGTTCGGCTTCTCCGGAGTCGATCTGCCACAAGTTGCCGATTTGCCGGTACTGGCAGAATTTGGCCTCGCTCCTGCGATGATGACCGGAACCGGCACCAACTTTCAGGATGGCCTGGTACGCAAGGAAAAACACGATGAAATCGAAGCAGCGACTCGTGCTGGTATCGATATGTGCGTCGCCGCCGGCTGCCCCAACCTGATCGCGATGCCGGGTGAACGCCGTGGCATGTCACGCGAAGAAGGCGCTGAACATGCCATCGAAATCCTTGGCCGCATTGCACCCTATGCTGAAGAAAAAGGGGTCAACATATGCATGGAAATAACCAATTCCAAGGTGGTAGCCGACAACCGCACAGACCAGATGTTCGACGATATCTACTGGGGCTTCAAGGTCTGTGAGGGCACCGGCTCATCCAGGATCAAGGTCGTGTATGACATTTATCATGTACAGATCGCCAACGGAGATGTGGTGCGCACGCTGCGCGACAACCTCGACAAGGTTTGTCATATCCACGTGGCTGGCGTCCCCAGTCGCCGCGAGATCGATGAAACCCAGGAATTGAACTACCACTATATTGCGCAGCAGATCGCCGACATGGGCTATCAGGGTTTTGTAGCACACGAATACCGTGCTGCAGATGGCCGTAATGCCCTGATGAGCCTGGCCACCGGCTTTCACATCATGACGGTATAATTCGGCAATTATTGTCAGATTTGCATTAACCGCAGCAGGCGACAGCATGATGGGAACTAACCACGACAGCAGCACGGAAAATCGCACGGAAAGCAGCACCGAGAACGTCAACGTCGCTGGCTATCAGCCCCTGATGACTCCGGAAGTACTCAAGGAGCGTTTGCCGCTGTCAGGCAACACGCTGGAGAATGTACGCAAGAATCGCCAAATCATCCGCGACATCATGGACCGCAAGGACCATCGCCTGTTCGTCGTGGTCGGCCCCTGCTCCATTCATGATGTTGATGCCGCTCTGGATTATGCCAAACGACTGAAACACCTTGCGGATGAAGTTGAGGACAGCATGGTGCTGGTGATGCGCGTGTATTTCGAAAAACCGCGCACCTCGACCGGCTGGAAAGGCCTGATCAACGACCCGGAAATGAACGACAGTTTCAAGATCGAAACAGGGCTGCATATTGGTCGTGGCTTGTTGCTGAAATTGAGCGAGCTGGGCTTGCCCACTTCTACGGAAGCGCTGGATCCGATTTCGCCACAGTACCTGCACGATATCATCACTTGGTCAGCCATTGGTGCACGTACTACCGAATCACAAACCCATCGCGAAATGTCGAGTGGCTTGAGTTCGCCTGTGGGCTTCAAGAACGGCACAGACGGCGGCCTTGAAGTCGCCATCAATGCGCTCAAGGCGGTGGCCAGTCCACACCGCTTCCTCGGCATTGATCCGAAGGGCCAGGTTTCTGTCATTCACACCAAGGGCAATCCCTATGCGCATATCGTGTTGCGCGGTGGCAATGGTGTGACCAATTACGATGCAGCCAGTGTGGCCGCCTGCGAAGCTGCCTGTCAAAAAGCCGGTGTCACTACCAATATCATGATCGACTGCAGCCACGCCAACTCACTGAAAAAACCTGAAAGGCAGCCCGACGTGCTGGCCAGCGTGGTGGAGCAAATTGAAGCTGGCAACAACTCCATCATCGCAGTGATGCTGGAAAGCAACATCAACTTCGGTCGCCAGGACATACCTGCTGATTTGAAAGACCTTAAGTATGGCGTCTCCGTCACTGATGGTTGCATCGACTGGGCAACTACAGAGCGCAGCATTCTTGACGCACATCACAGGCTCAAGAAAATATTGCCGAGCCGCTAATCACTGAATCCATGTTCAAGGGTTTTATGCTTGCAATGAGCGCCAGGAAGATCTTTGCCATCACTGCATCATTGGCAGTGCTGATTGCCATTGTGGCGATATTTATGGTGACCGGCCCACCTGAAGCCGAAACTGATCCGCGCCTGGATGACAGGAGAGTAGCAGATTTACAGCGCCTGGCTGGTGTGATCAGTGTGTACCACGAAGAAACCAGTAGCCTGCCAGTCACGTTGGCGGCCTTGGCAGATGGACAGACCCTGCAGTCAGAACCTCTCGATCCTGTCACCTCGGAACCCTATGGCTACGAAGTCGAGGCTAATGAGGCTTATTCCCTGTGTGCAACTTTCGACAACAGCAGTGATGTGACACAGCAAGGCGGCTTCTGGTTGCACGATGCAGGCAGGGTCTGTTTCAGATTGAGCCCTGCCTACGGCGAGTTTTGACAGTCAGGCCCTTTTTGTATCCAGGGTCTGGCCGGATGCTGTTACTTTTTCGACTTGGTCTGGTGCTCCACCCACTTGCCACCCTCATACCAGGCTGACCAACCGGTGGGCTTGCCCTCCACTTCACTCTGCACATATTGCTCACGCGTTTTGCGACTGAAACGCAGCACTGCGGGATTGCCATCGGGATCTTTTTTCGGCGCCTTGAACAGGAACGCATATTTGCTGTCGATAGCATCCTTGTGTGGCAGCAGTTCGGTGATCAGCGGTGCCCGCGTCTCACGGTTGCGCGGGAATTTGCTGGCCGCCAGGAACAGGCCGGAGGCGCCGTCACGCAGTACATAATGGTCGTCCACTTTCAGGCACTTCAGTTCCGGCATCGGAACTGCATCCATTTTCGGTGGTGCAGCTTCCCCTGAGCGCAGCAGTTTGCGGGTGTTCTTGCACTCAGTGTTGTTACAACCGAAATACTTGCCGAAACGGCCTGTTTTCAGCTGCATTTCACTGCCGCACTTGTCGCAGGCAATCACCGGACCATCATAACCCTTGATCTTGTAATTACCCTGCTCTACCTCGAAACCTGGGCAGCCCGGATTATTGCCGCAGATGTGCAGCTTGCGCTTCTCATCCAGCAGCCATGAATCCATCGCCGCATCGCACAACTTGCAGCGGTGTTTCTTGATAAGAAGTCTTGATTCCGCTTCGTCATCGGCATCCACGCTGATGGCTTCATCGCCAGGCGTCAGGTTCAACGTGGATTTGCAGCGCTCCTTCGGCGGCAGGTTGTAGCCGGAGCAGCCCAGGAACACACCGGTCGCACCGGTACGAATCTGCATGTTGCGACCGCACTGCGGACACGGAATATCGGTTTCGGTCGGATCATTGGCACGCATGCCGGCTTCTTCCGACTGGGCTTTGGCAAGCTGCTGGGTAAAGTCCGCATAGAAATCGTCGAGCACATCCAACCACTTGAGTTTGCCCTGGGCAATATCATCAAGGGAGTTTTCCATGTTGGCGGTAAAGTCGTAACTCATCAGCTCGCCGAAATTCTCGACCAGGCGATCAGTAACGATATCGCCCATTTTCAGCGCGTAAAAGCGGCGATTTTCCAGCTTCACATAGCCGCGATCCTGGATAGTGGAGATGATCGACGCATACGTGGAAGGACGGCCGATGCTGCGTTTTTCCAGTTCTTTCACCAGACTCGCTTCCGTGTAACGTGCCGGCGGTTTGGTGAAATGCTGGATGGGTACCAGCTCTTGCAGTTTCAGCACATCGCCCACTTTGATATCGGGCAGCACTACATCCTCGTCCTTGTTGCCGGCCGGGAACACACGGGTATAACCGTCGAATTCCATGATGCGGCCCTTGATACGCAATTCGAAATCGGCTGCTTGAACATCCACGGAGCTGCTGGTGTAGCGCGCCGGTGTCATCTGGCAAGCCACAAATTGTTGCCAGATCAGGTTGTACAAACGCTGCGCATCACGTTCCAGCGCTGACAGTGCATTGGAGTTTTCGGTAACCTTCACGTCACTGGGACGAATCGCTTCATGCGCTTCTTGCGCACCTTCACGGCTGCTGTAGCCGATCGGTTGTTCCGGCAGATATTTTTTGCCGAACCGGGACTCGATGTAATCACGGCACGCACTCACGGCATCAACACTCAGATGGGTGGAGTCAGTACGCATGTAGGTAATGTGGCCGGCTTCGTACAAACGCTGCGCCATCATCATGGTTTTCTTCACACTGAAGCCCAGACGCGTCGACGCAGCCTGCTGCAAAGTGGAAGTTATAAAGGGAGCCTTGGGCTTGGAAGTAGTCGGCTTGTCTTCGCGATTGCTGACCTTGTAGGCAGCAGCCTTGAGTTTGGCCACGGCCGCTTGCGTCAGCGTTTCATTGGGCGGACGGAATTCCTTGCCGGCTTCTTTCAGAACCTGGAAGCGCAAGGCCTCCTTGTGCTTGGCACTGTTGAGCTGGGCAAACAGCTCCCAGAATTCTTCCGGAATAAAGGCACGGATTTCTTTCTCGCGTTCCACCAGCAGGCGTACCGCTACTGACTGTACCCGTCCGGCAGACAAGCCGCGAGCGACCTTGGCCCACAATAAAGGTGACAGCATGAAGCCAACAACACGGTCCAGGAAGCGACGTGCCTGCTGGGCTTCAACATGTTTCATGTCGAGTTCCCCGGGCACGGCAAAGGCTGCGTCGATGGCTTTCTTGGTAATCTCGTTGAACACCACGCGCTTGTAACGGCTCGCTTCCCCGCCAATGGCTTCCTGCAGATGCCAGGCGATCGCCTCCCCCTCCCTGTCCAAGTCGGTCGCGAGATAGATGGTGTCGCATTCCTTCGCCAGCTTCTTCAGTTCGCTGACGACCTTCTCTTTGCCCGGCAGGATCTGGTAGTTGGCTTGCCAGTGCTTCTCGGGATTGACGCCCATGCGGGTAACGAGCTGTTCTTTGGATTTTTGGGCTTTGTGCGCAACTTTTTGGGTAGCAGAGAGCTTGCGTGTCACTGCTGCAGCTTTGGCACGCGCCTTGACATCAACATTTTCCCCGTTGGAACCGACCGGCAAATCGCGGATATGGCCGATACTGGACTTCACGATGAAGTCCTTCCCGAGGTACTTATTGATGGTTTTTGCTTTTGCAGGAGACTCTACAATTACCAGATTCTTAGCCATTACTGCCTGATTTTCCTAGGTTTTCTATGTGGTCATAAAGACCGGACAGGAGCCGGGCGAACGGGCCAAAAGTTCCGACCCCTAAAAAAGGCGTGCATTTAAGCATCGCTTTTAGCAAAAGGAAAGCAGAGGTCCGGGCGCTGTGCCAGCCCGATTTGCCGGATTTGCCTCTTGGGACAGCAGTTACAGGAACGTTTTGGGACTGTTTTGCTGCCGTTTTGGGGATACCGTTTTGAGGCACCCACGAAGTTGCATCAGAGCCCGGTCCCGCCGGGGTGAGCTCCCTGCGTGCGGCGGGCTCCGCAGTGCCTCCCCCCGCCAGGCCCTTTTCTGACATTGAGCGCGTGGATGTCTGTTGACCACTTGCGCAAGTTTCGAAGGACGCCCACGCACTCATTGCCCAACAAGGCTTGGTCGGGTGTGTCCGGCGCGGAGCCACGTCGCACAAGCGGAGCAGATTGGAGCCTGAGA
Organism: Pseudohongiellaceae bacterium; assembly: GCA_044338875.1. Taxonomy (GTDB): domain Bacteria; phylum Pseudomonadota; class Gammaproteobacteria; order Pseudomonadales; family Pseudohongiellaceae; genus CAILUG01. The sequence goes on along the minus strand of JBIIWM010000020.1, from coordinate 14,107 downwards.
GCAATGGCAGCGCAGCCTGTGCCTTGGAGGAGCGATTGATTGGGATCTCAGAAACAGAAAAGGCGGACCCAAAGGCCCGCCTCTACTGAAGACAGCGAAAAAGCTCAGTCGAGCTTGACCGGCACCGTCCAGCCAAAGTTGTCTGCTCGGTCACCCTTCTGGATCTGGCAAAGGTTATCATAGATGCTCTGCATGACCGGACCCACCTTCTCGCCATTGCCGTAAAAGCTGTGCCATTTGCCATCGACCCAGATCCGGCCGACCGGGGACAGCACGGCAGCAGTGCCACAAGCTGCGACTTCCTCGAAAGTCCCCACTTCCTTGCGCAGATCAATCGGGCGTTCTTCCGTTTGCATGCCCAGCTCATGCTTGGCGATATCCATGATCGAGCGGCGGGTGATACTGGGCAGAATGGTGCGGGAAGACGGAGTGATCAGTTTGTTGCCAGCAATCGAAATAATGATGTTGGCCGATCCTGCTTCTTCTATATAGCGACGTTCGGCGGCATCCAGGTAAAGCGCCTCATAGGCACCGAGTTCCTGGGCCTTGCGGGTGGCATACAGACCACCAGGATAGTTGGCGCCGGCTTTGACATCGCCAGTGCCGTGCGGTGAGGCGCGGTCGAAATCGGAGACGGCGAGCGAGATGGCGGAAAGGCCGCCGCTTTTATAATACGGGCCTACCGGGCACACCATCACGCGGAATTCATATTGCTTGGCAGGACGCAGTCCCATATTGGCACCCACGCCAATCAGCAGCGGGCGAATATAGAGGGAGGCGCCACTGCCATAGGGGGGAACCCAGGCGGCATTGGCACGCACGGCTTCGTGCACGCCATGCAGGAACAGTTCGGGGGGAACGCGCGGCATGGACAGGCGGTCAGCCGTGTTCTGCATGCGTTCACAATTCAGCTCGGGGCGGAACAACAGGATGCGGCCGTCTTGCGTGGTCTGGGCTTTCAGGCCTTCAAAACATTGCTGGGCATAATGCAGCGCAGGCGAGCCTTCATGCATCTGGATGAATTCGGAGGTGAGGAGTTCACCAGTAGACCATTTACCGTTTTCCCAAGTCGCAGAAAAGCGGTAATCGGTTTTGGTGTATTCAAAACCCAATTTGCTCCAGTCGATATGCTTCTTTTCCAAGGCTAGCTCCAAGGTATTCAGTTGCCTGTAACAGAGCATGATTATACTCATCTCCGGCGAAATGGGACAGCCACCTTGACCTACATGTTGGGGATAGAGTGCCAACTGGAACCCGCAACCCTGTGCAATATGCTCTTGGGCAACGTACCATCCACGTCAAGTAACAGCAGTCCGGTAGCGAGCATGCAGAGCACCCTTCCCCCGCTGATCGACATCGGCGTCAATCTCAGCCACGAAAGCTTCAATAACGACCGTGAACACGTGATTGCTGCTGCAATCGCGGCTGGGCTCGAGGCCATGGTGCTGACCGGCACCAGCGTCGCCAGCAGTGAGCTTGCCGCAGCGCTGGCTGGCATGATGCCGGGCTTCCTTTATAGTACTGCCGGGCTGCATCCGCACGATGCCGCCGGTTTTGGTGTTGACACCTGCGCCCAGCTGCATGCGATCTCGCAACAGCCCCACGTGGTTGCGATCGGCGAAACCGGGCTCGACTTCAACCGTGATTTTTCCCCACGCCATTTGCAAGAAGCCGCCTTCGCCGCACAACTGGAATTGGCCGTTCAAACCGGGCTTCCGGTGTTCCTGCACCAGCGCGATGCACATGAACATTTCCATGCCATCCTCAAGGAACAGCGTGATCACTTGACCAGGGGGGTCGTGCACTGTTTCACCGGCAGCAAGGACGAACTGTTCGACTATCTTGATCTTGATATGTACATAGGCATCACCGGCTGGGTATGTGACGAGCGCCGTGGCCTGCATGTGCAGGAATTGCTGCATGACATCCCGGCCAACCGCTTGCTGCTGGAGACCGATGCGCCTTACTTGTTGCCGCGCAACATACGCCCGAAGCCGCGCGGACGCCGCAATGAACCGGCGAATCTGATCTGGGTCCTGGGTCTGGTGGCAGAACGCCTGGGGGTAGATCGGGGCAGTCTTGCCAGGCAAACCACAGCCAATGCCAAACTCTTTTTCGGTATTTGAAGTTTGCTGTTTTTTTAGCCAGGGGAAGTTTGCTATATTGCGGCGCATATGAAAAAAAGAACCTTCCTAAAGGCACTGTTGGCCACCGGTGGCATCGCCATAACGGCAAAACACCCTCTCGAAAAAGCCAACCCTGCCCTTACCGGTTCTGCGGGCATTTCGCCACCTCCTGCCTCCTCCAGCACAGTGCCAGAGCTTGTGGAATCCAGCCCACAGGAAGAGTACGAATTGGGGCGCTTGCAGCAAAGCGAATTGCGTCCAGAGTTCGTGCACAACGAGTTCCATGATCACCATGACCATGACGACCTCGTGCCCAGCGCTTCGAATGGTTCAAATGAGGCAATTATTGACCTGGAGGCGGAGCTCGCCAAGGCCGAGACCACCGAACAACGCCAACAGGTCATCGAGCAGGCTCCGCAACGTTCCGTTGATGAGTACCTGCACAAAATCCGCAATTTTGATGCTGACTTCCCCAGCGATATCTATCTGGGTGAAAGCAATGCACTGTTGCTGCAACCGACTATCCAGCGCCTGGAACGGGTGCAGGGTTTCGTTGGCCATGCCAACTTCAACCTGCTCAGTTTCGAGGAAATGCTGTACTTTGCGCGCAACTATCCCGAGATCGGCAGTTTCGAAAAAGCTGAACTGGCTTTTCTGGAAGAAATCTTCGAAGCAGACGCGACTGCATACGGCTTCTTTGGTGAAAAAGTGACACCAGAGCTGAACCATCGCATCCGCCAAAAGGATGTTCTGAAAATTTCCAACAGCGGTCATTACCTGCACCGCGGTGAGTCGTTGAAGCACTACGAACAGATCCGCAAGGATGTAGGCAACCAGCTGCAGTTGACTTCAGGCATCCGCAACAACGTCAAACAGATGCACTTGTTCCTGGCCAAGGCCATGCAATCAAACGGCAACCTGTCCAAGGCCTCGCGATCATTGGCTCCTCCCGGCCACTCCTTCCACAACGTAGGGGATTTCGATGTAGGCAAGATCGGACTGGGTGAACAGAACTTCACTTCAGACTTTTCCAATACAGAAGAATTCCAGCGCTTGATCAGGCTGGGTTATGTGGATATCCGGTACACCGATGACAACCAGTTCGGCGTGCGGTTTGAGCCTTGGCACATCAAGCTCGCGTAAGAGTGGATCTTTTATTTGCTCGCCCCAATGACAGTGTGAATTGTGTGGGCGAAATCAAGTTACTCTGACCCCTTGATTTTGGAGTTGGGCCAAGAACCCCAGCACATCTTCCGCAGCGAACGGCCAACCCAGTTCATGCCACTCCCCGCTCTTGCTGGTGCCGGCAAACACCGGAATACGCAGCCCGTAACTGGCCATCAAATCGTCCGAGTCGCTGATTTCCATCAGCATAACCCGCTCGCAGTCGTCACCCAGTACTTCCTGCAGTATGGCCTCGGCTTGTTCGCAGAGATGGCAACCTATGGAGGTGTATAAATAGAAAGAAGATTCACTCATGCCGCTATGCCTGCGTTTGGGCCTGCGTCCTGGCCTGTTCCTGGATCTTGGCACAAGCCTCGACCGCTGCCTTGATCAAGGCAGGTCCTGCATAAATGAAGCCGCTGTAAAGCTGAACCAGACTGGCACCCGCGCGGATTTTTGCCCCCGCATCACTGCCCTGCATGATACCGCCAACACCGATAACCGGAATTGCGCCATTGAGGGCTTCCACCATCTTGCTGAGTACCTGGGTCGACATCGTCGTTAACGGAGCTCCACTCAAACCGCCCGCTTCCTGGCCGAAAGGTGACTTTTCCACACCCACCCGGCTCAGCGTGGTATTGCTGACAATGACACCTTCGATGCCGGTTTCCAGCAACACCCCGGCGATATCGACAATTTCGTCATCATTCAGATCCGGCGCCACCTTCAGCAACAAGGGCACTTGCTTGCCATGGGTTTGAGCCAGCAGCGCTTGTTCAGCCTTGAGCTGCTGCAACAGTTTGCGCAGGTGTTCACCAAACTGCAGCGAGCGCAGGCCAGGCGTATTGGGGGAAGACAGGTTGATCACAATGTAATCCGCATAGGGATAAACACCACGCAAACAGGTCAGATAATCATCCGCGGCCTTGTCCACCGGCGTCGTCAGGTTCTTGCCGATGTTCACTCCCACCACACCCTTGTATTTCCGTTGTTGCAGGCGACCGAGCATGTGGTTGAGGCCCTTGTTGTTGAAGCCCATCCGATTGATGATGGCATGCTCAGGGGCCAGGCGAAACATCCGTGGTTTGGGATTGCCGTCCTGGGGTCTGGGGGTGACCGTACCGACTTCGACAAAACCGAAACCCAGAGCACCCAAGGCATCAAGATAATCCGCGTTCTTGTCGAGCCCTGCAGCCAGGCCCACTGGATTGGCGAACTCCAGACCCAGCAGGGTTAAGGGGGCTGCGGGAATATCCCCACTCATCAGCTTGCCCAGCCCGAGCAAATGCAAGAGTTTCAACCCGGCCAGGCCAAGGTTATGGGAGGTTTCTGCAGGGAGCAGGAACAGCAAGGAGCGTAATATTTTGTACAACATGAGGGAGACAACCATTGGCAGGTGAACGCGTGCCGGACGCACATTTGCTACACAATATAGTGATTGAATCCGGGCCGCTCAAGCTGCATTTTGAAGCTGTCTTGCAGCATTGCAAGACGGCATTTTCAATGCTCGAAAAATAGCTATAGAATCCAAGCGTTAATGCCGATCAGCAAGAGACTCAAGTATGGCCCACCACGAAGTAATTTCAGGACTTAAGCACTGGCTTTCCACGCACATCATCGGACAGGAAAAACTCATCGACCGACTGCTGATCGCCTTGCTGGCTGATGGCCATCTGCTGGTGGAGGGCGCCCCTGGTCTGGCCAAGACCAAAGCTATCAAGAATCTGAGCGAAGCAGTCGAGGGCGATTTCCACCGCATCCAGTTCACTCCCGACCTGCTGCCCAGTGACATCACCGGCACTGAGATCTACCGACCTGAAGACGGCAGCTTCCGTTTCCAGCAAGGTCCGATCTTCCACAACCTGGTACTGGCCGACGAAATCAACCGTGCACCCGCCAAAGTGCAATCAGCGCTGCTGGAAGCCATGGCCGAACATCAGGTCTCGGTGGGACGCCAGACCTTCAAATTGCCGGAACTGTTTCTGGTCATGGCCACCCAGAACCCGATCGAACAGGAAGGCACCTATCCCTTGCCGGAAGCGCAGCTCGACCGTTTCCTGATGCACGTGACAGTGGGCTACCCGTCGATCGATTCTGAACGCAAGATCCTGCATCTGGTGCGCGACGAAGCGCGTCATCTCGACCAGCCGCCACCGACCGTCGTGACCCAGAAACAGTTGTTCGCCGCGCGTCAGGAGGTGCTCAGCATCCACATGGCGGAAGCCGTCGAGGAATATATCCTGCAGCTGGTGATGGCAACGCGTAATCCAGTCGTTTACAGCAAGGAACTGGCCACCTGGATCGATTTCGGTTCCAGTCCGCGTGGCACCATCGCACTGGATCTGTGCTCGCGTGCGCATGCCTGGCTGAAGGGCAAGGACTTCGTCAGCCCGGAAGACGTGCATGAGGTGTTTCATGATGTGCTGCGTCACCGCGTACTGCTGAGCTTTGAAGCCGAAGCCGCCGGAGTGACGCCAGACAAGGTGCTCTCCACGATCCTGGAACTGGTGCCCGCAGCGTGAGCGTTGTACCCGCAGGGCAGACTGGCTGGCACTGACCATGGCACGCAAACAAACACTCAATCTGGAACAGGATCAGTATCGCTGTCGCGGCGCGTTCCTTACGTTGCGCCAGTTGCTTGATCAACGCCACGTTGCCCGCAATCTTGAACTCGATTACAGCTCGCGCACAAGGCTGGGCGTGACTGGTACCCATATTTCCCGCATCAAGGGTCGTGGCGTCGATTTCGAGGAACACCGTGCCTACCAGCCCGGCGACGACATTCGTACCATCGACTGGCGCGTGACCGCGCGTACCGGCCGCCCCTTCACCAAGGTATTTCGCGAAGAACGGGAACGCCCGGTCATCATTGGCGTCGATCAAAGCCACAACATGTATTTCGGTTCACAAGTTGCGTTCAAATCCGTAGTTGCTGCTGAAGCGGCTGCGATCATTTGCTGGACCACAGTAGACAACGGCGATCGTGTTGGCGGTGTCGTGTTTGGCGACGACAAGGTTGAGCTGGTGAAACCACGTCGCAGCAAACGCTCTGCACTGCGCTTTCTCAATGTGCTGGCCGACTACAACCAGGAACTGGTGACCACCCACAATACAGCGATGACCAAAGCCGGGCGTATGAAAATTGCCCTCGAACAGATGTGCCGCATCACCAAGCCCGGTTCCAATGTGTACCTCATCAGCGATTTCAACGACTACACCAGGGACTGTGAGCCACTGATCCAGCAACTGGCCATGCACAACAGCATGACCTGCGTACTGGTGTATGACGCGCTTGAGGAAAACCTGCCGCGTCCCGGTGTTTACAGCATTACCGATGGACAGGCACGCACGGCACTGGACACCTACAGTCGCAGCATCCGGGATTTGTACCATCAAGGCTTCGAAGGTCATGTGGCGCAGTTGCGTGACATGCTTGCCAGGAGCCAGGTCCCCCTCATTACCATTCGTACTGATCAACTCGTCATGGAACAACTGGAAACGTGGAAGCAGAAGATCCTTTAAGCCAACTGGCAGACATCCATCTGCCCGCTGTGATTTCCTTCTGGCCCCCGGCTCCAGGCTGGTGGCTATTGGCTGCGCTGGTTTTGGTGGGCCTGGCCCTGCTGGCACGGCAGCTGTATCGACAGTGGCAACAGGAACAGCGTGTGAAAAGGGTACTCGCGGAACTGGCGCTGGCATATCAGGCCTACGAGCAGGCCAGTGTCGATGCGCTGCATAAGAACCAGGCTGGCCTGAGCTTGCTCTATGCCATTAACAGCCTGCTCAAGCGGGTTGCGCTGGTGCATCATACTGATGTCGAAGTTGCCCCCCTGTCTGGCCTGGCCTGGCTCAGGTTTCTGGATCAACACGGCAACAACACAGACTTCACTGAAGGTGCCGGCAAGGTACTGGGTGATGGGGAATACCGTCCTCATTTCGATGGAGATGCCGAGGCTCTCTGCCAAGTCGCTCGCAAGTGGCTCGTGCGGCAGTATCTGAACAACAAGAAACCAGTGCCCGCGCAATCCAAGGTGCCTGTGACTTTAGCGAAGCCCGAGGCAAGCGCATGATTGAATTCCTCTGGCCCTGGGTTTTCATTGCATTGCCCTTGCCACTGCTGGCGAATTATCTGCTGCCACGGGCCGGCAATCGCGATGCAGCGCTGTATGTCCCGTTTTTCCAGGCTTTGTCCCGGCTCGAAACCCGTGCGCCGCATACCGGTGCCCGTAATCGCTTCCTGACGCTCCTTGCCATCTTGAGCTGGCTCTTGCTGGTACTGGCAACAGCACGTCCGCAATGGATCGGCGATCCTGTTGAATTGCCAACGACTGGCCGTGACCTGATGATGGTGGTCGATATCTCCGGCTCCATGGAAGCGCAGGACATGCAGCTTGGCGGCCAGAATGCCAATCGTCTGCAAATTACCAAGGCAGTGGTGGGCGATTTCGTCGCAAGGCGCACTGGTGATCGTCTCGGCCTGATCCTGTTCGCAGCACGCGCTTATACCCAGGCACCCCTGACCTTCGATCGCAAGACCGTCGAAACCTTGTTGTATGAAGCCCAGATTGGCATCATCGAAGAAAACGCAACTGCCATCGGCGATGGCATTGGCCTGGCGGTAAAACACCTGCGTGAACGTCCCTTGGCTTCGCGCGTGATCATCATGCTGACAGACGGTGTCAACAACGCCGGTGAAGTGACGCCACTGCAAGCCGGCGAACTCGCGCAGCGCGAAGGCATCAAGATCTATACCATCGGCATTGGTGCAGAAACCGGTGTGTCCTCTTCGCTGTTCGGTCCCCGCACGGTAAATCCGTCAGCCGACCTTGATGAAGCCACCCTCACCAAAATTGCCGAGGACACCGGTGGCAAGTATTTCCGTGCCCGTGACCGTACCGAACTAGAAAGCATCTACTCGATACTGGACGAATTGGAACCGGTGGATCAGGAAGCCGAAACTTTCCGCCCTACCCTCACGCTGTTCTACTGGCCTTTGGGCGCTGCCTTATTGCTGAGTTTCCTGATTGTGCTATGCAAGCTGCCTTATGGCCTGTTGCTCAGCAGGAAGGCCGATCACGCACCCGACAAACTGCTGCAGGGGAAGGTCTGATATGTGGCCACTGCCGCCTGAAATCATCGACAACTTCCACTTCCTGCGTCCTGTGCTGCTGCTTGGGTTGATTCCGGCACTAGTATTGTTTTTGTTGCTGCATTTCCTGCAAAGCAGCCAGAGCAACTGGTCGCGTGCGATTGATCCGCAGCTATTGCCTTACCTGCTCGACAAATCCTTCAGCGCCAAACAGGGCTATCCACTCTACGGCTTGCTGCTGGTCTGGACGCTAGGCATCCTCGCTGCGGCTGGTCCGGTGTGGGACCAGATTCCGGTACCTGTGCAAGAACGTGAAGATGCCTTGGTCGTCGTGGCCGACATGTCGCTGTCGATGTACTCGACTGACCTGAGTCCCAATCGCTCCACGCGTTTACAACGCAAGATCCTCGATATTCTTGAATTCCGCCGCCAGGAAGGCCAGACCGGGCTCGTGGTGTATGCCGGCGATGCGCATACCGTGACGCCGATGACCGATGATGTGGAAACCATCGGCAATCTGGTGCCCTCGCTGCAGCCCAACATCATGCCTACACCCGGCAGCAAGCCAGCCAAAGGCGTCCTGCTGGCAACCGAGCTGCTGGCAAACAGCAACCTGACCCAGGCGCGCATCCTGCTGCTGACCGATGGCATCGAAAATACCGATATTCAAGAAATCACCAGCGTCCTGGCTGGCACCGGTCATACCCTGTCAGTAATGGGCTTTGGAACCGAAGCGGGTGCGCCGATTCCAAACGGGCAACAGGGCTATCTGCGCGACTCCAGCAATGCCATTGTCATTCCGCGCCTCGAACGCGCATCGTTGCAACAACTCGTATCGCGTACCCGTGGCCGCTACACCGATGCCCAACTGACCGATGAAGATGTGCGTTTCTTGCTGGAAGCATCACTCCTCGAAGAAGGCGAAAACCTGGTAGACGTGGAAGACCGCGAATTTGACTCCTGGTATGAAACCGGGCCGTGGTTGCTACTGCTCGCACTGCCCTTTGCTGCGTTGGCGTTTCGACGCGGCTGGTTGCTGGTGTTGCTGCTGGCGATTGGCCTGCTCCCGAGCGCACCGACGTATGCCTGGGAATGGCGGGATTTGTGGGAGCGCAAGGACCAGCAAGGTAACAAGGCTTTCGCACAGGAAGATTTCACCACTGCTGCCGAAACATTCAGGGATCCCCAATGGCGCGCAGCAGCCAATTACCGCAGCGAAAATTTTGAAGGTGTGATCCAGGACCTGGCGCTGATCGACACCCCGGAAGCACACTACAATCGCGGCAACGCACTGGCCAAACTTGGCATGTTCCCCCAGGCCATCGAGGCCTACGAGCGCACGCTGGCCTTCACGCCCGGGCACGCAGATGCCCTGCAAAACAAGGAGCTGGTAGAGAAACTGCTGGAAGAACAGGAAAAGGAACAGCAACAGAACAACGAAGGCGATCAACAGCAGCAAGGGAACGATCAGCAGCAGCAGGAGCAACAGGAACAACAGGACCAGCAGCAGCAAAACCAGCAGAACCAGAATCAGAACCAGGACCAGCAGCAACAGGATCAACAGCAGCAGGACCAGGAACAGCAGCGGCAGGACGAAAACCAGAAAAAAGAAGAGCAGGAGTCAGAAGAACAGGACCAGGAGCGCAAAGACGAGCAGGAACAGCAGGAGCAACAACAGTCCGCTGACAACCAGAAGCCCGAGACAGAAGAAGAACAGGCGATGCAACAATGGTTGATGCGCATCCCTGATGATCCGGGTGAGCTCCTGCGCAACAAGTTCCGTTACCAGACCCAGCAGCGTGTGTTCGAACAACTGCAAAATCCTGACCAGAGCCAACGTGAGGCGAGTGAAAAGATATGGTGAAAGAGATTTGCTGCAAGATATTGCTGCTGCTCGGCCTTGGGATGATGATGGCAGTGTCGCTGCAAGCCCAGCCAGTACCTGCCCAGGGCCTCGCCGCCTTTGTCGACCGCACCGACATCACTATCAGTGACCTGGTCACACTCACCATTCGTGTGGATGCCGCGCTGGGAAACAATCGTCCGTCTTTCCAGGGACTGAACCGGGATTTCGAACAGGTAGGCGGTGTCAGCACGCGCAGTACCTACACCAACAACAATGGCAATATTCAATCCTGGACTGAATACAACATCAGCTTGCGACCCAACGCGACCGGCACCTTCACGATTCCGGGCTTCACCGTGGCAGGACAAACCACCAACCCGATTACCATCAAGGTGGGTGATGCCAGCGAAATACCTGCCAGCGGCAATGACGAAATCTTCCTGCGTACCAGCGTCAGCAAGGAAGACATGTACGTACAGGAACAACTGCTCTACACGATTCGTATCTATTACTCGATCGGCTTCGACCAGGGTGCCCAGCTTTCCTCGCCCCAAGTGGCCGACGCAGTGGTACAGCAACTGGGCAGCGACGAAAATTTCCAGGAGGTGGTGGATGGTATCGGGTACAACGTTACCGAACGCCGCTTTGTCATTTATCCGCAAGCCAGTGGCGAGCTTGTCATTCCGCCGGTCTATTTCTCCGCTTCGGTCGGTCGTCGCGGCGGTATCAACCGCCTCTTCAATAATCGTAGCCAGGTACGCGAGATCAACCTTACCAGCGATGGCCACAGCATCAATATCAAAGCCCGCCCCGCTACTTTCCCTGGTGAAACCTGGCTGCCTGCCAGTGAATTGACACTGGCAGAAACCTGGAGTGGCGAACTGGATACAGTGAAAGTGGGCGATGCCATTACCCGTAACGTAGTGCTGACTGCCAATGGACTGAGCAGTTCTCTGTTACCTGGCATAGCTTACGAAGATCTGCCTGGCTTGCGTTTCTACCCGGATCAACCCGTGCGTGAAGATGTAGCCGATCGTACAGGGGTAGTCGGCAAGCGCAGCGAAGGTACTGCCATGGTTGCCTCCCGCGCTGGTGAATTCGAACTGCCGGAAGTGCGCATGCCCTGGTGGAACACCACAACCGATACGCTGGAAACAGCTGTGCTACCTGCACGCACCATTACCGTGTTGCCGGCAGGTGAAGCCGACTCTGATCCGGCGGCAGTGACTCCAGATGTCTCAGAAAACCCGGCTGGGCAAGCAAGCAGCTTTAGTCCGGGCGCTGGCGGCGGTTCTGCCGACATCCTGTGGATCTCCACTACAGCCGTGTTCGGTCTGGCCTGGTTGCTTACTCTTTTCCTTTGGCTTAACAGCCGCAGGCAACTGCAGTATGCAGAAACCGTAGGAGTGCCCGTCCACGTTCGCATGCCGGATGCCCGGCAACCAACGACTCCCGAAAATAGCCAGAAGTTGCCGGACGCTACGGCCTGTTTGCGTGTGCTGAAAACTGCCTGCGACAACTCAAATTATGCGGATATAAAAAAGGCACTGGTGAAATGGGGACAAGCCAGTTTCCAGACTGGCAGTATCCAGACGCTGGCACAGGTAGCGGAACATTGTCGGGACGAACAACTGAGCAGCCTGGTTCTGGCTCTCGATGCTGCGTTGTATGGCAGCTCGCAAGGTTTCGACAGCAAGGCCTTGTACAACACGGTAGCCGCCTTGCACAAACAAGGTGTGAAACCGGCAAACGCAACGCCGAAGTATGGCCTGCCTCCGCTGTATAAGCATTAAAGTGGTCTACCCGGAAAGGCAGTTTCCTGCCTCTTTCGCCCACCCAAAAAAAAGGGGTTGTTCGCACAACCCCTGATCACGTTATTCAAGCAGTTCCGAAGGGAAAGAATGCACAGCGACGCTGTCAGGCCGAGTGCAGCAAGCGCTGCACGTTGCTGCCGTTGATGGGAATCTGGCGCGGTTTCATTGCTTCCGGAATTTCTTTTTCCAGCGTGATGTGCAGCAGGCCATTGGCCATGCTGGCACCCGTCACTTTCACATGGTCGGCCACCTTGAACTGGCGGCGGAAACTGCGTTCGGCAATGCCTTGATGCAGGAATGTGGCTTTCTTCTCACCTGCTACCGGAGCCTTGGTCGCCGCTACGGTCAGGGTGTTGTTCTCGGTTTGCACCGCAATCTCGTCTTCGGAAAATCCGGCTACGGCCATCGTAATTCGGTATTTGTCTTTCTCCAGCAATTCAATGTTGTAAGGCGGATAGCTGGGTTGGGTGCGTTCGTTGGCAGTGACGGAATCCAGCAGGGAAGCGAGATGGTCGAAGCCTACAGCGGAGCGGTATAAGGGAGCGAAATCAAAAGTCATTGCATTATCCTCATCGAGCGATAAATAAACATTGGGGTTATAACAGCCTGTTCAAAGGAACCCGGCGGTCAGTGGCAGTGCCTGGTGGCCCCTGTCACATGTATAGATGTAGGGTGACATCAAAAATTTTCAAGGCAGGTATTTTGTAAATATTCAATACGGGATGGTGGGGAAGCTTGCCGCTAAATATAGGTTGCAGTTGGTACCTTGATATCCCGCCAATGGTTTCATGGCGTCACAGGCTGCGCTGTGCAGAGGCATCACAGGTCGTGCCTCAAACGGAAGGATCAGTACATTCCGGTTGTGCGTACAACAACGCGCAGGCCATCGGGATCCCAGAAGCTGAAGCCGTTGGGGAGAATGGTCTCAATGATGCCACCGGCGGCAAATACCGCTTCGGCTGCGGTGTCCATATCGATATTGGAAACGAGGATTGCGACATAGTTGACGCCGGGCGCCTGTCCCACTGGGGCCTGGCTCAAGCGCAAGCGGGCATTGCCGAGATCAAAGAACAGGGAGCCCGCTTGAGGGCTGCCATTCAGTCCGAGCATGCGCGAATAGAACAGTGAATCGACTTCCATGTTGGTTACGGTGATGTAGATTTCATCAAGCAATAGAGCCTTGAAAATCGCCTGGCTGGATGCAGTGACTGGTTCGTGGATTCCCCCAGGTTCAATGCGCGTTTCCCACTCATGGGCATCAACAAACTGCGTATGAATATAATCGCCGTCAGTAACCTGCACAGCCCCTTCAGCAACCTGCTCGGAGCGAATGCCCTGTACTTCCAGGTACTGCTGAACTCTGTTGGCATCAAAGTCAGTAAGAGCAAGGCCACTATGCAGCACGCCGGTAGCAGTGTGCTGAGTCAATGCCAGATAACTGGTGCCGAGTTTGAGGAAGACTTGCTCTCCTTGTCGGGCATGCCAAACGTTGGTGCCGAATAACTGTGTGTAAAACTGCAGCGACTGCTCCAGATCCGAGATCCGGAATTCAACATGGGACAGTCCCTCCAGCTGAGGGCTGTTTTGTGCCTGCACCAGGGGTGCAAGCACACCGGAAAGTGCAAAGCAACAGAGCGACAGTGAACGTAGTAAGGACATGTCCGGACCTGTGTAGCTGAATCCATGAGAACGTTCATGGAAGAGCGTGGAAAGTTAGCAAGAGTGTGTCCTTTTGAACATCCCCTACTGCAGATTCCGATATCTGGAGGCTGGATCCTTGGAATAGAAACCGGGCAGCTGCAAAACTACGTCGCAACCGCCCGGCTGTTTGGGAGAAGAACGGAAACGTCCGCTACACACTGTCGACAACGTTTCCTTGGGAGTGCATGCACAGACCATCCAAATCTGCTTGATCCCTGTTGTGCAGGGTTAATCGTTGTACTACTTGTTCAGAATGTCATTTGCAGCCAGGTCCAGAAAATCTGTTTATCCGCCTTGGCGGCAATATCACCCTTGCTGTAGTCGGCATACTTGACACCAAATTGATAGTTGTTGCGGAACGGTTTTA
>JBIIWM010000019.1:0-20154 GCA_044338875.1 Pseudohongiellaceae bacterium | reverse complement strand
GAAAACACACTGTGGCAACAGTATTGCCGGGCGCGTCTGCTGGGTGAAAGGGAGGGTGCGGGTGTCACCCGCAGCGAATTCGAATCCCTATTGGCGAGCGAACAGCCCAATCTGCCAGAAGCGCTGCACCAGCAGCTGCGCGAGTATGCCGATTCCCTTTATCGACGCTGGCAGCTGGCTTGATTCCGACGGCAGCCACCATGCTTGCCCTCGCTGCCTTGTCTTGATGCTATTGCTTGCACCTGGAAAGTGCACAAAGGCGTGCATTCCGGGCTGTTTCAGTGCAACCGCTCCCTAAAATCAAATTATTGATTTCTTTGCCAAAAACACTTCAAGTTTCGTGCGCGCTGACCGTAAAAAACCACATAGAAAGTCACCGTGGTAATGCAGGGAGCCAGCATGAGTATCAGTTATAACTTTCTCGGTAACAGTGCAGTGCAACATGCGGCGAAGCTTCCTGACGCTTCAGGCAAGGACAGTGCTGAAAACGAATACGCCAGGATCAATCGCCTGCTCACTGACATGGCGCGCGAAATGAGTGGCTCCATGGAGGAGATCCAGAAGATCAACAGCATGATGCGCATGATCTCCTTCAACTCGAAAATAGAGGCCGCCAAGGCAGGCGATGCCGGCAAGGCCTTTGCTGTGGTTTCAGGTGAAATGAAATCACTGTCAGAACAGACTGCCACCGTGGCAAAGCGGCTGGGGCAGGATACGAATCAGGCAATCAACCAGCTGCGCAACATCAGCAATGATCTGGCGACGCATGTACGCGGCACTCGCTTGTCCGATCTGGCGCTGACCAATATTGACCTCATTGATCGCAATCTCTACGAGCGGTCCTGTGATGTGCGCTGGTGGGCAACTGATTCCAGTCTTGTTGAGGCGCTCTCGGTTAACAGCGATGCGGCCTGCGCTTATGCCAGCAAGCGCCTGGGTGTCATTCTCAATGCCTACACCGTTTATTTCGATCTGGTGCTGTGTGACATACAAGGCGATATCGTGGCCAATGGACGCCCCAATCTATACTGCAGCCACGGCAAGAATCAGGGCACGCAACCCTGGTTCCTCAAAGCGATGAACAGCCGGTCGGGAGATGACTATGGTTTCCAGACTGTGCATGAATCCGGCCTGGTCGGCGGAGAACGCGTGCTGGTATATTCCGCCTCGGTGCGTGAAGGGGGCAAATCCACCGGTAAAATCCTGGGCGCCCTGGGCATCCTTTTCAACTACGACGCACTGGCGCAAACCATCATGCACAACACTCCTGTAGACAAGGATCTACTGGCAATCACGCGCGTCTGCATCATTGATGGGCAAGGCCTGCTGCTGGCAGATTCGCGTGAGCGTCTCCTGCAGGAGACGCTCGACTTTGCTGGCATGAAGGTACTGCTGCAGCAGGAAAAAGGTTTCATCATCGGAGAGGTCAACGGGCGCAGAAGCTGTATTGCACATGCCAGGGCGCCTGGCTACGAAACGTACTCAACCGGGTGGCATTCATTGATCTTGCAGGAGATTTAGTCCGGAAATGGGGCAGTTTTGCTGCTTTGCCTGCGGGCTTGCATCGCATAGAATGATGCGCTCTCTGTTATGGGCCCTTCCGGGTGATTTTGATGCAAGAATTCGACGATATCAGGCCTTACCGTGACGATGAAGTGCGCGGCGTGGTGGATGCCCTGGTCGAAGACCTGGACTTGTCCAGAGCCATGGGCAAATTCCGGTATCCCAGGTTCTTTCGCTGGTTTCCGGGACCGGTCACCCGGCTGGCGCAGCGTGCGCTCAAGCAGGAGCTACTGCAGGTCAAGACCATCCATGATGTGCAGGCAATCATAGAGAAGTATCTCGACAAGCTGATCGAAACCACCACCGATGGCCTGACCCGTTCCGGGCTGGATCAACTTGATTCACAGATTCCTTACCTTTTCATCAGTAACCACCGCGACATCACGATGGATCCGGCGCTGGTGAATTACATGCTGTATCACAATGGCTTCGATACCTTGCAGATCGCCATTGGCGACAATCTGCTCAAGCGGCCGTTCATCTCCAAACTGATGAAGCTCAACAAGAGTTTCATCGTGAAGCGCTCGGTGCAAGGCCGCGAAAAACTTGCCGCCAGCAAGCAGCTTTCGGCCTACATTCGTCATTGCATCAACACCGGGCAGAACGTGTGGATTGCGCAGCGCGAAGGGCGTGCCAAGGACGGTATCGACAAAACCGAAGCGGCCATCATCAAGATGTTGCACATGTCGATGCGTGACAAGGAAGCAGGCGTCGAGCCTCTCTCCCTGAGCCAGTCGATGACCCAGCTCAATATTGTGCCGGTCGCCATCTCCTATGAGTACGATCCCTGTGATCTGATGAAAGCTGCAGAATTGCATGCCATCGATACGGTGGGACGCTTCGAGAAAGACGAAAACACCGATGCCAACAGCATCCTCGCCGGCATGATCGGCAAGAAGGGTACAGTGCATGTCAGTTAC
This sequence comes from Pseudohongiellaceae bacterium, assembly GCA_044338875.1. Taxonomy (GTDB): domain Bacteria; phylum Pseudomonadota; class Gammaproteobacteria; order Pseudomonadales; family Pseudohongiellaceae; genus CAILUG01. The sequence goes on along the minus strand of JBIIWM010000019.1, from coordinate 17,671 downwards.
GGGCAGCCATTGAATGTGCCAGAGCTGGCCACTCCGGAAGGCGTGGCAGAGCTGATTGACCGCCAGATCATCAGCAACTACAAGCTGCACGTGGTGAACTACCTGGCCCTGCAGAAACTGCAGAGCAACTACATGGATTTCAGCCTGTTGCCCGAGCTGTGCGGTGTCAGCCCCAGCATCGTGGAAGAGAAGCGCCAGCAACTGGAAAAGCGCCTGTATGACATGCCAGAGCAACTGCGGCCCTATGTCCTGGCCATGTACGCCAATCCAGTGATCCGCAAAGCCGAAATATCAAGGGGTCGGAGTAACTTGATCTGATCTCCTTGATGTTGTTGGCGCTGAATAAACAGATCAAGTTACTCCGACCCCTTGATATTTTGATTTTTGGCGGAGTTATCGGACTTCCTCTATAGTCGAACCCATGCTTTCCGACGATCTCAAACAGACCATCCAGTCAAACTACTCCCTGATTCTGCAGCGCAAACAGCTGCAGACGCGTCCGGGCCAGAAACGCATGATTGCGGAGATCGCGCGCACTATCACCAGTGTGTACTCCGACGACGACGGCAATCGCGCCTCCGGTGATGCCGCCATCTGCGTGGTGGAAGCGGGTACCGGTACCGGGAAGACGCTGGCCTATCTGCTCGGAGCCCTGCCGGCGGCGCAAGCGCTCAACAAGAAACTCATCATTGCCACCGCAACTGTAGCCTTGCAGGAACAGGTAATCTACAAGGACATTCCCGATCTGCTGAAGAATAGCGACCTGCGTTTCACCTACTCGTTGGCGAAGGGCCGCGGACGTTACCTGTGTCTCTCCAAGCTTGATGGCGCCCTGCGCAGCAACAGCAGTGCGGATGCCTTGCGCGATTTGTTCAAGGTAGAAGTACAGGACCCTGCCACGATGGACCGGGCGCTGTACGATGAAATGCTGGAGACCCTCAGCAATGGCGACTGGCAAGGTGATCGTGATGACTGGCCGCAAAGCCTGACTGAAGACCAATGGCGCCCGGTCGCTGTCGAGCATGGCCAATGCTCCGGCAATCGCTGTTCCTATTTCACCAGCTGTTGCTATTTCAAAAGCCGAGACAACATGCAGAAGACCGATTGCATTATCGCCAATCACGATCTGGTGCTGTCAGACCTGGCGTTGGGCGGGGGCGTGATCCTGCCTGCCCCTGAAGATTCCATCTATATCTTCGATGAAGCGCATCAACTGCCCGGCAAGAGCATCAATCACTTCTCGCATTATCTGCGTTGTGGCAGCACTGGTACCTGGCTTGACCAGTTTGGCACGGTGATGCTCAGGATTGCGCAAGACAAAGGCAACAAGGGCCGGCTGAGTGAACTGCTGGTTGATGCGCGCGATTACTGCCACTCCACACGGTTGCGTCTGCAGGATGTGTTCATTCTGCTGCAGCAGTACATGGACAAGGCTGAGAGCGCCTCGGCGCGTGGCGATGTCACCCAATATGTGTTCCCGCGTGGAATAGTGGAAGTCGACCTGTGCCCGCCATTGGATACGCTGGCCTCTGAATTCATCAGTCTTGGCAGTCGCCTGTCGAAAATTGTGGATGTGCTCAAGGTGTGCATGGAAGAAGAGGATGGCGAGATCGACAAGCAGCAGGCCGAAACCTGGTATCCGCTGTTTGGTTCTGCACTTAACCGTACTGAAGCTGCCGCCATCTGCTGTATGAACTTCTCGCGTCCTGATCCCAAAGGCGCACCGCCGAAAGCGCGCTGGATTACCTTCAGCGAGGGTGCCGGTGTCGCGGAAATTACGCTGTCTACAAGTCCGGTGCTGGCGGCCGAGGATCTGCACGAAAAATTGTGGTGCACTTGTTTCGCCGCGATACTGACGTCTGCGACTCTCACCGCGCTGGGCAGTTTCGATTTCCTCGCGCAGCGCTGCGGCTTGCCGGAGTCGGCCAGCTATCACCGCATTGCCAGTCCCTTCACTTACAAGGAAGCTGCAATCCTCAGAGTGCCACGCAAGGGGTTCGACCCGAGCAATAACGCCGGGCACACCGAAGCAATGATTGCACTGTTGCCGGAGCTGCTGAAATCGGAAAGTGGCGCGCTGGTCCTGTTCAGTTCACGCCGGCAAATGACCGATGTGTTGCTGGGGCTGCCCGCCGTATTCCGCAAGGGTGTATTGTCCCAGGACGACTATCCCAAACAGGAACTGTTGCGCCTGCACAAGGAAACCATCGACAAGGGCGGCAAGAGCATCATCTTTGGTCTTGCGTCACTGGCGGAAGGTATCGACTTGCCTGGCAACTACTGCACGCATGTGGTGATCGCAAAGATTCCGTTCCCGGTGCCCAACGATCCTGTCGATGCCACGCTGGGCGAATGGGTAAAGTCGCAGGGCCGCAATCCCTTCCAGGAAATCTCGGTGCCGGAAGCCGCCTTGCGGCTGATCCAGGCCAGTGGGCGCCTGTTGCGCCAGGAAAGCGACACCGGCACCATCACCATTCTCGATGAGCGTTTGCTCACGCGTTCTTATGGTCGCGACATCCTGGATTCACTGCCGCCGTATCAACGCGAAGTATTTTGAACCGGATACAGGAGCTGATATGGAAGCAAGTTTTTGGCATCAAAGATGGGGCAAGGGAGAGATTGGTTTTCATGAGAAAGAGGTCAACCCCTTGCTCTGCAAGTATTTTGGAAACCTCAATCTGGCCCAAGGTGCCACGGTCTTCCTGCCGCTGTGCGGCAAGACGCGCGATATTGCCTGGTTGCTAGCCATCGGCTATCAAGTGGCGGGTGCAGAACTGAGTGAGCTGGCGATCGAACAGTTGTTTGCCGAGCTGGGACTGGTGCCCGACATCAGCAATGTCGGCAACTTGCTACGCTATCAGGCCAATAACATCAGTATTTGGGTGGGTGATATTTTTGAGGTGACAGCGGAACTACTCGGCCCTGTCGCAGCAATCTATGATCGTGCTGCTTTGGTTGCCTTGCCCCCGGAGATGCGCACCCGCTATGCCTCGCATCTGGTCGCCATCACCCGATCGGCTCCGCAGTTGCTGATCACTTTTGAATACGACCAGCAGCGCATGGCGGGTCCGCCGTTTTCAATCACGGCAGAGGAAGTCAGGCGTCATTACTCAACACTGTATCAAGTGACTGAAGCAGAAACCCGGGATATGGCAGGAGGAATGAAGGGTAAATTACCTGCAACTGAAACGGTATGGTTGCTGCAAAGTCACCCGCATGCCCCAGATTAGGGTGTCATTTCGGTCTGCCACCAAAACCTGAGGTCAACATCGGGAGAGTGTAGATAGTCATCGCCGTATTGCGAATGCCTTCTGGAGTGGCCCAGGCCTTGCCGTCGGGTCCTACTGCGCCCATCATCGGAACGTACAGCATTTTTTTGTCGGGACCGGAAAAGGCTGCGGTGATGGCCGCGCGCGGAGTCGGGATGGTACCCAGGAAATCGCCTGCTTCGCCGACGACATGAATGCCTTGTCCGGCAGTGACATAAAGCCTGCCCTCTGCATCCAGCGCGATCCCATCGGTGAAGGTTTCGCCTTCGAAGATCACGAAGTCACGACGGTTCGAGGTGCTGGCATCTGCAGCCACATCAAAGGCGACGATGCGATCGCGGTTAGTGACATATAGCGTGCCGGCATCACGACTCAGCATCAGGCCATTGGTCACCAAATCTTCCTCGGCAACGACTGACACTACGCCATCCTTGCTGGCGTGATAGAGGCCGCCACTGGTAAAAAAGGCGCCACCGAGGCCGTCGGCGATCAAGTCATTCAAGCGTCCAAGTGGGCGTCCATCGGCAAAGCTGCTGGCGAGCACGCGAAATTCCGGTGCGATCTGGACCACACGCGTCAGTTCATTGCAGCCAGCGAGTTCCGCGTTGAAGGGCTCGGTACAGGTGCGTTGAACGGTGAAGGTACGGCCGCTGGTATCGATGGCGACTGAGCCGGGCGCGTTCATGTTTTCGAATACTGTGTGCTGGCTACCGTCCTGGTTGAGCTTGATGATCTTGTCGGTTTGTTCCTGCGCGAACAGCACGCCGCCATCAGTCGTGCCGACGATGCCATCGGCGGTGACGAAATCTGCCCACACCAGTGTCCATTGCGCGTCTGCTCCGACAACGCCTGCGATTGCAGTGACAGGGGCTTCACGCTCGCCGGCGAGCAGGGTTTGAGCTTGTACTTGGCAGGTAGTGGCGACCAGACCGAGCAGGGTCAGTGCCGGCAGAAAGGAATGGTGTATGCGCATGCGGTGCTCCTCATTATTGTCGTTATGGTTCTGTTGTTTTCACAGCGTTGTCGGGAAAGCATGGAGTCCATAATACCGCGCAAGCTTGCTGGCGCCAGCCGGACGCTTACCATTCCGACAAATGTTGCAGCTCGCGCGTGGCCCAACGCAGGTGTTCCACCTCGATGCGAGTCAGCATCATTAGCAGTTTAATGGCAGCCTGCGGACTTTCCTTGCGCAGGAGTTCCAGTCCGGCACCTGTCATTTCGCCCAGTTCGGTGCTCTGGATGGCGATGGCCGAGGCTACGCGCGGGCCGGGATTGAGCAGGGCGAGCTCGCCAAAATACGTGCCGGCCTGGCAGTTGGCCAAGCGTTTGTAATGGTGCTGGGTGGTGGGCAAGCGCAGTTCAATTTCGCCTTGGAGGACCAAATAAAGGCTACCGCCCTCGGTGCCGGCCTGAAACAGCAATTCCCCGGCTTGCAGGGTTTTTGGCCGCAGTACGCGCTGCAGGTGTTGCAGCTCATCCGGAGTCATCGCCTTGCACAGGTCATTATCAGCCAGCTCGACCCGTTGGCAGGCATTGGCAGGCTTGATACCGAGGCTTTCCAGCAGATGATTCTCCGCGAATTCCAGTGCCTCATCCTTTCCGTTGAAGGTACGGATTGGCACTTGCGCTGCGGAGATGCTGAACTGGCGCAGGGCCTTCTCTGCGAGCTCGCCCAATCCGATTTCCTGGTGCAGGTTGCACACCAGCAGCATGCCGCCCTGTTTGCTCAGGCGCGTGGCCAGTTGCTGCAGCAGACGGGCGGCGGTGAGATCGATCTGTTGTACGCGGCGCAGATGCAGAATGATGGTTTTGCCGCCGGTGAGATCGGGGGCAACCTGGTCCAGCAGGGAATCGGCCGTGGCAAAAATCAGGTTGCCGCGCAGTTCATACAGCACGATCTGTTCGCCAGAGGCCTGCAGTGCTTCGCTTTCTTCCTGACTGCGCTTGCGGATGGAACGCAGTTGCTTGCCGGTACTGCGCATGTGGACAACGGACGCGAGGATCTGGCTGCGGACGAACAGGAAGATCGCAATCGAGGCGCCGGCCGCAACCGCCACCATCAGGTCGTAGGTCACAGTGATCAGCGTCACCAGGATCGCAATGAAGGCATCGCTGCGCGTACGCGGGTTGCGTAGCCATGCCAGGATATCGAGATCCAGCATGCGCACTGCTACATACAGCATGATGCCGCTCAATACGCTGATTGGCAGCAAGGTGCCGATCCTGTTACCCACAAGTAGCAGCAACGGCAGCAACACACCTGTCGCCACTGCGGCCCAGCGTGCGCCACCACTGCTGATGGCGGCCAGGGTGGCTCCAGTAGTGCCTGATGCGGCCATGCCACCGAATGCGCCAGACAAGAGATTGCCCATACCTTGCGCGACCAGTTCCGCGTGGGCGTTGTGGCGCGCCATGGTCGAGACATCAGCCAGCACGGCGTTCAACAGCGTGTTGATGGAGATTATGACCGCCAGTGTCAGCGCAGACACCAGGATCAGGGTCCATGGCAGTGCAGCAATGCTGTGGACATCCAGGACAAGGTCTACAGAAGTGAGTGTCGGTAATTCACCGATCATCCAGTACCCGGGGACATCCACTGCAGTGAGAACGACCAGCACATGGAAAAACAGCGTGCCAGCCAGCAAGCCAGCGATAGTGCCTGGCAGCTTGCTGAACACCTTGGGCAGCAGCCAAGTGGAGAGCGCCGTGACCCCTGCGGTCAGCGCGGGTAGCCAGGGTATTGAGCTGCCACCAATAATGTCTTCTGCCAGCAGCGGTCGCTGTTGTGACAGCAACATCAGCAGCGCCGAACCTGTCATGAAACCGCTGGTCACCGGGTAGGGGATGTACTTGATGAGTTTGCCGCCGCCGCTCAGTCCAATCAGGATCAGGAACACGCCGGAACCCATGACAATGGCGGCAAGTCCTGCCAGCAAGGCGGAACCTTGCACTCCTTGCTGTGAGAGTGCAGCCAAAGCGCCACTGAGCAGGATAAGCACGGAGCCGGTGGGAGAACTGATGAGTCCACGCGTACCGCCCACGAGACCTGACAGCAGGCAGAGCAGACTGGCCGCCACGAGACCGCTCAAGGCACCTGCGGCAGCAGTAAAGCCATAAGCCACCAGCAAGGTGACACCGAAGGCCATGGCTTGCGGCAGCACGACGGCCGTTGCCGCGAGTCCACCCCAGAAGTCGCCGGGGATCGGCTTTTGTTTCAGGAATTGCATGTCCGTCCCTTGCACCCGTTGTCAGGCGTCAGCGGATGATGCCTCTTTCCTTGAGGTATTTCAGTACCAGGTCGACAGCATCCTGCGGATTCTTGTCGGTGGTCAACACAATTTCAGGATTGACCGGGCGCTCATAGGGTGAACTTATACCGGTGAAATCCTTGATCTCGCCACGACGTGCGCGCGCATAGAGTTGTTTGGGGTCGCGTGCTTCACATACCGTCAATGGCGTATCCACGAAGATCTCCACAAACGGCAGACCGGCTTCCTCGTGGATGTGACGCACGAGGTCGCGATCCTTGGTAAAGGGTGAAATGAAGCTGCTGAGCACAATCATGCCAGCGTCGGCAAACAGCTTGGATACTTCACCGACACGACGGATATTTTCCTCGCGGTCCGCATCGGAAAAACCCAGGTTGCTGTTGAGACCGTGGCGCACGTTGTCGCCGTCGAGCACATAGGACTTGTAGCGTTCTTCGGTGAGTTGGTGTTCCAGCAGGAAGGCGAGCGTGGATTTGCCGGCGCCGCTCAGCCCGGTAAACCACAGGGTCGCACCATCCTGGTTGAACACTTCGCGGCGCCGTTCACGTGCAACGCGCCCGACCTGCCACACTACATTACTGCTCTTGCTGGTTGGTTGCATGAAGCCTCGGTACTAGATCGCTATACGCCTGATCAGCAAAATGGTGACGGGTTCGAGCGGACGTTTTTCTGCATCCACCGGCATGTTGCCGATGCTGTCGACGATGTCCATGCCGGCGCGGACCTTGCCAAATACAGTGAATTTGCCGGTGATCCAGGGTGTGTCTGCCAGCGTGATGAAAAATTGGGAGCCATTGCTGTCGGGGCCACTATTGGCCATCGCGATTACGCCACGCAAGGGTGCACGCGATTGGAAAGCCTGCGAATAGCGGTAACCCTGCAGTTCAAACAGCTCCTTCACACTCATCGCGCGCAGGCGCTGGTCGACGTCAGCAATGCGCGTTTGCAGCGTTGTTTCGTTGTCGATGCCCATGGATTTGTACAAGGGCAGCAAAACCCGTTGCTGAAAATCGGCCTGGTCACGAATACCCAGCACTGCAGCAGGATAGCCATCCTCATCCAGTACTTTCATCAGATCAAGTCCGAGACTGACGGCGTTTATCTCGTCATCAATGGTGAAACCAGGGCCACCATTGGCCTGGCCATCAGGGCTGCCGCCCTGGATCATGAAATCCTTGATGATGCGATGAAAGACCAGGCCATCGTAGAACGGGCGCTGTACTTGCTCGCCGCTACGGGGATCGATGAAGGGTTTGAGGCCTTCGGCCAAGCCGAGGAAGTTGTCGACGGTTTGCGGAGCATCCTTGGGGAGCAGCTCCACTGCCAGGTCGCCGCGGGTGGTCTGGATCAGCAGTAGTGGATTGCCAAGGTCTTCCATTTCAATTTCGGCAGGTCGGCCATTGAGCGTCAGCGTGACCTTGAAAATCGGGGAGGCAACGGCTGTGAGCGCAGGGTCGGTGGCAGCAAGTGGTGCAGCAGCATCAAGCGGTGCTGGCTGGGTGACAGCAGCTGGAGCCGGCTGAGCCTGCCCCAACGGGCTGAGTACTGTGATGGTGGTAAACAGGAGTGCGGCAAATTTCAGCGGGGCTATTTTCATTGGCGACTGTTCATTGGCGACTGTTAATTGGCGAGCGTTAATCCGGACGTTTGCCCGGATGCAGCAGTCTACCATCTTGCGCAGAGGGGGGCTAAGCACCAAACACGGGGGGAAAGGTTGAATCATTCATAGCGTAGCCATTTCCAGATTTCTGCCCAGCTGGGCCGCTTGCCTGTCATCAGGATTGTAATACGGTAGATTTTGGCCCCGCCCCTGATGCAGCAATAGATGGTCGCAATGTTCACCAGCGTGGCTACCAGCAATTGCCATAGCGGAACATCAATCAGCGTCATGCGCGCCGGCATCACCATGATGGTGGCAAAGGGCAGCATGGAGCTGACTTCGGCTAGCGTATTGGCTGGATTGCGCACCAGTGAGAAGGCGAGGAAAAACGGAATGATGATGAGCATTGTCACCGGCATCATGCTCCCTTGTGCATCCTGTGGTGTGTCGAACATGGCACCGAAGGCAGCGAAGATACTGAGGAAAGCGATGAGGCCCATCAGGTAATTGAGCAAGAAATAAAGGATGTTGAGAACGCTGATATCGAAATCCAGGGTATTCATCATCGCCAGCGCCGGCAGCGAAATCAGGCTCAAGACAATCACCGGCGAAATCCATATCGCCATTTGTGCCAGTCCGGCGACGGCAGTGCCCATGATCTTGCCATACATCAGTTCCTGCGGCGTTACCGCTGACAACAGCACTTCCACGATGCGGCTGGTCTTTTCCTCGTTGACAGCCGCCATCACCGCGGGACCCATGCTGAGCAGGCTGATGTAGATGAAGAAGGTGAACGCGAATGCAATGACCAGGTTGCCAGGATTCAGTGTGGTGTTGCCTTCCTTGCTGATACGGATACCGTCGATGCTGATATTGGTGCGAGCGTACTCAATGGCGGCTGGATCAATATTGAGCTTGTCAAAGTATTCGCCGATGACTGCCGAATTTACCTGCTCGCGCACACGGCCAAGCAGGATCTGGTTGGCGGGATTCGAGGAGTAGTAGGAAATCTTCTTGTCCTCGCGGGCGCTGTCGGGAATGAATATTACCCCGGTCAACTGGCCGCGCAGTAGCGCCGGGCGCTGCTGGTTGATATAGCTGTCGATATCAGCTGCCGCGATCAGTTCGTATTGCAACCGGTAGAGTTCGGTGTTGTTGAACTCACTGCTACCGATCTGGCTGCGGATGAGACTTTGGAAGCTTTCTGATTCATTGACGATATGCAGCGTAGCCAGCTCTTCGCGATCGTAGGTGCTAATGAACACCTGCACGCCGACCATGATGAGCATGAACACGGGGATCGCGAGGGTCATGATCAGGAATTTCTTCGAGAAGATCTGTTGTTTTATTTCGCGTTTCAGTATCGCTTGTGCGCGGTAATTAAGCATGCTGGCGTCCTTTCACTCGCTGATGTCGGTCATCTTGGGCAAGGCACTGTCATTGGATTCGAAAAGCGGAGCAGCTACCGCCACAGCGTTGTCGCCGGCCACTTCCAGAAAGATTTCCTGCAGCGAAATATCGTTGGCATCGAATTTCTTGATGACGATTTTGTGAAAGACCAGCAGCTGTAGCAGGGTTTGAACATCGTTGGCATGCTTGACGCGAATTCCGGTGAAATTGCCGTAGTCATTGACCGACTCGACCAGCGGGTGTCCGGTCAGGAAAGCCAGGTTGCCTTCATGCACCAGTGTGATGTTGCGTTGGCTGTATTGCTGCTTGATGTCGCTCAACGAGCCATTCAGCATCAGTTTGCCTTGGTGGATCAGCGCGATCTGGTCGCACATGCGCTCTGCCAGTTCCATCAAGTGGGTGGAAAAAATGATGACTTTGCCTTTCTGCTTCAGCTCCATCACGATGTCTTTCAGCAGGCCGGTATTGACCGGATCCAGGCCAGAGAAAGGTTCGTCCAGTACCAGCACTTCCGGGTCGGAAAGGATGGCGGCGATGAACTGTACTTTTTGCTGATTGCCCTTGGAGAGGTCTTCGATTCTGGTGTGGATGCGGTCGTCCAGCGAGAAGCGCTCAAGATACTCATGGGTGCGGGTTTTTACCTTGGCTGGATCGATGCCGCGAATTTCCAGGAAGAAGTTCAGCAGGTCGATAACCTTCATCTTTTTGTAAAGGCCGCGCTCTTCCGGCAAGTAACTGACCTTGCGACGGAACTCTTCTCCGGTCTTGTTTCCGTGGTAGAGAATTTCGCCGGAATCAGGCCCGAACACATTCATCATCATGCGGATGGTGGTGGTCTTGCCGGCGCCATTGCGGCCAATCAGGCCAAACACGGCGCCCTGGGAAACGCTGAATGAAACGTCGTCCACAGCCTTGAGAGTGCCGAAACTTTTACAGAGATGCCTAACTTCGAGTGCCTGCATACGCCTGCTCCTGCTGTTTTTGTTTTAGTACGAGCCGTTTTGCTGGCAGTTTGGATTCAGGCTTGTGTATTGCTCTCCTGAAAGGACTGCCAATGCACTTGCAGCTGGGAAGGCAGGGTCATGGGATCGAAGGGCTTGATTATGACGCCGCGGGCGCCCAGGCTATGGTAATGCTCGATTTCGGACTGCTGCACCTTGGCTGTCATGAACAGTACCAGCACTTTGTCCAGATTGATGATTTCCTGGAGTTTGAGCAGAGCGGTCGGTCCATCCATGCCGGGCATCATGACATCAAGCAGGATCACATGGGGGGCAAAGTCCAGCACCTTGGCGAGGGCTTGGGCGCCGCCGTCACAACTGAGCACTTTCAGTTTGCCGACCTTCTCCAGGGTTACCCGGGTCACCAGGCCGATGGAAGGGTCATCATCCACGTGCATTACGCGTTCAAGGGGGATCACGGGCGAGTCTCATCCAGGTCAGGGCTTGCACGAGGGATGTTACATAAAAAGGAGGAAGCCCACTAGGTCGCCGGTCTGTGCCAAAATGGGCAGAGCAAAACAGGAGGAAATGCACGCGTGAGGAAATTGGACAGACGGAGGCGACTCAATGTCGCTGATTTTGATCCCCATGAATTGATGGAGCACCAGCAGCTCAAATTGCTGTATGCCGCCATCCCCAACAGTCTGTTGGCAAACCTGTTTGGCAGCATTATCGCCATCGTGTTGTTCACCGGGATTGTGAATCCGGTGCGTCTGTACACCTGGGTCGGCATACTGGTGCCGCTCACAATATTGCGGTTTTACCACTATCGCCAGTTCTTGCATGCCGCACCGGGCCCTCAGGCCAACCAGGCATGGTATGTGAAGTTCAGGATTGGTTCGCTGTTGATGGCGTTTGCGATCGGCAGTGCAGGGTTCCTGTTGTTTATGTATGACAACAGCAATTACCAAATGCTGCTGGCACTGTTGATCGTCTGTATGGCGTCATTTGCCACTTCCACGCTGGCACCGCATCGCCCCATCGTCGTGTTGTTCCTGCTTATTCTGTTCTTCCCGATTGTAGCCACCATGTTCTTGCTGGCTACTGAGGTGACGCACTACATTTCATGGGTGCTTATCCTGCTCGTGCTCATGATGATCATCAGCGCGCTGGGCATCAACCAGACGGTGACCGAAAGCATCCAGCTCAGTATTGATGCGGCATTTCGGGAAGAGCGTCTGCGGGATTTCAAACAGCGCTTGACCGCGTTTGTGCAGGAAACGCCGCTTGCGGTTATTGAATGGAATCTCGACAAGAATGTCATTGAGTGGAACCCGGCGGCCGAGACTGTCTTCGGTTACAGGAAGGATGAAGTTTCAATGCTGAGGCCGGTGAATCTCATGTATAACAAGGATGGCAGGGGGCTGGGGGATATCCTGGATGAGGTAATCGGCAAATCCGGCGAGTTTCATTCGATCCAGGAAAATCTCCGCAGGGACGGAGCGCTGGTGCTGTGCGAGTGGATCAACACACCCCTGATTGATGCCGACGACAAGGTGGTAGGCATCCTGTCACTGGTGCAGGATGTAACCCAGCGCATTGCCAACGAGAGACTGAAGAATGAATTTGTTTCTATCGTCAGCCACGAGCTCAGGACTCCGGTGACTGCAATCAAGGCTGGCCTCAGCCTGCTGGCTTCCGGGGTGCTGGACGACGACAAGGAGCAAAGTGCAGAGATGCTGGACGTTGCCCTGAAGAATACCAATCGGCTGCACATGCTCATCAACGACATCCTGGATGTGGACAAGCTGGAATCGGGCAAGATGGATTATCGCTTCGGTGCCTGCGATTTGGCCAAACTGGTTGACGATGTCGTCAGCGCCAACCAGTCCTATGCGTTGCAGTACTCGGTTGATGTTCGCACGGATGCCATGCCGGGTGCCTGTACCGTATATGCCGATTCAGATCGCCTGTTCCAGGTGCTCACCAACCTGCTGTCCAACGCAATCAAGTTCTCGGATAAAAATCGGGAAGTGGTCATTTCGGTACAGTGCTTCAGCAGAACCTGCCGGGTTGCGGTCAACAACCGGGGTGAGGTTATCAATGATGCGGATCGCGAACAGATGTTTGGCAAATTCTTCCAGCGCGATTCGAGTACTACGCGGGCGAAGGGTGGCACCGGATTGGGACTCTACATCTGTCAGAAAATCCTGCGTGAACATGGCACCACGCTGGACTTTGAATCTTCAGCAGAGAAAGGCACGACCTTCTTTTTCGACTTGAACCTGGCCTAGCCAGGTTTTTTCAGCAGGCTTTTGACACGTGCCACCAGCTGGACTACCGAGAAAGGTTTGAGGATGTAATCGTCGGCACCCAGATCGTAGCCACGGATGATATCGGCTTCGCTGCCCATCGCGGTGAGCATGATGACAGGCATATCACCCAAGCCGAGTTCGCCACGGATGCGCTCCAGCACTTCAAAGCCGTTGAACAGCGGCATCTTCACGTCGAGGATGGCGATTGAAAATGCCTTCAGGCGCAGCGCTGCCATGGCTTCACGGCCATTGCTCACATGTTGTACGGCGAGCCCTTCCTGAATCAGGCGCTGCCTGATCAGGTTGGCCTGCACTGCATCGTCTTCGGCGACCAGGACGTTCATGCCGGACATATCCATCCTCACGCCGTCCGGACTTACCTGTTCCTTCAGCTCATTGCCCTTGGGTACCAGTGTCAGCTGTTGCTTGTCGCTTTTCTTCAATAACACTTCGATGACCGGCAGCAGGCTGTCTTCCTGAAATGGCTTGAGTAGCACCTTGTCGGCTCCCAGGCTCATGCATTCAATCCGGACTATATCCTTGTTGACGCCGGTCAGTACCAGCACGGGTGTGGTCAATTGGAAGTCAACGCGGATTTCGCGCAGGACCTCACGCCCATCGCGATCGGGCAGGATCAGGTCCAGGATAATCAGTGAGTACGTATGTTTGACCAGGAATTCCTGCGCCTGCGCAGCACTGGCTGCCGTATCGACGTGGTAATCGGGAAATTGCCTGCGCGCAATTGCCTTGATCAAGGCTGCATTTTCAGCATCGTCTTCAATTAGCAGGATGCTGCGCGCATGGGAGGGTTCGACAGCGGCCTTGGCCAGGATGTCCTTGAGCACGGTCACCAGCTCGGGCAGGTGCTTGAGCAAGTCTGCTCCAGTGGCGTGTTCGACTTTTTTGCTGGCCGCACTGATGTCCGGGTAACCGAACGTGGCTCCCGATCCATACAGGGAATGCGCGATCATCCGGATCTTGTCGTCGGCAGCCTGATCGCCTTCGCGGTGCGCCTTGACCAGGTCTTTGAGGCTGTTCAGGCGGGCCGGCAGGGAATCCAGATATTGTTTTAGTAATTCATCCTGCATGAGCTTCGTCCTGGTGACTGTAACAACTCTCGTGTTGCCGGTAGCAGCTTACCCAAGGGGTATTAAACTGCGCAATTGTCTTCGTATGGATGTTTGTTGTTATGTCCCTGAATCCGGGATGGCGCAAACCCTTTGCTTGTACTGGCCGGCAGCCTTGGTTATTTTGGCGCCACGGAAACCAATAAGGATAAACCATGAGCCTGCACATCAATAGTCCTTTGGTCAGCGCTGACTGGCTTGAACAGCATCTGGAGGCGCCCGCGCTGCGAATCCTGGATTGCTCGCAAGTAATGAAACCCAGGCCTGACGGCAGTTTCGGTTTTGTCCCGGCCAGCGACGAGTTTACTGCAGCACATATTCCCGGCAGTATTTTTGTGGATGTGGTTGGCCAGCTGAGCGATCCGGAGCAAGCGCTGCCCCTGATGATGCCACCGTTCGAAAAATTTGCCGCAAGCATGCAGGCGCTGGGCATCGGTGACGGCACCGTAGTGGTCCTGTATGACCGTGGCAATCATGCCTGGGCTGCCCGGGTGTGGTGGATGCTGCGTGCCGTTGGCTTTGATAATGCTGCAGTGCTGGATGGTGGCTGGTTGCACTGGGTGGCCCGGCAAAAACCGGTCACTCGCGGCTCCGGGCATTATCCGCCCGCAGCACGGTTCAGCCTGAAACCTCGTCCGCATTTGTTTGCCGACAAGGCACGGGTGCTTGCTGCAATCAATGATCCGGATTCCCTGTTGTTACATTCACTGCCTGAGGCCATGTTCACAGGGGCTGTGGTGGCCTATGCGAGGCCTGGCCGGATCAGTGGCAGCCAGAATCTGTATTGTGAATTACTGATAGACCCCGATACCCGCTGTTTCCGTCCGCCCGGAAAAATAAGGGAATTGATGCAGACCACGGACGCGCTACAGACACGCAAGGTCATTACCTATTGTGGTGGAGGCATCGCGGCCAGCAGCAATGCATTGGCGCTGACGTTATTGGGAGTGGAGGATGTGGCGGTGTATGATGGTTCCCTGAGCGAGTGGACGGCAGATCCTGACTTGCCGATGGAAACGGGTTAATTACCATGAACTCATGCAACAGTTGAGGTAACAGCACCCATGCCAATATATGAATATCTTTGTCCCAAGTGCGGACATCATTTCGAGAAACTGGTGAAGTTCAACGAGTCGCCTGTTTGTCCTTCCTGCGAGTGCGAAAACCCCCAGCGCAAATTTTCGCTATCGGCCGGGATCAGTACCGGCAAAACCCGCGGCAAGGCAATGGGCAAGGCGCGCCAGCAAGCAGGTAGCGTCAAGAAAGAGCAGGATCATGCCCAAGCCGAGTATGAGCGCAACTACATCCGTGATCATCACGATCACGAATAATCGAACCACCAGCTTTCAATAACCGGGCTGTGGCACATGGGTACGAATGAATTCGATGCAGTCGCGGCTGCGACCTGAGGTTGCCCGATAGGACGTACTCAACAAGGCAGGCGTTGCGTCGCGATTTTGGTAAAACGCGTTCTGTGAGCTGGCGAGTTGCCGCTGCGTAGTCAGCACACAGGCATTGAGCCGGTGCGCAACAAAATGGGCTTGTCCTCGTGGTCAGGGTACCGGGGTTGGCGTTGGCCATGCGCTGCTTGATCGGTTCGCGCCCTGTCACAGTGCCCTCGGTCATCACGATGTTGCCATCCTCTGCAAAGAAGTCAGTGTAGTTATCCCAGTGCAGCGGTAAGTACGGCCATGTATTCCTGCAGACGCCGCCGGATGATGGATTCGGCTTCCAGTGCTTGCAGGCGTTGCAGGATTTCCGCGCTTGAGTTGGCCTCGGAGGGTTGGGCGCTGGTTGCAGCGCATGGTATCAGCAGCAAAATGCCGGGCAGCAGATCCGGAACAGTGTGTTCATGTGGTGCTCCGGTGTGATGTGCTTGTCCAGTGTCCACCAGGTGTCTTGGTCCCGGTGCGCGTGCCGTCAGCGCTGTTCCCGGTTATCGATGGCGGCACCGTAACTGGGGTCGCACGCGTATGGATAGACATGATCGTCGTGCTTGTCCAGTGGTATCAATCGCGCTGCGGTCCCGCTAAATACAGCGGGATCGGTATATTCCTGCAGAATCAGCAAGCTCTTTCCATCCGGCGCCAGGGTGAAGTGTTCAGTCAGCGAGAGGTCGTCGGAGTGATTCAAGCCGTTGTTAAGCAACGTAGCGCCCTGGATTTTGCTGGTCTCTACTACCAGGGTATTTCCTTCCCAGCGACCGATGGAGTGGCCGCTTACAGAGTGTGGCCAGGTGTCGGGATGGGTGGTTTCGTTCATGAAGATGATGCGCACCACATCGAAGTATTCCATCTTGATGACGATCAGGTCGCGGCCCTGGAAAATTTCCAGCGGGAAGGGGCCTTGCATGGAATAGATGATGCTTGGGGGCTGGCACGTGGTGGCTACTTGACGCTGGGTTTCGATGTCATAGGTAGCGGCTTCAGCCCGGGCCTGCGCACTGATCGGCAAGCCACCGAATTCACCGGGAGGAAATTCCACCAGGCCTGAATCGGCCAATAGCAGGGTGTCTTCATCCAGTGTATTGAGCAGCGACTGTTCCAGGACTGTCGCGGGGCGATTGGGTGGAATTGGACCAAAGCTGATCATCCAGTAACCGGACAGGTCCGGCTGCGCTTGCAGCAATTGAGCGCAACATAAAAGCAGAAGGCCCAGGGGTAAACGCATATCCGCAAACCGGCTTTTCATGTCAGTCATCCATCCTGGCCGAAACGCCCACTTGCGTCCCGTCGGCTTTGGTCACAGAGGTAATGCGCATAAGCAGCGAACCATCACGTGCTGGCACACCGTCAAGCGTGACGATTTCTCCGGGAACCAGACTTTGCTGGCTCCAGCCACGGCGCCGCAATGCCGAGGGAGCTGAAGTTTCACAGGTCCAGCGTTCCTGGGTACCGTTCTCTTTGGTCACCAGCAATTCAACGATGGCGTGCGGGTTGCGAAAATTGAAGCGGAGCACCTCGCCCGTCAGTGTGATACGGGTATCCATCGTATAGAACAGCGCGCCTGAGTGATGCGCGAACAGTTGGCACGAGGCGAGTCCCGCCGCACTTGAAAGCAGCAAGCTGAGAAAGCTTCTGCGTGTTCCCGGGTGTTGGCTCGCGTGCTTGAAATATGATTTTGCTGACAAGCTGGCTTCCTTATAGTTTCAATTACCGTTGCGACAACTTGTTCAAGAGCCACTTCGATTCAATAACCTATGGTGAAGCGCCCCTTCAGGTTGTAGCCGCGTTCGAGCTCATCCACCATGGCAATTGCGTAATCGTCATAGGAGATCTTGCTGTTGCCCTCGGCATCTTTTACTACGACATCCTTGCCGAGACGGAATTTTCCGGTGCGCTCGCCCGGCCCGATCACTACGGCAGGCGAGAAGTAGGTCCAGTTGAAATCATCGACCTTGCGCAACAGCTCCAGTGTGCGAATACCTTCCATGATGGGTAATTTCCATGCCTCTGGCAGATCAATGGTGTCGATCACTTTCTTGCCACCGGGTTCTACATGCAGGGACGCGGCGCCGCCCACCATCAAGAAACGTTTTACGCCAGAGGCGCGCACGCTTCCGATGAGGTTTTCTGCCTGGCCTGGAATAAAACTGGCCGCGCTGATAATCGCATCATGACCTTTGAGTATCTTGGCCAGCGCCACAGGATCAGTGAAATCACCTTTGGCGGTGATCATGCCGCTGCGTGCTTCGATTTTTTCAGGACTGCGCGCGATGCCGGTAACCTTGTAGCCGCGTT
>JBIIWM010000165.1:0-6480 GCA_044338875.1 Pseudohongiellaceae bacterium | reverse complement strand
AATTGCCTGAGGCGGTCGTGGAAGGCGTCACTATCGAGCCGATGCAAAACAGCAGGCACGGGCGGGAGCTGTTGATCGGTGTCGTCAGCGATCCGGTGTTCGGCCCGGCACTGAGCTTCGGCGCGGGCGGCGTCAATGTGGAAGTGCTGCAGGATCGCGCCATTGCACTGCCACCGCTCAATACTTTCCTGATTGAAAACATGATAAGCCATACAAGGGTTGCAAAATTGCTGGGCGAGTACCGGGGCAGTCCTGCCATCGACAAGGCGGCGCTGATGAAGGTACTGCGCCGCGTCTCCGAAATGGTGTGTGAAATTCCCGAAATAAAAGCGCTCGACATCAATCCGCTGGTAGCGGATGAGTACGGCGTAGTGGCACTTGATGCACGCGTGGAAATTGCTGCGGTCGCAGCGAATCTCCATGCATACCAGCACATGGCGATCCATCCGTATCCGGTGCAGCTGGTCACGCAGGCACAACTGCAGGATGGCACCACCGTGATTATTCGACCGATTCGTCCGGAAGATGCCGAGCTGGAAAAAAACTTCATTCAACTGCTATCCCCCGAAGCACGGCATTTCCGTTTCATGCAGGAACTCAAGGAGCTGACGCGCGCAACCCTGGTGCGTTTCACCCAGCTCGACTACGACCGGGAACTCGCGCTGATCGCGCTGGAGCAAACTGACGGCAGTGACGCCACGGTCGAGAACATTCTCGGCCTTGCCAGCTATGTGATGAATCCGGACGGCAGCACCTGCGAGTTCGCGTTGGTGGTTGCCGATGCCTGGCAAGGCAAGGGGCTGGGTACGCGCCTGATGAACGAATTGATGCACGCGGCCCGCCTGCGCGGGTTCAGGGAACTCAATGCGGAAGTACTGGCAGACAACGCCAACATGCTCGAGCTGATGGACAACCTGGGCTTCAGCACTGAAGTCCATGCGGAGGATGTTTCGCTCAGGGTAGTACGCAAGGCCTTGTAGGAAAGGCCTTGCAGGAAAGGACCGGCGTTAGCCTGTGGCCTGCTTTTTATGAATGGCGTCCAGGCTGAAGGTATTGTCGTTGGCGGTTGCTTGCTCAGGGGACGGGTTGGCATCGAGGAAGTCCGAGCACAGGCCGATCGAGAAATCGCGATAGTCACAAGTCAGTTCAGTGCCGGCCGGCAGATCGTCCACGGTGAAATAATTCGATTCGGCATCACACACCAGCGTCGGGGTGTCGGCATGGTTCATATGCCGTGAAAGATCGAGATTGACGATCAATTCGTTGGTTTCCCTGGACCGGTAGGCATACATCTGCAGAAAAGAAATCACCGGAGCCGGCAACGACACCATGTGCGCCTCGTTGAAGACCAAATCAAACAGCGGGTTAAAAGTCCAGACCTTGGTCCCTCTTGGAACCGCCTCGCGGCAGAACAACCCAATACCGTGTATGGCGGAATTACGTAACTCGGCATCAATTAACAGCACAAAGAACCTTCCCGGTTAAATACTTCGTTAAACTGAATTTTTATTAATCTGATCCTGCCGCGAGCCTTTGGGTTGGCGGCCACGGGCAAGGAGGCGAAGCGCAGCAGGAAAACTATCCGGATTTTTGGCGCTCAGCAAGAGCACATGGCCCGGAACGGACAGGAATTACTGCAATTTTTTTCAAACTTTGCAGAAGACCCCAGCTCCAGTGCCCGCTTGGCCGCTGCAGCTCCACACAACAGCGACTTTGATTGCCAACAGGCTGATCGAGAGCGCAGTTGACTGCGTATTCTCGATGCTTGCAGTTTCTCCGGCCAGGATTATTTCAACGCTGTCTGTCGATTTCGGCATGGTTGCACCCCCCCTGCTTGTCAATGGATGCGGTGCTCAGTCCCGGCTCAGTCTCCTGAAGTACTCGGCCACGGAGTCGCGGTACTCTTCCGGGATCGCATCGCTGGTGGCGGTGCGGACGTTGTTGCGTTTGGTGCTGTCGCTGCTGGTTTGCAGGCCCACTTCGAGTTGTTCGATCAGCGCGAGCATCTCGCCGTATTCAGCGGCGAGGATATTCTGGTTACGGTCGACGCGGGTGTATTCGAGTTCGCGGATCAGGTCGTACATCTGTGCGAGCTCTTCCGGGTTCAGTTCCATTTGCTGGACTGCGTCGCGCGCGAGCTGCGTGAGACTGTCGACGTTGTCGTAGAAATTGTCGGGCAGGTCGATGGGGGCGTTGCTCAAATCATCGTTGCCATTCCAGGCGCCGCCGCGATTGCCGAAGCGTGCGCCACCGTTGGCGTTACCGGGTTGAGTGCCGGCTTGCTGGTTACCTTGTTGACCTTGGGGGCTCGCCTGACCCTGTTGTCCTTCTTGACCTTCCTGTCCTTCCTGTTCCTCTTGACCCTGCTGTGCTGATTGGCCCTGGCCGGGTTGCTGCTCTTGCTGTTCTCCAGGTTGCTGGCCGCCCTGAGCGAGTTGTTGCAGTTGGTCGCGCAGGTCTTGTGCTTGTTGCCTGGCACGGTCTAGATCGGTGTTGCCGGGACCCCCGGCTCCCTGCACTTGTGCGTTGGCCGCTTCGAGGCGATCGGCCAATTTGCGCATCGCGTTAGTGACCGCGCTTTCATTGCCGGCGATGTAGAGTCCGTAGCCGGCATCTATGTACAACGCCGCATCATTGATGGCCTGTTCAAGTTCGCTTTCCGCTACTTCCGTGCTGGCGCGTTGCAGTTCATTGCCGGCCTCGGGGACGTCGTCGCCGAAGTTCTGTGCGGCGTCGAGCATCTGCTGTTGCAGGGTACGCAGTTCGCCGGCCAGCGCAGTTTTTTCTTTCGCCAGCGTCCATTCTTCCTGCAGCCCCATGCCGCGGCTGTTGGGGTCTTCGCCACTCTCGCGTTCCTTCACTGCGGTTTCCATCGCTTCCTGGAGCTGGCGGGCCATGCGTTCCTGGTCGCGCACCATGTCGGCGCTGCGTTCCGCCATGTTGGCGAAACTCTGCTGCATGTTGGCGAGCTGATCCTGGGCGATCTGGTCGCTTGCGCCTTCCAACTGACGCTGGGCTTCCTGCGCGGCGCGCTGCATCTCTTCCGGACTCAGGTTGCCTTGCATGGCTTCCTGCGCCTGTTGCATCGCGCGAATGGCGCTTTCCATGCGGCGTTGCAGTTCGCTTTGGGCGACCTGGTCGGCCTGTTGCTCTTGTTGCCCTGCAGCCTGGCCACCATTTTGTTGCGGTTGTTGCTGGTCTTGCTGCTGTTCACCGCCCTGACCCGCCAACCCTTGTTGTCCACCCTGGCCTGCTTGACCCTGTTGTCCACCTTGTCCGGACTGGCCTTGTTGTCCTTGACCTTGTTGACCTTGCTGTCCTTCTTGACCCTGCTGACCCTGCTGACCCTGCTGTTGCTGCGAGTTGCGACTGAGCTGCTGGCGTTGTAGCTGCTCCAGTTCATCCTGCAGTTTCTCGGCTTCGCGGCGCAGCATCTCTTGCTGGTAACGCTGGGCTTCAGTCAGCTGCTGCTGGTTGCGCATATTGTTCGCCAGTTGCTCCTGGCGTTTGGCCAGTTCATCCAGCTGCTGCATGATGTCTTCGGCTTGTTGCTGCTGTGACTGCTGGCTGGCGTTGTTGCCGGTTTCGTACTGATTGAGGCTCAGGTCCATTTCCAGTTCGAACATCTCGGCGAGATCCTGGCTGGCGCGTCCGCCACCACCGCCGCCACCCCCTTGTTGCTGGTTGACGGTGATGTCGTTGAACACGGACTCGGCACGCAGCAGGTATTGCAGTGCTTCCTGCGCCGGTTGTATCGCGTCGTTGAGTGCTACGTCCGCCAGTTTTGCCGAGGCGGGGTGCATGCGCTGCACGGCTTGTTCCATGTTGTTGATGAATTCCTCGATTTCCTCGTCATCGGCGAGCTGGCGTGCGCGGGTTCTTTCAACGAGCGTTGCCGCTTGTTCCGCCAGCGTGGTTTGCAGTTCGCTCAGCAGTTTGGAGTTGATCTCGACCTGGGTCGGGGTTTCTGCTTCCGCCTGTTCGCGGATCAGGTTCCACGTCGATACGATGATCTGGCGCTGGCGTTGGCTGATCTCATCCTGTGGGCCGCCCTGCTGCTGGCCACCACCACCGCCGCCCGAAAGCTGCGACTGCGAGTAGCGCCGGTCGAAGGGCTGGATCTGGATGAAGAACATATCGGTGCGAATGGTCTGGCTGCGGTCAGTCGCTTCCGCATAGAAGGAAATGATGTCACCAGGTTGCAGCGGGATGCGCTGTTCTTCCTCGGCTGCGGCCGGGGCGGAAGCGGTATCCGTGGTCGCCTGATCCGGCATTGGCTCATCCAGCTGCGGTTCATCCAAAACTGACTCGTCTTCGGTGAGCTGGATTTCGAACTCACCGACATTGGTTTCTACCGCAGGGGTTGCCACGGTGGTCATGTCTTCGAGCATGAACAGGTGGTCGCTAGCCAGCTCGCGCACGCCCTCACCGAGCGTGACGCTTTCGAAGGCGCCGCCGTTCACGGAAAATTGCAGCGCGACCTTGTCGAGGCCGTAATCGTCGCTGGCTTCGACCCGCGCCAACACTTCTTCAATGCTGCTGGCATTGTAGTCGCCGCCGGGACGCACGAGTTCGATCACCGGCTTGCCGTCTTCCGTCAGGCGAATGAAATAATCATCGCTGATGCGGACTTGCTCGCCGCCCACGATGGCCGCGATGTGGTACTCGCCTTCCTGCAGCACGGTAAAGTTGGTGCTGGCATCAAGCCCGCTCAGCGTCAGTGGCTGGCCAGTGCTGTTCAGCACCAACTGGCCTTCGGTGAGCGGGGAGGTGGTGGTGACTTTCAGGTCGATGCGGGTATCGAGCAATGCGTCGACATCGCCAGTGGTAACAGTCTCCGGTTCGCGCGAGGTCCACTCGGGATAGTGGTAGGTCAGTTCCAGTTTTTCGATGCCGGGTACGTCGACGACACTGATGTCGTATTCGGGCGAGCGCAGGCCGGTGCTGCTGATGTAATAATTCAGGTCCTGCTGCATCGAAAAGAACGTGAACTCGAAGCCGAGCGGGCCTTGTACCATCGCCACTTCCTGCCACTCGCCATCCGTATTCTGGATGTGGATGGTGGCGTCATCGGGATTGAAGCCTTCCATCACCGAGGTGATGCGCACATTGGAACCGCGGCGCACGCTTTCATCACCGGGCGTGACCGTGATGGTTTGCGGTGGCAGCAGATCGGAGAAGGCCCAGCCGGCGAGCAGGTTGCGCAGGCCAAAGTTCAGCATGCCGGGGCCGGCGATCAGCAAATACAAAAAAATCGCGAGGATGGCGGCGAGAATGGCGGCGGCAATGCTGAGCTCCTTTTGCCGCACTTCCTGGCCCACCGGATGCTGGTCGCTGATCTTGAGCGTGTCTTCGGCCAGCAGTTCGATGAAGGGATTATTGCTTTCCTTCATCTGCGCGTAGGTATCGATGCGGCCGTTGAAATCCGGCACGCGTTTTTCGACGTGGCGACTCAGGCTACTTTTGAGTTTCTGCAGTGGATCTATTACCAACAGCAGGATGACGGCCGCGAGTGCGAGCACCAACACCACCCGGAACACGTTGGTGGTCGTGCTGGCAAAGCCGCTCTCGGCAGAGAACCAGGCCCCGATACCGCTGACCAGCAGTAACACCAGCGCAGTGGCAGCAGCACCCTTCAGCAAGGTGAGCGTGCGCAGTCGCGTGGCAAAAGCGGCCAGATACTGATCCAGCTTGTGGATGGCGTTCATGACACGGTTCCTGTTTTCAAGTTCAGGTAACGGTTACCAAGCAGTGATTCGGCAAGCACCAACAGGGCCAGCAGAATCAGGAAAAACTTCCAGACTGCAATTTCTTCGGATGTCTCGGCGCCCGTTGTGGTGGAGGGCTCGGCTTCTCCCGTTTCCGCAGGGGCGCGGCACGCCGTGCCCACGCAGGTACCACTGACGGCGTTCTGCCAATTCTGCAGGGTTTGTGCCGGCATCAGCGTAAGGTCAGACTCCCTGATGTCGGGGTTGACGGCGACAAGCACTTCTCCTGCCGGAGTAAAGACCTGATAGTAGCCAGTTTTATTCAGCAGCACATCCTGGTTGCGGGTGGTGTCCTGCAGTGAGAGCAGGGTTTCACCATCTGGATCAACCACTTGGCCTGATGCGCCACCGCTTTGTGCCAATTGCAGATAGCTGTCGGTGATCTGCTGTTTCACCAGCAGTTGTTCGTTCGAGAGATAACGCGCCGCTTCCGCCATGAAGGTAACAAACACCGGTTTCACTGGCAGATCGGAGGCGCTGTTGTCGAAGCTGGACGTGAACAGCAGCAGGCGGCCGGCACCAATGCTGCGTTCGATCAGGACGGGTGAATCGGCATTCTGGGCGATCAGCACGCGATCTTCCGGACTGGCTGCCACGGGCACTGTGCGTACGTTCACGCTGGACCAGCCACTGCTTTCACTCAAGACCGGATGCGAGGTATCAATGCGCGTGATCTGCAGTGTCAGCGGGCGGCCGTTGGGACCCAGCTGCG
>JBIIWM010000164.1:0-6555 GCA_044338875.1 Pseudohongiellaceae bacterium | reverse complement strand
ACACCATGACCAACGAAAAGCTTGATCAGGCGGGCGTTGAACAGAAGTTTGGCTTGCCACCGGAGCGCATCGTGGAGTACCTGGCCCTGATGGGCGACAAGGTGGACAACATTCCCGGCGTGCCCGGCGTCGGCCCCAAAACCGCAGTGAAATGGCTGCAGGAATTTGGCACCCTTGACCAGCTCATTGCGCGTGCCGACGAGATCAAGGGCAAGGCCGGCGAAAACCTGCGCGCCAATCTCGACAACCTGAAACTGTCGCGCGAGTTGGCCACCATCAAACTGGATGTGGAGCTGGAATTCGGCCCCGCACAGCTCAGGCACAGCGAGCCCGACAAGGAAACGCTGCTTGCGCAGTACAAGACGCTGGAGTTCAAGAGTTGGGTCAAGGAGCTCGAAGATGCCGGCGTCCATGCGGACGCAGCGCCGGCGATCGCTGGCAGCGCGCCCGCTGCTGCTACAAACCAAAGTACTGCCAATCACGAGAAACCGGTTTCAGGCAAACCTGAACATGTGGCATACCAGACGGTTACTACCGAAGCCGAGCTCAAGCAGTTGATCGGTGTCGTGGGTAAATCCGGACGTCTTGCCTTGCATGTTGTTACCGAGGCCGGGCATTACCTGCAAGCCCCTTTGGTCGGGTTGGTGCTCTGTCATCAGGCCGGCCTGGCCAGCTACATTCCACTGGGTCACGATATGCTGGGAGCCACCGCTCAGTTGCCACCGGAGCTGGTGCTGGGTGCGCTGAAACCGTTATTGGAAGCCCAGGGCATGTTCAAGATTGGACATGACCTCAAACAGATCAGCCATGTGCTGCGTCGTTATGGCATAAGTCTCCGTGGGCGTCGTTACGACACCATGCTGCAGTCCTATGTGCTCAACTCGGTGGCGCATCGCCATACGCTGGAGCGCTTGTGCCAGCTGCATCTGGATGAAACCCTGCTGACTGCCGAAGAATTGCTTGGCAAGGGCCGCAACAAACTGATCTTTGCCCAACTTGATGTTGCGCAAACCACCGAGTGGGCCTGCCGCTCCGCAGACTTGTGCTATCGCCTGCATCTGGTGCTGGAACAGGAGCTGGCCAACACTGGGCAGCTTGCGCAGGTGTATCGCTATCTTGAGATCGCGTTGCTGCCGGTACTGGTGCGGATGGAAGCGGATGGCATCAAGGTGGACGTTGCCGTGCTCGCAAAACAAAGCGAGCAACTCGGCAAGCGCCTGGCCGAGCTGGAGACCGAGGCCTACGGGCTTGCCGGCGAAGCGTTCAATCTTGGCTCGCCGGCACA
The DNA here is from genome assembly GCA_044338875.1 of Pseudohongiellaceae bacterium. Lineage (GTDB taxonomy): Bacteria > Pseudomonadota > Gammaproteobacteria > Pseudomonadales > Pseudohongiellaceae > CAILUG01. Next base: position 5,270 of record JBIIWM010000164.1, on the reverse strand, counting down.
GCTGCAAAAAATCTTTTTTGAAAAGCTGGGTTATCCGGTGGTCAGCAAGACCGACAAGGGCCAGCCATCCACGGCCGAACCGGTATTGCAGGAACTGGCGCTGAGCTATCCCTTGCCCAAGGTGATTCTGGAGCACCGCAGTCTCAGCAAGCTCAAATCCACCTATACCGACAAATTGCCGCTTGAGATTCAGCCGGACACCGGGCGCATCCACAGCAGTTTTCAACAAGCGGTCGCCGCGACTGGCCGCCTCTCATCGACTGAGCCCAACCTCCAGAATATTCCGATCCGCACCGAGGAAGGCCGTCGCATCCGCCAGGCCTTCATTGCCGAGCCGGGCAAAGTCTTGCTCGCTGCAGATTATTCGCAAGTTGAATTGCGCATCATGGCGCATCTGTCGGCCGACAAAGGCCTGGTGCAAGCCTTTGCTGAAGGGCTCGATGTACACCGCGCGACCGCTGCCGAGATTTTCGGATGTGCGCTGCAGGCAGTGACCCCGGATCAGCGGCGCAGCGCCAAGGCCATCAACTTCGGGCTTATCTATGGCATGAGCGCCTTCGGACTCGCGAACCAGTTGGGGATTGGGCGACATGAGGCCCAGGAATATGTGGAGCGGTATTTCCAGCGCTATCCAGGTGTGAGGCAATACATGGAAAACACCCGGATGCAGGCGGCGGAACAAGGCTACGTGGAAACCTTGTTTGGACGCCGGCTGTATCTGCCCGACATCCAGGCGAAAAACCAGGGCCTGCGCAAAGCGGCGGAACGCACCGCGATCAATGCGCCGATGCAAGGCACGGCCGCAGACATCATCAAGCAGGCGATGATCGATATCGACCAATGGCTGAAGGTAGCGGAACTGGATGCCCGTATGGTTCTCCAGGTGCATGACGAACTGGTATTCGAAGTGAGCAAGGCAGATCTTGGGCTGCTGCAGGAGGGAGTGAAGTTCCGCATGGTGTCAGCAGCCTCGCTATCCGTGCCGCTGGTCGTCGACATGGGCACGGGCGCAAACTGGGATCAAGCCCACTAATCAAGTTACTCCGACCCCTTGATTATCAAGGGGTCGGAGTAACTTGATGCTTGTGTCAGTGCGGGTGCGGCAGCAAAACGAAAAAAGATGAATTGCTCTGGAACTTCCCAAAGGGTTGAGAGTCTTTAATAGTGCAGGCTGGTTTTCTCCCCGATTTTTCCAGCCTGCTGATTGAGATATATCTCCTGGATTCTCAGGAGTGCGCGGGCCCTGACTGTCTTCTCCTACGGTTAGGGCCCGTTTCATTTCAGCCAGGTGATTTTTCTTTCAGGGCTGCCCTGTTTCCGTATCTTCAATCGCATTGTCTGCAACCTCATCCGATTCTTCAGGCAAAGAGTCAGTGCCAGCCCCCAGCCAGCCGCTCAGCTTGGCACGTAATTCCTTTACCCCGTCCTGTGTCATCGATGAAAACAACTGGATAGAGATCAGATCGGCATGAGGCTGAAGCTGCTTGCGGCACTGCAACAAGACGCCGCGCGCGGCTCCGCGCTTCAGTTTGTCTGCCTTCGTCAGCAGGATGTGCAGGGGCAGGTTGGCATCCAGGCACCACTCCAGCATCTGTTCATCGGTCTCCTTGAAGGGGTGCCGGATATCCATTAGCAACACCAGGCCTTTCAGCGATTTGCGTTCCCGCAAATAGCGTTCAAGCTGTTTTTTCCATTTCTGGCGCATTTCCAGCGGCACTTTAGCGTAGCCAAACCCGGGTAGATCCACCAGATAAAGGCCTTCGCCGATGCTGAAGTAGTTTAATAGCTGGGTGCGCCCCGGGGTTTTGCTGGTCCGTGCGAGCTTGTGTTGCGCGGTTAGCACATTGATGGCGCTGGATTTGCCGGCGTTGGAGCGGCCTACGAAGGCAACTTCCATGCAGTTATCCGGAGGACACTGCTGCACGGTACTGGCACTGATGCTGTAAACAGCGCTTTCAAAGAGAATGGGTTCTGACACTACAAGGAGCCTCTCGGCCATTTAAGGGGTAAGGGTTAAGCAGAGGCTCCTTATAAGGCAGGAGCAGTTATACGAGCAATTTTGGCTTGGCTCAGGCGTTGGGGTATAATTCGCCCGCCTGAAAAAAAGGGCATTGTAGCACGGCCAGCCAAAGGGACAGTTTGAGCGTTTCCAGCTGGTCGTCGACACTCCTGGTGAACCCATAAGGGCAAGCGACTTCCGTCAGAACGAAGTCAGGTTTTAAGATTAAAGGTCTAAGGATCAAGGTTAAAAGCATCGTGACTATCCGGAATTTTGTAAGCACCGTATTCGCAGCATTGCTTATCACAAGCATGAGTTCTATCGCACAGGCCCAAGGTTCTGCCGAAGCCGGCCAGGGGAAAACCACCGTGTGTGTGGCCTGTCATGGCCAAACCGGTAATGACAGCCTGCTCCCCGGCGTTCCAAAACTGGGTGGGCAGGGAGAGCGTTACCTGCTCAAGCAGTTGCAAGAGATCAAGAGTGGTGTGAGGGCTGTGCCCTTGATGGCCGGCATGCTGAATGCAATGAATGACCAGGATCTGGCCGATATTGCTGCATATTTCTCCAGCCTGCCGTTGGCACAAGGCGCCGTCGAAGAAGAAAAGCGTGCGCTTGGAGAAGAGCTCTATCGTTCAGGTGAAGCCAGCATCGGTGTTGCGGCGTGCACCGCATGCCATGCGCCAAATGGCCAGGGCAATGCATCTGCCGGCTACCCCTCACTGAGTGGACAGGATGTGGGCTACACCGAAACACAGTTGAAGTCCTTCCGTGCTGGCGAGCGTAACAATGATGAAGCCGAAGTAATGCGCACCATCGCTGCGCGTCTTACCGACAAGGAAATCGCGGCACTGGCATCCTACGTATCAGGTGTTCGCTAACACCCTTCAGCCGGTATTAAGCAAGAACAGAGTAAAAAGGGGTCATGAGACCCCTTTTTTATAGCTTTATGGCATACTCTTTCGCGCGAAAGAAATCAGAGAAGCTGGGGTCTTTACCTCAACATCCGCAACTCCAGGGAGCAATCATGAAATCCTTATTGAAAATCAGTCTGTTGTTTGGCCTTGCCTTTGCGGCATCCGCGTTCGCCCAGCCTGCGCTTTATGTCGAGGGCACTCACTATGAGGTGCTGGAAGAACCGGTACGTACCGCTGACCCCAACAAAATCGAAGTCGCCGAAGTATTCTGGTATGGATGCCCGCATTGCTACGCCTTTGAGCCGTTGATCGCGAGCTGGGAAAAAACCCTGCCCGCGGATGTCGAGTTTGTCCGCAGTCCCGGCATGTGGAACCAGCTGATGGAAGTGCATGCGCAGATTTTCTACACCGCAGACACCCTGAAAGTGCTCGACAAGATTCACGGTGCGGCCTTCACCGAAATCCACCAGAAAAGTAACTACCTGCAAACTGAAGACGAAATCCGTGCGCTGTTTGTAGCCCAAGGCGTTAATCCTGCTGATTTCGACAAGACCTGGAGTTCTTTCGGAGTAACGTCTGCCGTCAAGAAAGCGCGCACCAAAATGAGTGAATACGGCATCAAGGGCGTGCCCAACCTGGTCGTCAACGGAAAATACCGTGTCACTGGAGATGGCACCACGACCCAGGCCGACATGCTCAAGATCGTTGATTTCCTGGTTGCCAAGGAGCGCGGCGGCTCATAAGCCGGGCCCAGGCTCTGGAGCCTCGCGCCCGGCAGCCCTGAACCACAGCAGTTCCAAACGAAACGCCCTTACTTGCTACGGGCGTTTTTTTTTGTCCTGATGCTGACATCCAGCGGGGCTGGCGTTTACAAAATCTTAACAATTGTTGAAACTTTTTAAATAGTTACACGTTACAAATGAAAGTATTCTAAACTTTCGCCCCCCTGCTCGCCTGCGAACAAGGCTTGAGCCGCGGCGTACCAACGCGTCGATTAGGGAACACGAGCTGCAACGGAAAAGACATGGCCTTACGAGCACTTTTCGACAATATGAGCCTGCCTGAGCTGGGAGCCAATTTGCAGCTCCTTTATGCAGCTTCTGCGCAAAAGCAACTGCTGGCCCGCATCGACACTAGTCTGGTGCTGGAAGCCGGAGAGTTGATTAACACAATCTCTGGCGAAAGCAGGCGCTTACTTACAGTCGAAGGTAGTACTTGGGAGGAGCAGCTTGCCCAGACTGCTCGGCTCCTCATACCAGATGTGCGCAAGACCTCCACTATCCTGCTATTGCTGCCCTCTTCCTACTTTATAGCCACTCGGTTTGATTTGAATATCAGCGGCGAAAAACTGCTCAAATCTGCTCTCAGGCTGCAGGCGCCTACCCTGCTCCCGGCCTATGAGCGCCCCTTGCAATTGGCATTGAGCGGCGCAAAACAGCAGGGACAGAAATCCCAGGGCATTGCGCTGTGGTACCCGCAGGCGGCAGCAGATGGGCTTTACCAGTCCTTTGCAGCACATGGCCTGCAGTTGGCGGCCCTGCAGCCCAGGGTGCTGGGTGCGGCAGCAGCTGAGCCCTTGGCGGCGCCGCAATTGTTGCTTGATGAAGATGCAGAGCACACCACGCTGGCAGAGCTCGAGCAAGGCGTGCTCAAGAACTGGCTGAGCGTGCACAAGCTGGATCTTGAGAATGAGCTTTTCCGCCAGCAGTGGCAGAACGAGCTGAACAAACTTGAGACCCCGCAGCATCAGGATCTGCTGCGTCTTGATCGACGCTACTGGGGCGAGCAGCGGCGCCTGGTCACGCCGCATGAGGCTTACTGTTTTTATCCCGCAGGAGCCATTCAATCCGGCAAAACCCTGTTGGCACGCAAGCAAAGGAAAGCGGGGGCGTTTGCCGCCGCCGCCCTGATTCTGGTGCTGGCCCTGCCCTTTATCAGCAACTGGGCACAGATCGCCTGGTTGGATCATCAGGTGGCCGTGTACCAGGAGCTGTCCACGGAAGCACGCCAAAGCCAGAGTGCGGTCTATGCACTGGAAGATGCCTGGGGTGCCGTTGCTGAATATCCGCAGCAGGATATCGGCGGCATCCTGTTATCCCTGAATCAGTACATTGAAAGTTCGCTCTCCAGCTTCAATATCAATAAAGGGGTGATCGATATCAGTGGCTACTCGCAGGACCCGGCACTGTTGATCGAGCAACTTGCAGAGCTTGAGATGTTTTACGACGTAGGTCAAAGCCGCAGCAGCTCCGGTGGCAACGATGCCAGCCGTGGCGACCGCTTTGGCATTCGGATGAATGTCACAGGCGTGGATTTCCCCGCCTATGAAGAAAACTATCCGGCTACCCAGCAGTGAC
>JBIIWM010000173.1:0-6253 GCA_044338875.1 Pseudohongiellaceae bacterium | reverse complement strand
CGCCAGCTCCACCTATTTCGGTCTCGACCAAGTTGGCGCTCGCTTGTGGCAGCTGTTGCAGGATGATCCGGATGTTGCGGCAGCTTGTGCATGCTTGCTGCAGGAGTACGAGGTTGAAGCAGAGCGTCTTGAAAAAGATATCAATGCCTTGCTGCAACAACTGGCAGAGGCCAGGCTGGTGACTCTTGGCTAGATTTCCCGAAAAACTGCGCAAATGGCGTCGTCTGGAAGCCTGGGAGCGGAGCACGCTGACACTTGCTGTCCTGTGGTGGTTACCGGTGGCTGGCTTGTTGCTGGGCATTGTCGGATATCGACGGGCACACACGCTGATGGCGCGCATTTCGACGCCTTTAACCCGTTGTAGTTTGCCAACCAATTGGCAACCGTCGGCGTATGCACAGCGTTGTGCAGCCCTGGTTGCAGTGGCCTCATGCAATGGCTTGTATCAGGCCCGTTGTCTTCCTCGTGCCCTGGCACTGCAGAGTGTACTGGCTCGGCGAGGTCTTGCTGCACAGGTCCGTATCGGGATAGTGCCGGGCACTGAACCGCTGCAGGCACACGCATGGGTTGATTTCGAAGGATGCGCCCTGGGTGAAGGTGATATCGGCGAATACAAGCAGTTCGCGGAGCTGGTGCAGCCATGAGCTATTCTTCTTTCGCCAGTCACCGCGCCATGGTATTCGACACTGTACGCAATTCGGCTTATGCCAAGGCCATTCAGGCACTGGTAACCCCTGATTCTGTCGTGCTCGATCTGGGCGCTGGTCTCGGAATCCTGGGACTGCTGGCGGCACAAGCCGGTGCAAAAAAAGTGTATCTGGTCGAACCGGAACCGGTAGGCCAGCTGGCGCGCGAGTTTGCCCGTGCCTCTGGGCTGGCGGATCGCATCGTGGTGTTGCAAGGGCGCATTGAGGACATTGAACTACCGGAACAGGTAGATTTGATCCTGTCGGTTTTTACCGGCAATTTGTTGTTCAGTGAAGATTTGCTGCCATCGCTGTTTCATGCACGTGATCGCTATCTCAAGCCTGGCGGACACTTGTTGCCGGATCGTGCAGAGTTGCTGCTGGCTCCACTGGAAGCTCCGGATTTGCATGCCACCCATGTAGCCGGCTGGTCGCAAGCAGTCGCGCAACTCGATTTCGCGGCTGCGCGCAACATGGCTGCCAATGAGATCCTGTGGATGCCGCAGACCGAGGTCAGTGGGCTACGCCTGGGTCCGGAAACTGTTCTTTGTGCACCTGATTTCATGAATGCGAGGAATGGCGATTGCAGCGGTTCTGCTACTTGCCGGATTGACAGCACAGGCCTTTGCCATGGCTTGCTGGCCTGGTTCCGCATACGCCTCGGCAGTGCATGGCTTACTACAGATCCGCGCGCCCCGGCCTTGCACTGGATGAATGCAGTCTTGCCGCTGGATCCACCCTTGCCCTTGCGCGCAGGGGAGACCGTGACACTCGGTCTGCGTCGTCCCCAGGGCGGCGACTGGACCTGGACGCTGCAGGCCGAAGCAGGATTGCGCCGGCATTCGGAATTTCTGGCACGCGTGAATGACCCCCGGCAGTTACGAAAAGCTGCTCCGGATTTTCATCCACAACTCGACCTGAAAGGCAAAGCTGCACATTTTGTGCTGGGCCAATTGGATGGCAGCACCAGCAATGCGCAGCTTGCTCAACTGCTGCTGCAAGAGTTTCCCGGCATGTTCAAGGATCAGCCGACAGCGCAAGCCTTTGTGCTGAGTCTGGTCAAGCGCTTCGCTACCGGATCGTTGCAGGCAGCACCACAGCAAGCAGCATTGCAACCCAATATCCCGGGAGGGGAGCAATGAGTGGCATCGCCGGCATCATTCATTTCGATGGCCAGCCCATAGAGCCGGGACAGATCGAACAGATGACTGCGCGCATGCAGCAGCGCGGTCCTGATGGCATCCACCATTGGCAGCAAGGCAGCGTGGCGCTGGGACACTGCATGTTGCAGACCACGCCCGAATCCCTCGAAGAAATACTGCCACTCGCCAATGAAGACGGCAGCCTGGTGCTGGTAGTGGATGGCAGGGTCGACAACTGGCAAGAGTTGCGCCAGACCCTGCTGGCCAAGGGCGCAGTGCTCAGAACTCGCGCCGATGCTGAACTGATCCTGCGCGCCTATGAATTCTGGGGAGCGCAGTGCCTTGAACGCATTGACGGTGATTTTGCCCTGGTGATCTGGAATACGCGTGAGCGCACCGCGTTTTGTGCACGGGATCGAATTGGCAATAAACCTTTTTACTACTATTTACTGGGTTCCACGCTGGTATTTGCATCAGACCTTGCGCCCATTCTTGCCTTGCCGTTTGTGCAGCGCGAAATCAACGAGGGCATGTTGACCGAAATGCTGGTTGAACGCTGGTACTCACGCGAGGAAACCTTGTGGCAGCAGGTCAAACGTCTGCCTGCTGCGCATTTCCTCAGTGTGTCGTTAGTCCAGCAACAATTACAACGTTACTGGCAACCTGATCTTTACGCCACTCTGCCCTATAAAAACGAGCAGGAGTACATTGATGGTTATCGCGCGCTGCTGGCCGACAGTGTCAGGCGCTTGTCTCGCAGCCATCGTCCACTTGCGATCGAAGTGAGCGGAGGCCTGGATTCTTCCAGCGTGTTTGCATTAGCAGAGCATCTGCGCCAGCAGGGCCAACTGCCAGCGCCTTCAATCCAGGGCTACACCATGGCCTGTACCTTCGATGTCGCTGCGGATGAAGTTGCCTACGCCAGGGCACTTGGTGAGCGCTGGAATGCCAATATTCGGGAAGTAGCCCCCTTCTTGCCGGCACAGGGCTGGTTCGCCGCGCGCGCAAATGCTTGGCACGATTTTCCGGGTTATCCCAGTTCTGCGATGGTGGAACCCTTGCTGGCCAAGGCTGTAGCAGCCGGCAGTCGCGTTAGCCTTAACGGTATTGGTGGGGACGAATGGGGCCATGGGGCACGAGTCTATTACGCTGAGGAATTGGCAGCAGGTGACTGGCACGGCTTGGGTGCTTCCCTTTCTGCCGATGTCGCAAGCTTTGGCCTGCGTACCACTCTTTATTGGTTATGTCGTTTCGGATTCTTCATGTTGTTGCCGGAAGCGCTGCAGCAGCGAATGCTCGGTTCCGTAAGGAAATGGCGTGGCAGGCCACAGGCCCTGGATCAGTTGTTTTGGCTAGCGCCTTCCCGCCACGAAATACTGCAGGCCAGACAAACTCTCCTGCCAGTGGTCCTCGTGCCAAAGCCGGGTCAACATGAACTGATGGATACCCTCAATTCGTCTTTTTTTGTCTGGGCGCTTGAAGTGGGAGGCCGGATTTATGCCAATCATGCAATTGAGGGACGCAGCCCGTTCAACACAGCCCCGTTCTTGCAGTTCATGCTGTCCATGCCTGAAAAGTTGCGGTTGCGCGGTGCTGTCCACAAATATATCCACGTGCAGGCCCTAGGTGGCCTATTGCCTACAGTGATTGCGCAACGGCAAACCAAAGCCGATTTTTCCATCGCCTTCCGCCGCCCTTTGGATGCAATGGAACAGCTGTGCACAGAAGAAATTCCGCAGCAGTATCCTGATTGGGTGACAGCTAGTGGGATGGCGGAGCTGTACCGACTATACAAGGAGGGCAAATCAGGCGGCTGGCCGCAATTTTTCCTGTGGGCCATTTACGCGGGCCATTTGTTTCGTAAAACCGGTTTTGCTTCAAGGGCTGAAAAAGATTAAAAAAGTGCTCGACTTGGTTGGTTGTTGATTTCAAGCGACTATAATCAGGCCATGTTAAGCTGTTAGCATAGATAGTGAGGAAATATGGATGCTGAAGGCCTCGTCCACCGGATCCAGTACTGAAGTTGGCGCCGTGTCGGGTATGACAGCAATTGGACTTCCAGTGCCAGCACAGATCATGCGCAATGGTTAGCATGTACTGGGTTCGGCTTGTAGCGTTTAACTACCGTCCCGTATTCAGCATGTTGGCACTCTCGGTCTCAAACGGGTAAATTACAGTTGCTGGGTATCGAAATTATCTAATAGGTGAAGATATGCAAACGAATGTAACCAAAATCGCAGAGAATCCTCTTGTGGCCAAGTCCGAGACTGCAGAAATTGCTACTGCCAAGCGCAAGACTCCATATTTGTCGCCCACCCTGAAAGTGTTTGGCTCGGTACAAGTGTTGACCGGGAGTGGCGCCGGTTCTGGTACCGATGGCGGCACCACCCCCGGCATGACTAAAGCTTCAGACCTGCGCTACAAGGAAAATATCGTCCGTATTGGTACCCATCCGCTGGGCTTCGGTCTCTATCTATTCAATTACAAACCGGAATTCTGCCCGGCTTATGGCGCCACTGGACGTAAGTTCGGCGTGATGGCCCAGGAAGTTGAAACCGTCATGCCTGCTGCAGTAAGCATTGCAGCCAACGGCTACAAGCAGGTTGATTATGCAATGCTGGGTGTCCTGCCCGTTTTGCACTAAATTTGTTTTGAATTCCCATGCGCAGACATCGCCAGTGACTTTGCCTCCCATCGAGCAAGTTTTGTGTGCAGAGAGGGAAATGCGGAAACAGGCGAACTTGTCCTTGCCTCAATTCCATGTCTTGCGCTTGCCCGATGGCACAGAGTGGGCGCAGTTTTACCGTAGCGCTCAGGGATACTTGCTGCGCTTTCCCGGACTCGCGGATTTCGACATCACGCTGGATGGTAAGAACATCAGTATATGGGGAGTGCCCGGTGTTTCCGCGCCGACTCTTGACCACCTCTATCTCAACCAGGTGCTACCCCTCGCCCTGAGCCGGCAATTCAAGCTGGTGTTGCATGCCAGTGCGGTAGAGATAGACGAGTTCGCCGTGGCGTTTCTGGGAGAGTCGGGTCGCGGCAAGTCCACGCTGGCAGCAGCCTTTGCCACCAGTGGCTATCGCTTTCTCACCGATGACGGCTTGCAGCTGGAAATGCATAAAGGAGGCTATCAGGCCCAGCCGAGCCATCCGTCAATCCGGCTTTGGGATGATTCCTGCGCCGCACTGATCCCCGAGAGCACTGTTGCTGCACCGCCCATCGCTTACTCTGGCAAAGCACGCTTGCTCGCCGATGAGCGCGTGTCACATTGCACCACTGCCCGCGCTTTGAAAGTGATGTATGTGCTGGGCACGGCTACTGTCCCGGATGTCAGTTTCAACCCGATACCGGCACAGTCTGTCTTGATGACACTCGTGCAGAACTGTTTTTTGCTTGATATGGAAGAGGCGCAACTCTTGCGCCAGCACTTCAGCCAGCTCGCCGAGCTGACCCGAAGCGTGCGCTGTTTCCAGCTGGAGTATCCCAGGGACTTTGCCGAGCTACCCCACGTGATGGAGGCTGTCGCCAGGCATGCCAGGCAATTGCCGCACCAAGGCTCTTGAATAACCTTTTCAAATGGATGGATCAGGGGGCCAACTGGCAGGCGGAGCAATTCTTGGCTTGGGCTTCGAGCATTGAAATTCTGGTATTTTTTCTATCGTACAACCGGACAATTTACGGCACCATAAGCGAATTCAAAACAGGAGTTTTCCGTGTTTGATAACAAGACAATCCTGGTCACTGGCGGTACCGGCTCGTTCGGCAATACCTTTGTGCCGATGGTGCTGAATCGTTACAAGCCCCGCAAGGTCATCGTCTATTCCCGCGACGAGATGAAACAGTGGGAAATGGCCAAGAAATTTGTCGGCGATGAGCGGGTGCGCTTCTTTATTGGTGACGTGCGTGACCGCGAACGCCTGTATCGGGCGCTCGATGGCGTCGATTTCGTGGTTCATGCTGCCGCTACCAAGATCGTTCCGACTGCTGAATACAACCCCTTCGAATGTGTGAAAACCAACATTATCGGTGCCATGAATTTGATCGATGCCTGCATCGACCGGAAAGTGAAGCGGGTTGTTGCCCTGTCCACTGACAAGGCCAGCAGCCCGGCCAATCTGTATGGAGCGACCAAGCTCGCTTCCGACAAATTGTTCGTCGCGGGTAATTCCTATGCCGGTGGCCACGATACCCGCTTCTCCGTAGTGCGCTATGGCAATGTGATGGGTTCACGTGGCTCAGTGATTCCGTATTTCCAGTCGGTGGCGTCCAAGGGGCGCTTGCCTGTCACGGATGCCCGCATGACCCGCTTCATGATCAGCCTGGAGCAGGGCGTAGAGCTGGTCTGGCACGCGTTTGAAGACATGATTGGCGGTGAAATCTACGTCAAGAAGATTCCGTCGATGAAGATCACCGATATTGCCG
>JBIIWM010000163.1:0-6563 GCA_044338875.1 Pseudohongiellaceae bacterium | reverse complement strand
GACGTTGTCGAGAAACGCGCGGTCATGGCTCACCAGCAACAGGGTGCCCTGGAATTCCGACAACAATTCTTCCAGCAGTTCGAGGGTTTCCAGATCAAGGTCGTTGGTCGGTTCGTCGAGCACCAGCAGGTTGCACGGTTTCGCGAACAGTCGTGCCAGAATCAAACGGTTTTGTTCTCCGCCCGACAAGGCCTTCACCGGCTGGCGCAAGCGATCCGGCGCAAACAGGAAATCCTGCAGGTAGGAAATCACATGGCGCGGCTTGCCGTTGACGTCGATGTAGTCTCCGCTGTCAGCCAGGTTCTCGACGACAGTACGGTCCATGTCCAGATCGGCGCGCAGCTGGTCGAAATACGCCAGCTCCAGTTTGGTACCGAGTTTTACCGTGCCTTTCTCCGGCTCCAGTTGTCCCAGCAGGATTTTCAACAGCGTGCTTTTGCCACAACCATTGGGACCCACGAGACCAATCTTGTCGCCGCGCAACACTTTCGTGGAGAAATTCCTGATCAGCGTCTTGCCGCCATAGCTCTGGGTAATGTGCTCCAGCTCCATGACGATCTTGCCGGATGCATCGCCGGTATTGAGCTGCATGTTGGCCTTGCCTTCCACGTTGCGACGCGCGCTGAATTCTTCACGCATTGCCTCGAGTGCCCGCACGCGACCTTCATTGCGGGTACGCCGCGCCTTGACGCCCTGACGAATCCACACTTCTTCCAGCGCGAGTTTCTTGTCGAACTCGGAATTGGATTTGGCTTCGGCTTCCAGCTGTTGATCGCGGAACACCAGAAAGCGTTGATAGTCATGCTGCCACGCACGCAAATGACCGCGGTCCAGTTCCAGGATGCGATTGGCGACTTGCTGCAGGAAGCTGCGATCATGGGTAATCACCACGACGGCGCCGCGATACTCGCGCAATTGTTTTTCCAGCCACTGGATCGCCGGAATATCGAGATGGTTGGTCGGCTCGTCGAGCAACAGCAAATCCGGCTCGTTCACCAGGGCGCGGCCGAGCGCAACCCGACGCTTCCAGCCACCGGACAATTCACTCATGGTTTTTTGCGCGGGCAGTTGCAACGCGGAGATCACGTTTTCCACTTTCTGCTCCAGCGACCACGCGCCGATGGTATCGATGTCGCTCTGCACCTGATCCAGTTCAGCCAGCACTTTTGGCGTGTGCTCCTGTTCGATCAGCTGGTGAAAGCGCTTGATCAGTGCCGCCGCTTCGGCCAGGCCGTCGGCAATGTAATCGAACACGGTCTGGTCACTGCCTGCCGGCAGTTCCTGGTCCAGATAGGCCACGCGCAATTCCGGCTCACGCCAGATCTCGCCACCATCGGGCTTGATCGTGCCGCACAGCAATTTCATGAACGTGGATTTGCCGGCCCCATTGCGTCCGAGCAGGCCCCAGCGCTCACCGGGTTGAATGGTGAGTGAGACTTTGTCGAGCAGCACCTGGGTGCCGTAGGCAAGCTGAACATCGGTAAGGCGGAACAGGGGCATAATGTGGTTACTTGAAAATAGTATGGTTACTTGAAAATAGTGTGGTTACTTGAAAAGAGTGGTTACCCGGAAATAGTGTACTTGCCTGGTAAAGGCCAGTCTGGAAATCCGGGATTCCCCGGACTGTCCGGCATACTGGGAAAGAGCCGGAGGAGGTGCGTACAATGTTGCGTACAATGACCTCCTTTCAGAAAAGCGGCGAGTCTACATGAATTCAGCAACCACTACTAAGCGCATGATCATTGGCATCAGCGGAGCTTCCGGCATTATTTACGGAATCACGGCCTTGAAACTCCTGCGCGAACTGGGGGTGGAAACGCATCTCGTGGTCAGCAAATCGGCCATTCTTACGCTATCCCATGAATGCGACATGAAGTACGCCGAGTTGTGTGAGCTCGCGTCGGTGCATTACCAGAACGGCGATATTGGCGCCGCCATTGCCAGTGGCAGCTTCCCTACCATGGGCATGCTGGTGGTGCCGTGTTCAATCCGCAGCCTCTCCGAAATCTCCACCGGAGTCACCGCTTCGCTGCTGAGCCGCGCGGCCGATGTCGTGCTCAAAGAACGCCGCCGCCTGGTCTTGATGGTACGGGAAACCCCGCTGCATGCCGGGCATCTGCAAAGCATGCTGAATGTCACCAACATGGGCGCCGTGGTGATGCCACCGGTACCAGCGTTCTACACCAAGCCGCAGACCATCGATGATCTGGTGCAACAGAGTGTGGGTCGTGCGCTGGATCTGTTCGGACTCGACTCGGGCATCACACGCTGGGGGATGTAGGAGTTTCCACCTGCCCATCCCGGCTCTTGCCCCAATCGTGCAGGCCAACATGATGGCCTGCCCCGGCGAAACATCAAATCGCAGTAACGAAAAACCCGCGCTGTTGCGAGCGCGGGTTTTTTGATTCTGCTGCCAGGCTGCTTTTCAGACGCCTGATCCGCTGCCTGAAGAACCGGCTAATGCCAGACGCTGCTATTCACAGCGAATGGCCGAAACCTGTTACTTGATTTTGGCTTCGTTGTAGACAACATGCTTGCGAACCACGGGATCAAATTTCTTGATCGCCATTTTGTCAGGCATGGTGCGCTTGTTCTTGTCGGTGGTATAGAAGTGGCCGGTGCCAGCGCTGGATACCAATCTGATTTTGTCTCTCATTGTTTCTTCCTCGTCTCTCTCAGACCCTGCTACTCTGACTGTGCCTGAAGGCGCGGGTCAGATATAGGCAGTATTAGATTTTTTCACCGCGTGCGCGGATGTCGCTCAGGACCGCATCAATGCCGCTCTTGTCGATGATGCGCATGCCTTTGCTGGTCAGACGCAGCTTGACGAAGCGCTTTTCGGACTCTACCCAGAAACGATGGGTGTGCAAGTTCGGCAAGAAGCGACGCTTGGTGTGATTTTTGGCATGTGAGACGTTGTTGCCGACCTGTGGCGCTTTGCCGGTAACCATACATACTCTGGACATGATATTGCCTCGTTTTCGAATTCAGTAAAAATTGGCGCAAAAAAAGAGGCGCGATTTATACCAGAAGCTCCCGCCACAAGGCAAGGAAATTTATCCCTGCTGTTAACGCCAAGGCATCCTTAAAGCAAACCACGCTCTGCCAGGGAGGTCACCTCTCCATCCCCCACCACCAGGTGGTCGAGCGTGCGTATGTCTATGAGCGCCAACGCATTTTTCAGGCGCCGGGTAATGCTGATATCGGCCTGGCTGGGCTCTGCCACCCCGGAAGGATGGTTATGGGCAAAGATCAGGGCCGCCGCGTTATGGTGCAGGCAGCGCCGCACCACTTCGCGCGGATGTACCATGGAACCGTCAATAGTGCCGTAAAACAGCTCTTCCTGGGCGATCACCCGGTGCTGGTTGTCGAGGAACAGGCACAGGAACACTTCTCGGGTATACGACCTCATGCGAGCCCGGATATAGGTGCGGGTGAGGGCCGAACTGGTCAGGCAATCGGTGCGCTGCAAGGTCTGCAGCATATGGCGCTGGGTAAGCTCGAGCGCCGCCTGCAATTGCGCGAACTTGCTCGCGCCCATGCCGCGCTGGGCACAAAAGGCCTCTTGCCCGGCCTCCAGGATACCCCGCACATTGCCGAATTCCGTGAGCAGCCCGCGCGCCAGGTCCAGCGCCGAACTGCCAGCAGTACCGGTGCGCAGGAAAATCGCCAGCAGCTCTGCATCCGACAGACTCTGCGCCCCTTGTGCCAGCAGTTTTTCCCGGGGCCGCTCACTGAGCGGCCAGTCACTGATTGCCATAAGCCTGGCTTCCTTGCCTGCCATCCTCGCATCTTGCATCGAGTGTAGTAGAAATTTGCCGTGCTGCCGGACCTTTTTCCCTGCAAACCGCTGGTAAGGACTCCCTAGCGCCGGAGGCGGCATATTGATAGGCTTTACTCACCTTTCTGGCCAGTAATGGCCGCTGCTTGCAGTGTGAGTTCATGCTCAGTCTTCACAATAAACGCATCATTCTCGGCATCACTGGCGGTATCGCGGCCTACAAGAGCGCCGAGCTGTGTCGCCTCCTGATGAAAGCCGGCGCCGATGTGCGCGTGGTCATGACGCAAGGTGCGCAAGCCTTTATCACCCCGCTGACCCTGCAGGCGCTGTCAGGCAATCGTGTGCATACGGCACTGCTCGATCCCGAAGCTGAAGCCGCGATGGGCCATATCGAACTGGCACGCTGGGCCGACCTGATCCTGGTCGCGCCCGCCAGCGCCAGTTTCATCTCACGCCTGGCGAATGGCGAAGCAAGCGACTTGCTGACCACCGTGTGCCTGGCGCGACGCGGTCCGTTGGCGATCGCTCCCGCGATGAACCAGGCCATGTGGCTGAACCCGGTCACGCAGCAGAACCTTGGCAAGCTCGACAACAAGAACGTTCATGTGTGGGGTCCCGACAATGGCGACCAGGCCTGTGGTGATGTCGGCCCCGGCCGCATGATGGAACCGCAACAACTGGCGGAACATGCCGGCTCCTTGTTTGCCAGCGGCAGTCTTGCCGGTGTGCACGTCACCATCACTGCGGGGCCTACCCGTGAAGCGATCGATCCCGTGCGTTACCTCAGCAATCACAGCTCCGGCAAGATGGGCTACGCGCTGGCGCAAGCCGCGATGGAAGCCGGTGCCAGTGTTACCTTGATCAGCGGCCCGGTGTCCTTGCAGGCGCCTGAGCGCGTGAAACTGGTGAGAGTGGAGAGCGCGCAGCAAATGCTGGACGCTTGCCTGCAAGCACCCGGTGAAATTTTTATCGCCGTCGCTGCCGTGGCGGACTATCGCCCGGTGCAGCCCGCCGCCCAGAAAATCAAGAAGCAGTCCGCAACCATGACGCTCGAACTGGTGCGCAATCCCGACATTCTCGCGACCATCGCGCAGCGCAAGCCCAAGCCCTACTGCGTGGGCTTTGCCGCAGAAACCGAAAACCTGGCGAGCTACGCCAAAGCCAAGCTGGCCGAAAAAAACCTCGACATGATCTTTGCCAACGAAGCCACCTCTACCTTCGGTCAGGATACTGCGGCCGTAACCGCGTACTGGGTCAAGAGCGGTGGCGAGAAAGAAGCCGTGTTCGAGCCTGCGAACAAGACACTACTGGCGCGCGAATTGATCACGCTGATCAGCGCCAACAGGCATCCCAGCCGATGACAGGACCTGCAGGAATCTCGCCCGCGATCTTTCGGGCGTATGACATTCGCGGCATCGTCGGCCAGGGGCTGGACGTCGAGTCTGTCAACTGGATAGGCCAGGCGATCGGCACCGAGGTACTCGAAGCCGGCGCAACCACGTTGTTCACTGCCGCTGATGCGCGCCTCAGTAGTCCCTCGCTGTCAGCCGCACTGATCAAGGGCATTCTCGCGTCCGGCTGTTCTGTGATTGACCTGGGCATCGTGCCGACACCGCTGATGTATTTCGCCACGCACACGCTGGCGCACACCTCGGGGGTCATGCTCACCGGCAGCCACAATCCACGTGACTACAACGGCATCAAGGTGGTTCTCAACAAGCAGGCGCTGGCCGACAACCAGATCACACGCTTGCGTGATCGCATCGTGGAGAACCAGCTCATTCACGGCCAGGGCCGACGCACCATGCACGACATCGTGCCGGCCTATCTGAAACGCATCACCAGCGATATCCAGCTGCATACAGCCTTCCGCGTGCTGATTGATTGCGGCAACGGTGTCACCGGATTTGTCGCGCCGCAGCTGTTCCGCGCACTTGGCTGTACGGTGGATCTGTTGTGTGGCGAACCCGATGGCAACTTCCCGGTACATCATCCCGACCCCACGCGTCCAGAAAACCTGGAGCTGCTGATCGGCCAGCTTAAACAAAAGAACTACGATCTGGGCATTGCGTTCGATGGCGATGGGGATCGTGTCATCCTGGTCACCAGCTCGGGCCAGGTGATTGATGCCGACCATATGTTGCTGGCCTTCGCGATGGACATCCTGCCGGAAAACCCTGGTGCGCGTATCGTGTTCGATGTCAAAAGCAGCCACCATTTGGGGCGGGTGATCTCAGCCTGTGGTGGCAGTCCCGTGATGTGCAAGAGTGGCCACTCGTATGTAAAGCGGCAGGTGCTGGAATCGGACGCGCTGCTGGGTGGCGAATTTTCTGCCCACCTGTTTTTCCGCCACCGCTGGTATGGATTCGACGATGGCATGTATGTGGCCGCGCGTTTCCTGGAGCTGATGGATAAATATGCAGCCACCGCCCAGGACCTGCTCAACCGGCTGCCGCAAAGTTTCAGCACCCCGGAACTGTTCGTGCCGGTAAGCGAGCAGAACAAGTTCGACCTGATGCAGCGGCTGGTGACCGAGCTGCGCTTCCCCGGCGCCAGCCTGAACTATCTCGACGGCATCCGCGCCGACTTCAAGGAAGGTTGGGGGCTGATCCGCGCGTCCAACACCACCCCCAATCTGGTACTGCGTTTCGAAGCTGACGACGCCGAGTCGCTGAAGCGGATCCAGCTGGATTTCCGCACCGCACTGCTGCAGCTGATGCCAAGACTCCAACTCCCCTTCTAATCAAAAGGCCAAAGATCAAGGGGTCAGAGTAACTTGATC
>JBIIWM010000162.1:0-6571 GCA_044338875.1 Pseudohongiellaceae bacterium | reverse complement strand
CATTTTTGTATTTTTCTTCCGACAGGAACCTGAAGCAAAAAATCATCAGCATGGCCATCAGGATGTATGAAATTTTCTGCGAGCGATAAGGCGTCAAGCCGGTCTTCGAAACCAATTCTGGAACATAGGTTTCAAATATCACTAGCATCGTCAAGTAAATGGCGAAAATTATGAGGGATGAAAGGTTTTTCATGGTTTTGAATGATCGCAAAAGTTGGGGCAATTTAACTTGCCCCAACGGACAGTGGTTACATGCAGTTATAAATGTAGGGGAATATATATCTGTCGAGGAAATTTATATAAAGCTCTAGAGAATCGTTGGCTAGGCCTCCTAACCAAGATTGTGGATCGCTTACGAGTGGTTCAGGCTCGCCACCGCTCACCAGGCAAAGCTCATTGTTGTTCAAGTTACGCATAGTCACACTCCTGTGGTTGGGTTGATTAACCGCTCTTCCATGAGCGGTCATCCAAAGCCTAGTAGAAAAATGACAAATTTCCATTTTTTTCCAGGAGATGTTCGTCCGGATATTCAGCACGAACTGGTTTTGGATAATGCGGCTTACAGGGCGCAGACCTTGCTGCCGCGTTGGTAGGCTGGGCGTGCGGTGACGCGGGCACGCCATGCTTCCACCTCTGTAAAATCGGCCATGCCGAGATAGTCGTAGGCTTTGTAGAAACCGACCAGGCATTCCACCCAGGGCACATGTGCCATGTCCACGATACTGTAGTCACCCATCAGGTAGTCACGCCCCCTCAGGCGTTCGTCGAGCACGCCGAGCAGGCGCCGGGTTTCTGCCGTGTAGCGCTTGTCAGCGTAGTCGTCGGAAGTCTTGTCCTTCGCATACACATGAAAATGCCCGAACTGGCCAAACATCGGGCCGATATGCGCTGCCTGAAAGGTCAGCCATTGCAGGGCTTCCAGGCGGGCGCGATAGGTCTTGGGAAAAAACTGTCCGGTTTTGTCTGCCAGGTACTGCAGGATGACGATGCTTTCCATCAGCAAGATGGGTTCGCCTTCCGGCCCGTTTGGATCGAGCAGCGCAGGGATCTTCCCGTTGGGAGAAAGGCGCAGGAAGTCCGCATCGTGTTGGTCGCCCTGCATGATGTTGATCACATGGGCATCGTAGCTGAGCTCCATCTCTTCCAGGCAAACACTGACCTTCTGGCCGTTCGGGGTGGCCAGAGAATACAGCTGGATGGCATCGGGCATCGTTGGGGGCCAGCGTTTGGGGAACCAAGGTGCGTCGCTCATTAGAAATCCTTGTAATTCAGCTAGTTGTAATGGGTTATAGGGAGTCAGGGTTTTGTCGGGAATCGGTTCGACTTCCTCCAGTTCGCTGTAGATGATGCCGCCCGATTTTTGACCTGCCCGGGTTGTCGTTTGGCAACGACTCGGCAGCGGTCAACAATCAAGTGCGTCATTTACGCAGGGCACAGTTTTAGCATGTTTAGCATGAAAATCGTCTTCCGTAGTATCGCAGGCAATTTGCGCGTGCATGACTATCCATCCTGTCCCGGCAGCGTGAAGCGAAGATGGCCAGTCGGTCCATTGGCTGGACGAAGCCGGGCAAATCATCCACTATCTCAACCAACATTTTGATCCTGCCATCGCGCAGGCACATCAGGCCGCGTGAACGCCATTGCTGCAGAGCAATTGGGCACACAAGGCCTGACTACGGCCCAAGTGAGACCTGTATGCCCGATTTACTGCCCTGTGTTGAACTGAATCCCGATGGCAACGCCGATGCCAGCATCATCTGGTTGCACGGCCTCGGTGCCAACGGCCATGATTTCGTGTCGGTGGTGCCGGAACTTCGCTTGCCGTCCATGCTTCCGCTTCGTTTTGTCTTTCCGCATGCGCCGTCCATTCCTGTGACCATCAACAGTGGCTATGTGATGCCGGCCTGGTTTGATGTGATGGTGCTGGGCCAGGAGCGCAGCTTCAATGCTACGCAATTATTGGCCTCCTCAGCAGCGGTCCATGCCTTGATTGATCGCGAGATCGAACGTGGCGTGGCCTCCGACCGCATTTTGCTCGCCGGGTTTTCCCAGGGGGGAGCGGTGTGTTTCCAGGCCGGCCTTACCTATGACAAGCCGCTGGCCGGCATGATGGCGCTGTCCACGTGGTTCCCGACTGCCGCAGTGGTGGACGTGCATCCCGCCAACTCGGGACTGCCAATTTTGCTGACCCACGGTACCCAGGACAATGTGCTGCCCCTGCAGATGGCCTTGAATTCCAAACAATATCTGGTGGATCTGGGCTTTCATCCGGATTTCCGCACTTACCCGATGGCGCATCACGTCAGCGCCGACGAAATTGGCGACATGAGCGAATTCATCCAGCGTCACTTGATCGCCTGACAAGCCCTTTTGCACGCAGACCTGGTTGGCGCACACTCCCCGTGTAACGACATACCCAAAACAGAAAAAATAACAAATAAAAGGAACTTGAGTTCCTTCCATAAAACCATAGATGCCCGGGGGATCCCATGAAGTTTGGTGCTTCGCACTGACTGATGGACGCGACATTGTGCGCGCTCACGGCTCTGGTCACTGCTCAGCAGACCAGCGCCCAGCAATTATCAGGTCAGTCAAACCCAGGTTCCGGCATAGTCGCGTCCCCCGTCTTCACCGGTGAGCAGCTCGCTGCGCTGCCAATGGAAAACTGGCTCACCAACGGCGGCAACACCCTCAATCAGCGTTATTCCCCGCTTACCCAAATCAACCGTTTCAACGTGCAGGACCTGAAAGCGCTCTGGAAGACCGAAATGGGTTCTGGCGATCAGTACAAGAACGGCGGGCAAGCCCAGATTCTCCATCATGCAGGCACTACCGATCCGCCGTGTGTGAAAACGTAGTGGTAAAAGAAGACGGCAAAACCGTCGTTTGTGTTCGCGATGTTCCCGACGGTGTGCGAGTTTCCTTTCCACTATCAAGCCGCACAGTAAAATCCTGCAATCCCCTGTTATGCTTGCTGCGTAACAGGGGAGTTCATTTCACCCATGGAAACAATGATGTCGACGGTTGCGGATTTTGTGCGCGTGGAGAAAGTGTCGCGCGCGTTTCGGCAGGGCCAGCAACAGCAGCAAGTGCTGAAGGATGTCTCGTTCAGCCTGCGCAAAGGCGAAACCGTGGCCTTGCTTGGTCGCAGCGGCTCCGGCAAATCCACCTTGCTGAACCTGTTGGGTGGCATCGACACCGCTGATGTGGGCAGCATCACCGTTGCGGGTAGCGACATCACGACGTTGCAGGAGCCAGCAGCATCGTTGTTTCGACGGCGCCACGTCGGCTTCATCTATCAGTCTTTCAATCTGATCCCCGGGCTGACTGCGGCCGAGAATGTCGCGCTGGTGCTTGAGTTGAATGGCAGCAAGCCAATGGCAGCCATGCAGCGCACCCGGGACTTGCTGGACAGCATCGGCATGGGGGCGCAGGCCGACAAATTTCCCGCGCAACTCTCCGGAGGGGAACAGCAGCGCATTGCCATCGCGCGGGCCTTGATTCATGGGCCGGCACTGGTCTTGGCCGATGAGCCCACCGGCAATCTTGATGCTGAAACCGGACAGCAGATGCTGCGCTGGTTGCGTGAGCAACTGCTGGCACACGCGAGTACAGCGTTGCTGGTCACCCACAGTCTGGCCGTGGCGCGAAGCGCAGACCGCATTCTTACGCTGGAAGCCGGCGTCATCCTGGAGCGTAGCGGTGACTTCGCCTGGTAACCACAACCTCATGACGCAGAAGACGAGCACGCGCCTGCCACCCTTGCTGTGGCGTAATGCGCGGCGTTATGCCTTGCAGCATCGCTGGCAGAGCGTGCTGGGTTTTCTCGGCATCATGCTCGGGGTGATGATGGTAGTGGCGGTGGATCTGGCCAGCACCAGTGCGCGGCGTGCGTTTGAACTGTCGGTAGAATCGGTCTCCGGCACGGTCACCCACCAGATCGTGGGTGGATCCCAGGGCGTGCCGGATGCGGTGTTTACTGCCGTGCGCACCGAGCTGGGAGTGCGGCGCAGCGCACCCTCTGTTTCCGGTGAAGTGCGTTTGCAGGGGCAGAATCTCACGGTGGTCGGACTGGACCTGTTCAGCGAGGCCGGGTTGCAGCGCCGCCGTCCTGGCTTCGACATGGCGGCAGAGCAGCTGGCGGCACTGGCGGTGGCAGCATTGGCGACACCCGGTGCTGTCATCATGTCACAAGCATCGGCGGACAGTTTCGGGTTCGGTAGCGACGCCCGTTTCACCCTCGATCCTCCGTTTGCCGATACCACGCTGCAACTCGCGGGTGTGCTGGCGACAGCACAAGCCGATGCTGCCGGGCAGTTGTTGTTTGCTGACATCGCGCTTGCCCAGCAGATTCTGCACAAGCACGGACGTCTCGACAGTATCGATCTGATCCTGACACCCGCAGAAATAGCGCGGGTTGAAGCCTGGTTGCCGCCGTCGCTGACGCTGGTAGCTGCCGCGCAGCGCAATGCCACGCTGGAACAAATGACCGAGGCCTTCCATGTGAATCTGCTGGCGATGAGTTTGCTGGCACTGCTGGTGGCCGCGCTGTTGATCTACAACACGGTCAGTCTGTCAGTGCTCGACCGACGCGCAACCTTTGGCGTACTGCGTGCGCTCGGGACCAGCAAGACCCAGGTGATACGCCTGATTCTGATCGAGAATGCAGTACTGGGTGCGGTGGCCAGTGCTACCGGGGTGCTGGCAGGGCTGGCCCTGGGCTCGGTGCTGGTGCAACTGGTGACGCGTACCATTGACGATTTGTATTTCAATCTTACGGTCTCGCAGTTCCTGGTTGATCCATGGTTGTTGCTCAAGGGGTTCGCATGGGGCACGGGGATTACCGTGTTGGCCGCTGCGTTACCGGCGTGGGACGCAGGACGCAGTCCGCCAATCACCTTGCAACAGAAAGGCACGCAAGGCGCAGCCCTGCAACGTCGCTTGCCCTGGTTGACAGCCGCTGCGGTGGTGTTGCTGCTGGCCGGCTTTGGTTTGCTGCAGCTGGAAAGTCGCAGCCTGGTGCTGGGCTTCCTGGCCTTGAACCTGTTGATCTTCGGTTGTTGCTTGTTGGTGCCTGCGTTCATGCAGTTGTTGTTGTCGGCGCTGCTGCATGTATTGCGTGAGCGCATCGCTTACGGCTGGCGCCTGGCCTTGCGCAGTATCCAGAGTGGACTCGATCGTACCGCCCTCGCGGTAGCGGCACTGACCGTGGCGGTGTCGGTAACGGTGGGCGTGGGCATCATGGTATCGAGTTTTCGCGATACGGTGCAGCTGTGGCTGGACCAGACCTTGACGGGGGATGTGCAGGTGACGCGGCTGGATGCTGGCGCAGGTATCGCTCCCGACGTTGAAGCGTTCATCAACACGCATGGTGCCATAGCGCGCTATTCCTACGGATATCAACAGATGGCCGAAAGCAGCCTGGGTCCGCTGCGGGTGCAGGCCGCAAGTGGCGCGCCGGATGATTGGCTGTACCTGAAACAAGGGGATGTTGCCGCTGTCTCCGGCAATGAGGTGTTGATTTCGGAGCCACTGGCGTCGCTGCAGCAACTGGAGCCCGGGGACAGCTTCAGCGTGCAAACGGCGGCGGGCCGGCAGCAACTCGTGGTGTCCGGCATCTTTCATGACTACACCACCGGCCTGCCGGTGATCGCGCTGTCGCAACAGCAATTGCTGCGGTTCTGGCCGGCGGCACAGCCGCAGCGCCTGACACTGTATCTGGCGGCAAATACCGCCGCCGCCCAGGTCGTCAGCGAGCTGCGTGCCACGCTGGCGCAATTGCCAGAGCGCTATGGCGTCATTGCCAACAGTGATATTCGTGCGCTGACGTTTGCCATCTTCGATCGCACCTTCGCAATCACTGACGTGCTGCGCCTGCTGGCCGTCGTCGTCGCTTTCGTGGGCGTGCTCAGCGCGCTGCTGGCGCTGCTCTTGCAGCATTTGCGCGATTATGCGGTGCTGCGTGCAAGTGGCATGACGATCGGCGAAGTGGCGCGCCTGATCCTGAACCAGACCCTGGTGCTGGGCTTGTGTGCCGGCGTGTTTGCCCTGCCGTTGGGGATACTGATGTCAGATGTGTTGATCGAGGTGATCAACCAGCGCTCGTTTGGCTGGAGCCTGCAGCACAGCCTTCCCCTGTCCGTGTTGTTGCAGGCAGTCTTGCTGGCAATGGTCGCAGCGGTGTTGGCGGGCATTCAACCTGCGCTGCGCGTGGCAGCGGTGCGGCCGGCTGCGGCGCTGCGCGGAGAATGAGTATGCGCTGCCATTTTGTTACTGCCGTTTACCTCACCAGCTCACTACTGCTGGCTGCTTGCGGCGAGTCCAGCGCGCCAGCGCCGGCATTAAGCCTGCAAGAGGCCCTGGGGGGCAGCGCTGACGCACGATATCTGCGCGCCGCTGCACCCCGCGAGTTCAGTTTTCCTGCAGACCATGGACTGCATGCCGGCTTTCGGAATGAATGGTGGTATCTCACTGGCAACCTTCAGGATGAGGCTGGTCGTCGCTTCGGCTATCAACTCACCTTCTTTTATTTGATGTTGCCATCCTCGGGAGAGGTGACCACCTCTGCCTG
>JBIIWM010000018.1:0-20772 GCA_044338875.1 Pseudohongiellaceae bacterium | reverse complement strand
TATGTCGAACACCGGCTCCACTGGAACCCCAAGGGTGATTACGGCAAATGGGTGTTGACGCACAACGCTGCCATCAAGATCAATGACATCCTTTTCATGCACGCAGGCATCGGCCCTCTCTTCAGCAGCTTGCCCTTGCGCGCCCTTAACGAGCAGGTGCGGATGGAGTTGCAAAGTGGCGAGATTCCTGTCGAAAACCCCCTGTTTGAAGCAGCTGAGGGGCCTCTGTGGTATCGCGGGCTTGCACTCAATGATGAAGCGCTGGAATTGCCGCATGTGCAGGCCTTGCTCGATTACTACGAGGTGAATCGCATCGTCATTGGCCACACGCCCGGGTTCGGCACGATCATTCCCCGTTTCGATGGCAGGGTTGTCATCGTCGATTCCGGCATTTCAAGCTATTACGGGGGTCACCTGGCCAGCCTGTTGATAGAGAATGGTGCGCTGTTCAATCACCAACGCAGTGCGCGCCTTGCCATCCCGGTCAGCGCGGCGCAACTGCCGGAGTACTACCGGCGCGTACTCGAACTGGAACCTGACCTGGAGAATCTCAGGATCCTGCTCCACAACCTGGAGCATCCCGAGGCGCCAGAGCTGCCACAAATCGACGAGACCTTGCTGGAATCGGAGCGATAAGCGTCAGGCAGCCGACAGGTTTTTTTCAAGCAGCTTTTTCAGGTAATGGCCCGTATGTGACTGCGGCATTTGTGCCACCTGCTCGGGCGTGCCTGCGGCAATGATTTCACCGCCGCCGTCACCACCCTCCGGGCCAAGATCAATAATCCAGTCGGCGGTTTTGATGACATCCAGATTGTGCTCGATCACAACGATGGTATTGCCTTCGTCACGCAGCTTGTGCAAAACAGTCAGCAATTGCTTGGTGTCGTGGAAATGCAGGCCGGTGGTGGGTTCGTCTAGAATGTAGAGAGTTTGCCCGGTATCGCGCTTGGAAAGTTCGCGTGCCAACTTGACACGCTGGGCTTCACCTCCGGACAGCGTGGTCGCCGCCTGTCCCAGCTTGATGTAGGAAAGCCCTACCTCGATCAGTGTTTGCAGTTTGCGTGCAATCGCAGGTACGGCGTCGAAGAACTCGCGTGCGTCTTCAATCGTCATGTCGAGCACTTCATAAATATTCTTGTTCTTGAACTTCACTTCCAGTGTTTCACGGTTGTAACGCTTGCCCTTGCACACATCACAGCTGACATAGACGTCAGGCAGGAAGTGCATTTCCACCTTGACCACGCCATCGCCCTGACAGGCCTCGCAGCGTCCGCCCTTCACATTGAAACTGAAGCGTCCGGGCTGGTAGCCGCGGGCACGTGATTCCTGGGTGCCCGCAAACAAGTCGCGTACCGGTGTGAAAATGCCGGTGTAGGTTGCCGGGTTGGAACGCGGAGTTCTGCCGATCGGACTCTGGTCAATGTCGACGACCTTGTCGAGCAGCTTGAGGCCTTCGATGGATTCATACGCCGATGGTTGCAAGGTGGTCGCGCCATTCAGCGCAGTGGCAACAATCGGGTACAGGGTGTTGTTGATCAGTGTGGATTTGCCGGAACCGGACACGCCTGTAACGCAGGTCATGATGCCCAGCGGCAGTTCCAGCGTGACATTCTTCAGGTTGTTGCCAGTAGCGCCGCGCAGCACAAGCTGCTTGTCCGGATCGGATGCATGACGGCTGGTTGGGATCTCGATGCGCTCCTTGCCAGACAGGTAGCGGCCAGTCAGCGAGCCGGGATTCGTGATGATGTCTGCCGGAGTGCCTTGCGCGACGATCTGGCCACCATGGACTCCTGCGCCCGGCCCAATATCAATCACGTGATCCGCAGCGCGAATGGCATCTTCGTCATGCTCGACTACTATCACGGTATTGCCGATGTCGCGCAGATGTTTAAGCGTGCCGAGCAAACGATCGTTGTCGCGCTGGTGCAAGCCGATCGACGGTTCGTCGAGGATGTACATGACGCCGACGAGGCCAGCACCAATCTGGCTCGCCAGGCGGATACGTTGGGCTTCACCACCGGACAGGGTTTCAGCACTGCGGCTCAGTGTCAGGTAATTCAGGCCAACATCGACCAGGAAGCGCAGGCGGTCCTGGATTTCCTTCATGATCTTTTCGGCAATGCTGGCTTTATTGCCGGTGAATTGCAGGTCGGTGAAATAATCGAAGGAGCGGCCGATGGTCATGTTGGTAATGGCGGGCAGATTACGATTGTCGATCAGTACATGACGGGCATCGCTGCGCAGTCGTGTGCCTTCACAGGCTGGACACGGCTGTGAGCTGAGGTACTTGGAGAGGTCTTCGCGCACCATCTGTGAATCGGTTTCGTGATAGCGGCGTTCCATGTTGGGCAGAATCCCTTCAAATGGATGTTTGCGCTTGATGTTGTCACCACGCTCATTCACAAAGTTGAAAGAGATCTCTTCCTTGCCGCTGCCATGCAGGATTGCCTTGCGATACTTCGCTGGCAATTCCGAAAATGGGACATCGACGGCAAACTTGTAATGTTCCGACAGTGATTTCAGCATCTGGAAATAATAGATATTGCGACGATCCCAGCCGCGGATGGCGCCTTCGGCCAACGACAGGCTCTCGTCCACGATCACACGGTTTTCATCGAAGAACTGTTTCACGCCCAAGCCGTCACAGCTTTCGCAGGCTCCGGCCGGGTTGTTGAAAGAGAACAGGCGTGGTTCCAGTTCGGCGATGCTGTGCCCGCACTGGGGGCAGGCAAACAACGACGAGAACACCAGTTCCTTGCCATCGCCTTCCTGCATCGGGCTCACGATAGCGATGCCGCTGGCGACCTGCAGGGCAGTCTCAAAGGATTCTGCCAGGCGCTGGCCCATGTCGGGCTTTACCTTGAAACGGTCCACCACCACTTCAATGGTGTGCTTCTTGTTTTTTTCCAGTTCCGGCGGGAAATCCAGTTCCACGACGATGCCGTCCACGCGTGCGCGGATGAAACCATGGCTTTTCAGATCATGGAACACATGCAGATGTTCACCCTTGCGTTCACGTATCACAGGCGCCAGCAGCATCAATGAGGTGCCTTCCGGCAACGCCAGTACCTGGTCCACCATCTGGCTGACCGTCTGGGCCTGCAGCTTGAGATTGTGATCGGGACAGTAGGGGTCGCCGACGCGGGCAAACAGCAGGCGCAGGTAGTCGTAGATTTCGGTAATGGTGCCGACGGTGGAGCGTGGATTGTGCGAGGTCGATTTCTGCTCGATGGAAATGGCGGGGGACAGGCCGGAAATCTGGTCGATGTCGGGCTTCTCCATCATCGAGAGAAACTGGCGCGCGTAGGTTGAGAGCGACTCTACGTAACGACGCTGTCCTTCGGCATACAGTGTATCGAAGGCCAGGGACGACTTGCCGGATCCGGACAAACCAGTGATCACCACCAGCTGGTCGCGCGGAATGGTGATATCGATGTTCTTCAGGTTGTGGGTACGGGCACCCCGTACGATGATATTTTCCATGGTGTATCGGATCCGGGTCCGCGCAAAATCAAGCCGGGCATTATAACCGCGGCGGGGGCACATGCCCTATTAACCTTTACCGTGAATTGAGGGTGGGAACCCGTGGGTCCGTCCGTTTGGCATGCGCTATTGCTGGCAACACGGGCAGGGGCAGGTGTTCAAACCGTCGGATGTTCAAGGGCCATTTTCTTCGAAAAAATGTACGAATTAGTGCTAGACTTCGGATCATTCTGCATCCGTCCAAGGCCTGGGTCCAAGTAGACTGCCCGGTATCCGCTTACCCGGCACCAGCGGAAAAAACGCAGAGCAAACAATCGGTTAAACAAGATTCAGGATTGGAGGTCAGTGTGGCAAGCAGAGGTGTGAATAAAGTAATTCTGGTGGGTAACGTCGGACAGGATCCGGAAACCCGCTATATGCCCAACGGTGGTGCCGTAACCAACCTTAGCCTTGCTACCTCTGAAACGTGGAAAGACAAGAACTCCGGTGAACAACAGGAACGTACTGAGTGGCACCGTATAGTGTTCTACCAGCGCCTGGCTGAGATTGTGGCAGAGTATGTAAAGAAAGGTTCCAAAGTCTATGTGGAAGGCAGCCTGCGCACCCGTTCCTGGGAGCAGGACGGCGTGAAGCGCTATGCCACCGAGATTATTGCCGACAATATGCAGATGCTCGATGGCCGCGGCGACTCTGCCGGTGGATCGTCCGCTTCCTATCAGTCTTCGCAAAACCAGCCTTCCCAAGCACGTAGCGGAGGCCAATCTGGCGGCAACAATGCAAGAAACCAGCAGCCTGCACCGCCCCCGGCCGAGATGGACAACTTCGATGACGATATCCCGTTCTGAGCCAGAGCCAACTGGGCAGGATAAACAGGGCAGGATAAACAGGGCAGGATAAACAGGATAGACAGGTTAGGCAGAGAGAAAGGCCGGCATACGTGAAGTTACTGGTGCTAGGTGCAAACAGCCTGCTCGGTAGGGCACTCGTCCGCCTGCTCCAGGTCCAGGGTGTGGATTTCCATGCCCTCGAAACCCGTCAGCTCGATCTGCTGAAAAAAATGGAGCTGGTGAAAACCTTCAGCGCCATCAAGCCGGATCAGGTCATCAACGTCGCCACCTATTCCAACCTGGAAAAGGCGGAATACGACCCGGAAGCAGCCAAGGAATGCGACATTGTCAATACGCGCGGGGTCTCCATCCTCGCTGAAGTCTGCAAGCATCTCGAACTGCCCTTGCTCCACCACTCCAGTTCCTTCGTGTTCGACGGCCTCAAGACCCATCCGTATACCGAAGAAGATACAACCAATCCGGTAAGTCGCTATGGCGTGAGTAAATGGTATGGCGAGCGTGCCATCCGCGAAATGCTGCCGAGGCACATCATCCTGCGCACGGACTGGGTATTCAGTCACGAGAGTCCGGGGTTTTTCCAGCGTCACATCGAAGCCTGCAAACGTCAGCAAGGCAAGCTGGAAATCATCAACCATCGCTTCAGTCCCACACCGGCATCGGATGTGGCCAGGGTTATGCTGGCCGTAGCCCGCCAGGTAAATTGTGCGGCAAAGGTATGGGGGACGTATCACTACTGCGCCTTGCAGCCCATGAGCCAGGAGCATTTTGTGGAAACCTTCCTGCAGGTAGCTGCCAAATATGACAGCGAGTTGGCGCCGCTGCTAAGCCAGCTACAGATCACCAGATTGCCGGTGCACTTGCCCTACATCCCCAATACGGTCCTGTCGAGCCAGCGCCTGTTCGAAACTTTCGGCATCAAGCAACGCTCACGGGCCGGGGAGATCAATGCGCTGCTAAAGCACATCTACCAGTTGCAGCAGTTGCCGGTGGAGCCTGAACGCATTACGCCAGACAAGGGCGATATAGCCGACCGCGCTGAGGATGTGCAGCAGGAGCGGAAAGTCAGGATGCGAACAAAAGCTGTGAAGCCTGCCAAAAAAGTCGCAACGAAAAAAGGGTCACCACGATCTTGATGATGCGGCGGAAGATGATGTCCGGCAGATGATCAAGCAGGCGTGCACCAAGCGCAGTTCCCAACGTTCCCATGATCCAGCACAGGCCAATTACCAGCAGGTAGGGGCTGAAATCAAAGCCGGCAAACATGTACCCGGCTGTTTTGAAGATGGACATGAACAACAGGGTGGTTGCGATGGTGGCAATTACTCCTTCCTTGGGCAACTTGCTGTTGACCATCAATGACTGGAACAGTCCGCCTCCCCCCGACACCGTCGACAGAAAGGTATGGATCGCTCCCACTATCAGCCACGGATGCGGAATTTGTGCTGCCAGTGCGCGCGTTCTGGGTGAGGCTGGCACCCAACTGAACCATAGCATCACCGAGCCCAGCATGATGGCAATGAAGGCTTCCGGTAATTTGAAATATATCAGCGAGCCCACCACTGCGCCCAATACCGATCCCGGAATGAAGGGGCGCGTGATTTCCCAGCTGATGTGTTTGTGGAACTGGAATACCCGCATGACCTGGCCGGCCAGGATGAGGACCCCGTTCAGGGGAATTACCTGTGAGACCGGCAGCAACAGGGACGTGCAGGCAAGAATGACAAGGCCGCCACCGAGGCCGGCAACAGTCGACAGGAAGCCGCCGACAAAACAAATGAGGGGAAACAGGATCAGTATTTGATCAGACACGTAAGGCCACTTGGGGGTAAGGCGAGAGTTGGCAGGGATTATACCCCAGGCCTCACAGGCGGGATTTGCCTAAACAGGTTCTGGTCATCGTGCCCCGGTGTTTTTCTTGCGCAGGATTGCGCCCAACCATTTCGCGAGATCCGCTGCGGCAGTTGGGGTAAAATGACCGACTTTTCAACCAGACCGACTTTCCCATGGCAGTCCTGATACCAGTTAACGAAGCCCTTGAACGCTTGCTGCAGGCAGCTCGTCCTTTGGCAACACAGGAAACAGTGCCACTGGCAGAGGCGCTGGGGCGCGTGCTGGCGGTCGCGCAGACTGCCATGCTGGATGTCCCCGCGTACGACAACTCGGCAATGGATGGCTATGCCCTCAACAGCAAAGATTTGGCTGGGTCAGGTACCGTACTGCCGCTTGGGCAGACCATTGCTGCTGGTCACCCGGGAACCAGCCTGCAACCTGGTACGGTGGCACGCATCTTTACCGGTGCTCCCATACCGCCCGGTGCCAATGCCGTGGTGATGCAGGAAAACACCGAGTCCAGTGTCGCAGGCATCCGTATTCTGGAGCAGCCCAGGGTTGGCCAGAATATCCGATTACGCGGCCATGACATTCGATGTGGCAGCACCGTGCTGGAGGCTGGCCGCGTCTTGCAACCGCACGATTTGGGCCTGTTGGCATCGCTGGGCCTGAGTGAGGTGGCGGTCTATCGTCCCCTGACCGTTGCCATTCTCAATACCGGAGATGAGGTGGTAGCGCCGGGACAACCGCTGGCTGCTGGCCAGCTTTATGATTCAAACAGTTTCACCCTGGCAGGCTTGCTGACCCGGTTGGGTCTGCGGGTACTCAAGCTGGGCATAGTCCAGGATACCCTTGCCGGAACCGAGGAGGCCTTGCGCGAGGCGGCCCGCCAAGCCGATTGCATCATCAGCACCGGAGGTGTTTCGGTGGGCGATGAAGATCATGTGCGTCAGGCTGTTGCCAATCTGGGTGAACTGTCCCTGTGGAAGCTCGCGATCAAGCCTGGCAAGCCTTTTTCGTTCGGTCAGGTATTGAACAAGCCCTTCTTTGGCCTGCCTGGCAATCCGGTGGCCGTATTTGTCACGTTTGTTACGCTGGTACGGCCTGCCTTGCTGCGGATGCAGGGAGCCAGTCAGGTCGCGACTCCGGCGCTTCGGGTTCAGCTGGGTTTTGCGATCAACGACGCCGGCTCGCGACAGGAATACTTGCGGGTAAAATTGGTGCAGCAGGGGACGCGTGAACCCGTACTGGAGGCGTTCAGTGACCAGGGTTCCAGCCTGATGACTTCCCTGTCCTGGGCTGATGGCCTGGCCGTGATCCCTCCGCACAGCACGTTTGCGGCGGGTGCCTTGGTGACATTTATTCCTTTTGCTGGTCTGTATTGATATGTCGGGCGCCACTTCAAAATCTCTTCTTGTGCATGCAGTCTTCCTGCTACTGCTGCTCGCTGGCTGTGCCAGCAAGCCGGCCAGGACTGTCTACACCGGTGCGCCTGTCGTGGCGCCTGCAGTAGAGCCGGCGCCTGTAGGTCCTGATCCGATGTTCGTCAGGGCGCAGCTGCTGGCCGATATCCTGTATGAAGCAAAGATTTCCTACGAAGACAACCGCCTGATGTCGCCTGCCGGCAACAATGCCTACGATCGTTACCAGGAAGTGCTGCAACTGGATCCCGGCAATGCGGTGGCGCTGGAAGGCATTCAGGAAATCGTGCTGCGCTACATCGACCTGGCCAACGCGGCGGCCATGCAGGGCAAGCACGGTGAAGCAGAAACGCTGCTGGGCCGGGCTGCCCGGCTGAATCCCGAGCGTCCTGAACTGGCAGCAGCGCGTGCACGCCTGGAGGCAGCCCGGGACACCGAGATCGAAACGTGGAATCTGGATCCGGCGGCGCTCAGCAACCAGGATCTGGAAATCATGGTGCAACTGGCTGAAATCGCCCAGCACATCATGAGTATTGAAGCCACCTTCCTCATCAATGCACGGACCGACGAAGAGGGCCGCTGGATCTACAAGACCATGCGTGATGCGGTGGGTGGCTATCGTCTGCGCGGCAATATTGATCTTTCCTCAACTCCCAACATACTGGTAACGGTACCCTCCCCTTGACCGGAGGTGCCCGAACCGCCTGCGAGGCTCTCATGACACTGTTCAAACAACTCCTGTCCACGATACTGGCCATGAGTCTGGCGACACCGGTACTCGCGGAGCTCGTGGCAGAAAATGCTTATGTGCGCGGCTTGCCTCCCGGCGTCGACAACACCTCTGCATACATGACCCTGAAAAATCCCGGCACTGCTGCGGTAGAGCTTGTCGGTGCGGTTTCTCCTGTGGCAGGCAGCGTGATGCTGCACACCACCATGAATCACGATGGCATGCTGCACATGCAACATGTGAGCAGTGCCACCATTCCCGCCCAGGGCGAATTGGTCCTCGAAAGCGGCGGCATGCACCTGATGCTGATGCAGCTGCAACAAGCTCCGAAACCGGGCGAGCAGGTTGAACTTACGCTGCAATTTGCCGATGGCAGTACGCAGACACTGTCGCTGCCGGTGCGCAGCGTGCTGGATGAACAAGTCTCCCATGAGCATGAATGAGCCCGGCAAAGTTGCCGTTGTCACCGGTGCCAGCAGTGGCATCGGCAAGGCCTGTGCTGTCGCCTTGTTGCAGGCGGGCTGGACTACTGTCTTCATGGGACGCCATCAGGAAACGCTGGACGCTGCGATAAAGACCGCGGGGCCAGTTCCCGCCACTGCCCTGGCGCTGGCCTGTGATGTGAGCAAGGCACACGATGTCGATGCAGCGTTCAGTCAGATAGTAGAGCGCTTCGGTCGAGTGGATCTGCTGTTCAACAATGCCGGCATCATGGGACCGGCTGGCACCATCGACGAAATTCCACTCGCTGCGTGGGAGCAAACGGTAGCAGTCAATATCGGCGGTGCCTTCAACTGCGCCCGTGCGGCCTTTGCCGCGATGCGCAAGCAACAACCCCAGGGCGGCCGCATCATCAACAATGGCTCGATTGCCGCCCATACGCCGCGTCCGCGCACCGTGCCCTATACCATGACCAAGCATGCAATCACCGGACTGACCAAATGCCTGGCGCTGGACGGACGTGACTTCAATATTGCCTGCGGCCAGATCGACATTGGCAATGTGCTCACTGACATGACCCAAAGCTTTACCCAAGGCATGCTGCAAGCCAATGGGGAGCGCAAGCCAGAGCCGGTATTTAACCTCAAACATGTCGTTGAAGCCGTGCTTTACATGGCCAACCTGCCTCCCGAGGCCAATGTGCAGTTCATGACAGTAATGGCGACCAAGATGCCCTTTATCGGACGAGGCTGACTCCTGACCCAAGTCAAGTGCACGGTGATTGTAGGCCTGTCGGTTAAGCAGCAGGTTTGCTACGCTTGTGGGTACAATAATCCATAAAGCTTGTTTTGA
The DNA here is from genome assembly GCA_044338875.1 of Pseudohongiellaceae bacterium. Taxonomy (GTDB): domain Bacteria; phylum Pseudomonadota; class Gammaproteobacteria; order Pseudomonadales; family Pseudohongiellaceae; genus CAILUG01. The sequence goes on along the minus strand of JBIIWM010000018.1, from coordinate 11,167 downwards.
ATCCAGAAAGCTTATTTTGCTGCCACTGTCCGGGGGGATAACCGATGAAACTGTATTCGCGCATAGCAGTACTCACAGGCATGTTGGCTTGGGCGGGGGCTGTCGCTGCCCATCATTCCTTTGCCATCTTCGATTTCCAGACCAAAATCGAATTCGAGGGAGTGGTGGAGTCCATCAAATTCCGCAACCCGCATATCGAGATGGTCATCAAGACCACTGATGTCGATGGCAATGAAAAGATCGTGCATTTTATTGAAGGAGCTCCGGCCAACATGCTGGTCCGCGGCGGTGTTACGCCAGACAAGGTCAAGCCGGGCTCGAAAGTATTCACAGTGGGTTCGCCCTTGCTGGAAGATCCGAACAAGTTTTTCCTGCGCACCATCCGGACCGAGGATGGCACCGAATACGGAAATTGAACGAAGCCTTTTGAATTCATGCATTTGAGAAAAAAACTGGATCGACATGACGTATGACATCACTGCTATCGGCAGCGCTACCGTCGATTATTTTGCCGATACCGATTCGGAACTGATTCGAATTGATACCCGAACCACCTCGCTTGAATTGCTCGCGTTTCCGATGGGCGAAAAAATCCTCATAAATGAATTCAATATTTCCACAGGCGGCGGTGGTACCAACACCGCAGTAGCCTTTTCCAGGCTTGGATTGAAAACAGCCTATCTGGGCAAGATCGGCACTGATCTGAACGGTGATTACATCGTGGATTACCTCGGGCAGCAGGGCATCACGTTTATTGGCAAACGCGAAGGTCAGAGCGGTGCCTCGATCATCCTCAATGGCCTGCGTGATGACCGCACTATCCTGGCCTTCAAGGGCATCAACAACTTCATGCAGCCCGAGGATATGCCGCAGATCGAGAGCCCTTGGGTATATCTCGCGAGCATGCTGGAGCAGAGCTGGCAAACTGTAGTTGCCGCCCTCTCAGCCGGGCTTGTAGCCAACAAGTTCAAGGTGGCGTTCAACCCCAGCTCCTATCAGGCTGCGCTGGGCTATGACCAACTTGGAGTACTGACCGACAAGGTGTCAGTGCTGGTGATGAACCGGGAAGAAGCCTGCAAGTACCTTGGATTGGATCCGCAAGCACACAAGGACCCCGCCGAACTGACCCGGGCGCTGGCGAAACAGCCCGGCCAAATCACTCTCGTGACTGACGGCGCAAAAGGGGCTTGGGCCTGGGACGGCAGCGCAGGCCTTTGGGCCAAACCGCATCCGGATTTGAAGATTGCCGAGACTACTGGTGCGGGCGACGCCTTCGCGTCCACGTTTACCACCTGCCATATTCGTGGCATGTCGTTACGCGACTGTTTGCACTTTGCGATGACCAATGCGGAATCGGTTTTGCAATACAGGGGAGCCAAGGAAAAATTGCTGACCTGGGATGAGCTGCAAGTTGCGGCACAGCAATATTCCCGCGATATAACCGGATACAATGACTGATCGCAACGCGGTCCGTCGTAAGGAGCCAACCATGAGCAGCACTATCGTACTCAACATCGCCAAGGCCATCCCGCATGGCAACAGCCAGGACTCGGCTGCCATCGTGGCACTGTGGCGCACTATCGCAGCGCAGCTTGGCACCAGCAAATTTTCTGCCCAGAGCAGCGACAAGGCCGTCGTAAAATCGTACGAAGTCAGTATGGATGCATCGGCACTACTGGCCGTGATGGAGAAAGCTGTGAGCAGCGCGGGCAGTTTTGACGGCTATCGGGAGGCGCATGGTAACGATGCCAGTGTATCTCTCGCCGGCAGCCTGAAGTTTTCCATTGCGGCAGGTGGCGTGGTACTTGAAGGCATGGAAGCGTATGCGGTGGCCACCATCTTCCTGCAACAGCTGGTGCTGGCCAGCAATCTGGTCTTGCCGGGTTCCTTCCAGATGCTGGGTGCCAGTTTCAGCGGCAGCGGTTCCCATTTGGTGGAAGCTGGTGTCGCCGATTCTGTTATTTTCGGCGGTGTGCGGAACAGCCAGAAGGAAGGTTGGCCCCGGCAACCAGCACTGGAGTTTGCCCACGTGTGGCAGTGGCTGGAGCAGACTGAAGTCAGCCAGACCCATACGGCCCTCAAAGGCATCAACAAGGTGCTGCTGACCATGCTGAAAGTGGCGGAGCAGCGTCATGAATACAGCGCACGCACCGTGCTGCTGGTTCTGTTCCAGCTCGAAATACTGCTCGATACGCATACCCGCCATGATGCGGTGCTGTTGCGCAAACGCCTGCGCATGGTGCTGGGCAACATCCCGGAACGTGCTGACTGCATCAAGGAATTGAGCGGCGTACGCAATGAACTCTTTGTCGGCACCCAGCCGGTACACAGGCCGCCACTGCTCACGCATACCGTGCGAGACGAGCTGGCTGAACAACTCGGCCAGTACAACATGGTGGTGATCAATGGCAGCGCCATGGTATTTGCACTGCTGCGTGAGCTGATCAATCGCAAGGCCCGCACGTTTGTCTTCACTGAGAGTGTTGGCGTAGAGTAAGTCTGCACTCGCGTTCTCTTGCCTGTGGAAATCCGGTTATGAAGTTGTGTTCCAAGGGTTTGCCTGGGCCTGTTGCATCTGTTTTTCGGCATCTCCTGCTGCTTTTTTGTTGTGCATTGTCTGCGATGGCACAGGCCCAAACTTCTGCAGATTTTAGCAGTACTGCATTGCAGCAACTTCCTGGCAGGAACTGGCCCACCAACGGCGGCAACCTTTTCAACCAGCGATATTCGCCCTTGACGCAACTCCGCAAGGACAACGTTGCCGGTCTCAAAGGTGTGTGGCGTACGCACCTGAACGGCTCCGGTCTGGGGCCGCAGTATTCCGGTGAAGCCCAGCCACTTGTTTATGATGGCGTAGCCTATGTCATCACCGGTGCCAATGATGTCTTCGCGCTCAGCATTGAGACTGGTGGAATCCTGTGGCAATACAGTGCTGAACTTCCAGCTGCAATGACCACGGTTTGCTGCGGATGGACCAGCAGGGGCGTAGGCATGGGGGCTGGGCGCATTTATGTCGGGCAACTTGATGGCCAGTTGAAAGCGCTGGATCAGACTACCGGCGCAGTGCTGTGGTCGGTTGAGGCTGAACGCTGGCAAGATGGCTACACCATCACTGCTGCGCCGCTGTATTACGACGGGCTGGTGATTACCGGTTTCGCCGGTGGTGAAATGGGTATCCGTGGCAGGATCAAGGCCTTTGATGCCGAGGATGGTTCGCTGGTGTGGACTTTCTATACCGTTCCGGGGCCCGGTGAATTCGGTCACGAGACCTGGTCCCAGGACAATGAACTGTGGATGCATGGGGGAGCGCCGGTCTGGAACACTCCTGCAGTAGATCCCGGATTGGGCTTGCTTTATTTTTCCACCGGTAATGCCGCCGCAAACTCCAATGGTGCATTTCGCCCCGGCGACAACCTGTTCACGACCTCGATCATGGCGCTTGATGTCCATACGGGTGAATACCGCTGGCACTTCCAGGAAGTGCATCATGATATCTGGGATTACGATACACCCAATCCCGTGATGTTGTTTGATATTGAAATTGGCGGCGTGCCACGCAAAGCCATCACGCAGGCCGGTAAAACCGGCTGGTTTTATATTCTCGACCGTATCACTGGTGCGCCGCTTATCGGTATCGAAGAGAAGCCGGTGCCACAAGAGCCCCGGCAAGCCACGGCTGCCACACAGCCATTCCCTGTCGGGGATGCGTTTGTGCCGCAGTCGCTGCGCATTTCCCCTGAAGGCTATCCGCTGGTTAATGAGGGGCGCATTTTTACTCCCTACTGGACCGAGCCGCTTGCTATTGCCCCGGGCGCTGGCGGCGGCGCCAATTGGCCGCCCAGTGCCCATGATCCTGTTACCGGCCTTTCCTATGTCTGCGCTTCAGACCGCCCCTTTCTGTTTGCCGGTCTTGAAATTACCGCTGAAAGACCAGAGCCAGGACGCTACACCGCCGGCATTTTCCTGGGTGAGGCGATGTACAACTTTGGTGTACTGGCGGCCGTGGATATGCATACCAATAAACTCGTGTGGCAGCAGCACTTGCGCGAGCCTTGTTTCAGCGGCATGACAGCCACTGCGGGCGGCCTGGTGTTTGTCGGGCGCAATGATGGTCGACTGACTGCACTGGACAGCGCCACAGGCAGCAAGCTGTGGGAATTCCAGACGGGTGCCGGCATGAATGCGCCAGTGACAGTCTTTGAACATGACGGTACCCAATACGTACTGGCCTACTCCGCAGGCAACGTACTTGCAGGCTCTGCACATGGCGACAGCGTCTGGTTGTTCTCACTGATGGGCGATATGGAGCAGTCTGGCCTTGCCGGCAGCGAGGAGCCTGAGGTGGAAATTGAAATGGCAGGTGGTGCGCCGGATCTCGTCTCGGGGCAGCAGATTTTTGAAACCGCGTGCCTGGCTTGCCATGGTGTGGACGGCAAGGGCGGGCATGGCGGTGCTGACTTGTCGGCGTCCAATGACTTTGACCTGGTCGCCCAGACCATCGCCAAGGGCAGGAACAACATGCCGGCCTTTGGTGCAGTTTTCCTGCCGGAACAATGGCGTGATGTCGCAGCCTACGTCAGTGGCGTGCTGGCTCAATAGGCTTGCCAACCGATATCCAGGGAGTATCTCGCCAGGGCACTACGCACTCGCGGTTGGTGGCCGTCTTGCCAGGCACATCAGTAATCAGTAATGCCTGCGCCATCAAAGTGTGGCTGCTGAGGCCGAAAACCGGGGTCAGCAGTATGGAGGTGAGTCGGGATGCCGGGATAGTTTGACTGAATCCCTTTTTGCCAGTTTGCAGCAAGTGCCAGCTACCATACCGATGGCGTGTTGTAGGTCGTATTCGCAAATACCGACTCAACCAGGCGAATCGCACCGTTCTCGATCTTGAACAGCTCCAGATAGATGAAGGAGTGGGGATAGAAAAACAGCGATTTCTGTTTCGTCCCGTCCGTCCAGGTCACATCCACCACGCGACCGGAGTGGTCCATGAAGCCGGCTGCCAATACCACCCCTTTTTCTTCATCTACCAAGGGATAGCGACGGTCGCGCAGGCGATCGTCATAGATGTACTGGCCCAGCCGGAACTGGTCGGCACAGCCCAGTCTGGCAATGTCATATCCAGGAATATCCGTGTTGGTGGTAAGCAAACCGTTTTCAACACGATTACAGTCATCAGTGAAATGGGTGAACAGAGTGCCGTCGTTGAGTTGCAGGGTATCGAAGTAACCGTCAGCGACACTGACGAGGCGCGGCCGGGCCTGACGCTGGTCTGGCGTAATATCTTCTGCGAACAGGGGGTTGGGTGTAATCAAGGTTTCGGTGACCGGAAACGGCGCATTGTCTACCTTGCGTGACAACACCGTCTCCACTTCGGTGATCTGCCGGTTTTCTACCTTGATGCGTGCGGCAAGTATGGCCGGGTAGCCGTGCTCTTCCACCACTTCAATCACTGCTACCTGGCCTTCCTGCGGGTCGGCCAGTTTCAGGTTGTAGTTGCGCTTGGCATTGATGGTATTCCACAGGCCGTCGCCGATTTTCAGCTGTACTCCGTTTTCGGTAAATTTCACGTGCGGCGCCCACGGTGCCCGACTGCTGTCTTTTTTGACCAGGGCATCAAGGTATTGGTCGGCGATGGCGTACAAACAGGCTCGGTCGCACTCAATCAATGGCGAAGAATTTTCTGCGGCGCACAAGGCCTGTACTCCGCTTCCGCACAGCAGAATGAAGAGTACAAATGGTTTGCTGTGATTTTTCATCGGGGTTTGGTCTCAGCGTCCGGTAACCGGATTCTTGTAATGATAAGGGGGAATGAATACATCAGGAAAAGCACCATACTTGATGGTCGTGTCGGCATCGGGCTCCAATGCATCCAGATGCTGCGGCAATTGCACGGCTCCTTTGTTCCAGCCCTGGTCGTAGTCGACATAGAAGGTGATGAAGCTGTGCAGCTTGCTGATCTTCCAGATGCCGGCTTCTTTTACATATTCATTTTCATAAGTAGCTTCGCCCCAGCGCGCTTCTTCCCCGAGTTTTCCGACCTGCATGAATGAGCGCCAGCGTGCCTTGGCACTGGTGCCATCATTCGCCACATGGATGACGGGTTGCAGCTGCATGTGGTTGTAGAGACGGCCATATTCAAGTGCGCCCAGGGCGCCCAGATAAGCGCGGATGCGATCCTGGCCGACGAACAAGCCGCGCCCGGCTATTTCCAGGGTGCCTGCGCTGGCAAAGAGATCAGCGGCATCATCCCAGCGTGATTTGTCTACATAGAAGCCGTAGGCTGCTTGCAAGTTGGCGATGTCGACATAATCCGTCGCGGCCTGTGCCTGCTGCTGCAAGGTGGCAAGCTCTTGCTTGAGGGACGCGAGTTCCTGCTGCAATCCGAGCGTTTGTGGCAGCAACCAGGCGGCACTGCCAAGCACAAGTGCCAGAACCAGAATACTCGTTACAAATTTATGCATTACCAAACCCCCTTGCCAATTTTTATCCTGCGGGTGTAAATGTAGACCAAAGTCTGATATTCACAAACAGTTAAACGATCCAGCAAGATTTTTGCCTGAAGTGTTGGCAGCTGCACCTCTGGCAGTGTGTAATGCCTGGCCCTGTACCAATAACATGAAAGCGGACTCTCCTATGCCAAGCACGTGCAGCGTCAGTCGAACTGCCATCGGCCTCCTGCTGTTGACCACAGTCTCTGCATGGGCGGCTGAATCCCTGGCCCCCCCGCATGCTCCCTTGATTGAGGGACTGCCAGTGCCGGTGGTTGCACATCCTGACCAGATTAGCCTGCTCGACAGTCCTTTGCCGGCGCTCGCTGCCAACAAACGCCTTGTATTTGATATGTGGAGAACGCTGATCCTGGGTGGGCAGGTGGCTGAGGCTGACCAGTATCTGGCAGACGACTTCATCGAACATGATCCCTTGCTGCCCACTGGCCGCGCAGCCTTGAAGAACCATCTTGGCGCTACCAAAGTCGCGAGCCAGGTTCCTGATCTGATCCCTGAGCTCGTCACCATCGTGGCTGAAGGTCCTTATGTGGTCATGGCCTTCGTGAGTCATTACCCTGAACCTGACGGCTCGGGCTCCACCTACACCTCCACTCATTTCGAGATGTTCCGCGTTGCTGCCGGGCGCATTGCCGAACACTGGGATTCTTATTTGTTCCGTTCCGGCCAGACGGTGCCAGACCATGGTGACAACAAGGCGGTGCCGGTGGCTGGAATAACCGGACTGGCGCAGCACGCGCAACTGGGCAATGCCGAGCCCGCAGTGTTTGCCAACAAAAGGTTGGCCTTTGACCTGTGGCGGCACATCCCGGAAGGTGGACGCGAGGAAATGGCGGAACTCTATCTGGATCCGATCTACATCCAGCACAATCCGAACGCCGCTACCGGACGTGATGGCTTCAAGGACTACTTCACCCGCCGCCCTGACAGCACGGTTGAAACGTACCTTGAAGCACCGCTGGTAGCGATGGTGGCGGAAGGAGATCTGGTGGTGCAGGTACTACAGACTGATCGTGTCCATGATGGCGTGACCTACTACGTGCCGTGGTTCGACATGTTTCGGATACAGGACGCTCGCGTTATCGAGCATTGGGATACCGCATCCAAGGGCGAGCTACCCGCCGCAATGCTGCAGGGTTTGCCGCTCGGGCAGTGATTCCGGCTCAGGCTGATGCCACCAGGGTGCCGCCGACGGTGATCAGTACGGCGCCTGCCAGCAGCTTGAGCGCATTGACGTCTTTCCATTCCGCGAACAGCCACAGTCCGAGCAGCACCGCGACCAGAGAGTTCATGTTGAACAGCGGTACCAGTGTGGAAATCTTCGCGCCGTGTTTGACCAGTGCGTAGGCAATGCAGGCAGAGCCAAGGGCCCAGCTCAGTCCAAGCCCGGCGGTATGCACCAGTGCCTTCATGGAGAAGGTATCATCCGGCTGCAACAGGTAGATCAGGGTTCCCACCACGGCCACCGACACCCCGATGCTGATGATGTAGAGGCCCAGTCCTATACCGGCACTGTTGGCTGCCTTGGCAAACACATTGGACAAGCCGAACAGAAGGGCAGGCAGCAGCCCCCCGATGATAAGGCCCCAGGTTTGTGTGTTCATGACTTGGTTCCCTTGTTGTTGACCGGTTGTTTGCGCTGTATTGGCACAAGGCATGTGACATACCCGGTTCGCCGGTGTGGCATTAGTGTTCGGGCCGGTTCGCCACCAGGTTTTCCACTACGCCCGGATCGGCCAGTGTGGAGGTGTCGCCCAGATTGTCTACTTCGTTCGCGGCCACCTTGCGCAAGATCCTGCGCATGATTTTCCCTGAGCGGGTTTTCGGCAAACCCGGTGCCCACTGGATGATGTCGGGTTTTGCAATCGCACCAATTTCCTTTGCAACGAATGCGACAAGTTCCTTGCGCAACGCCTCGCTTGGTTGCACATCATTCATCAGCGTTACATACACGTAAATGCCCTGGCCCTTGATGTCGTGGGGATAACCTACAACTGCAGCTTCCGCTACTGCAGGATGCAAAACGAGCGCGCTTTCAATTTCGGCCGTACCCAGGCGATGACCACTCACGTTCAGAACATCGTCGACGCGACCAGTGATCCACCAGTAACCATCTTCGTCACGGCGGGCACCATCGCCGGTAAAGTAAAAGCCGGGATAGGTTTTGAAATAGGTATCAATGCAGCGTTGGTGATCGCCATATACGGTGCGCAACTGGGCTGGCCAGCTACTGGTCAGCACCAGGTTGCCAGACGTCGCGCCGTCGAGAATCCTCCCTTCCGCATCGACCAGGGCCGGCTGTACGCCAAAGAAGGGTAGTGTCGCCGAGCCGGGTTTCAGGTCAGTGACGCCGGGAATGGGGGTGATCATGTGCCCCCCGGTTTCGGTCTGCCACCAGGTGTCCATCACCGGACAGCGGCTATCGCCCACCACACGGTAATACCATTCCCAGGCTTCCGGGTTGATCGGTTCGCCCACGCTGCCAAGAATGCGCAGCGATGCGCGTGATGTTGCCTTCACTGGCGCCTCACCATGCGCCATCAGCGCACGAATCGCCGTGGGTGCAGTGTAGAACTGGTTCACCTGGTATTTGTCGATAATCTGCCAGAAGCGCGAATAATCCGGATATGTCGGCACCCCTTCGAACATCACGGTAGTGGCCGCATTGCAGAGTGGGCCGTACACGATGTAAGTGTGACCGGTTACCCAGCCCACATCGGCTGCGCACCAATAGATATCTCCATCGTGATAATCGAACACATATTTGTGTGTCATCGCCGCATGCAGCAGGTAACCGGCGGTGCTGTGCAGGATGCCCTTGGGTTTGCCGGTGGAGCCGGAGGTATAGAGAATGAAGAGCGGGTCTTCGCTGTCCATCAGTTCTGCCGGACAGTTGCTGGTTTCCTGTGCAGTTGCCTCGTGATACCAGAGATCGCGCCCGGATTCCCAGCCGACCTTTTTGCCCGTACGTTCCACTACCACCACGGTGTGTACATGCGGGCATTTCTGCAAGGCTTCATCCGTATTGGCTTTCAGCGGAATGTGCTTGCCACCGCGCAAGCCTTCATCGGCAGTGATCACCACGCGGCAGTCAGCATCAACAATGCGACTACTGAGTGCTTCCGCGGAGAATCCGCCAAATACTACGGAGTGCACCGCGCCTATGCGCGTACAAGCCAGCATCGCAAAGGCCGCTTCCGGGATCATTGGCATGTAGATACAGACGCGATCGCCTTTTTCCACACCGCGCCGCTTCAGCACATTGGCCAGGCGACTTACTTCATCGTGCAGTTCCTGAAAGGTGATCTTGCGCTCGACGCCAGGCTCATCGCCCTCCCACAGGATGGCGACCTGTTGTGCGCGCTGCGGCAGATGCCGATCGATGCAATTGACGCTGACATTGAGTTTGCCGTTGAGGAACCACTGGGCATCGCCCCGGGGCAAGTCGCCTTCGTATACCTTGGTAAACGGCTGCTCCCAGCGCAGGAACTCGCCGGCCATCCTGGGCCAGAAGGTATGGGGAGTTTCAATCGACTCCTGGTACAGGGCTTCGTAGCGTGCCTTGTCGAGATGGGTCTTGCCCTTCAATGCTGGGCTGACGGGATATTGGGCGGGGCTGGTCACGGGCACTCCTGGGGTCAGTCGCATGGCAGGCACAAGGAGTAAAGTTAGCGGTTAGCCCGGACCCAAGTAAAGGCCGGAAGAGCGCGCGGCAGCGACTGGACCCTGGCTTGCCCTTGCCGGATCATTGCCCAGTCAGTACCTCAGGCCGCCTGCACCGGAATGGCATTGGCTGTGCGGGTGATGTGGTTTTGCTCGTCCAGATACACCAGCTTGGGCTTGTGATTGAGCAGTTCCGCTTCCGTGTAGCTGCCATAGGCGCAAATGATCACACGATCGCTCACACTGGCCTTGTGCGCAGCGGCGCCATTGACGGAGATCACGCGGGAGCCAGCCTCGGCGCGGATGGCATAAGTGGTGAAACGCTCACCGTTGGCCAGGTTGTAGATCTGGATCTGCTCGTATTCGCGGATTCCGGCAGCGTCCAGCAGGTTGCTGTCGATGGCGCAGGAGCCCTCGTAGTCCAGCTCCGAGTGCGTCACGCAGGCTCGGTGCAGTTTGGCTTTCAGCATCAGTGTTTGCACGATGTCATATCCCGGGACTCGCCACAGAAGGCAGCAGTCAATGTTGGTTTTGGTTCAACCTGTTACCCGCGGTAACAGGAAAGGGCGCGCATTATCACAAAAAAGCAGAGGCCGGGGCAAATCTGCAAATCAGGGGGTCAGGCCTGCTGATTTTCTGGTGGTAGAGGTTGGCCCTTGGCGAGGTTTTTTCTTGCCGCTGAGCAAATGTTCCTGCGAGGGGTTGACCAGAAAGCGGCCCTGCATGGCTTCGCGGCCCAGCAGCATCGGGTAAGTCATCTCTGCACGGTTAGTAAGTGTTAACTTGATGATCCATTCCTGTCCTGCAAGCCGCAGGGTGGTATCGATCACGATACGGTGCTCCAGTTCGGCGGTTGAACTTTTCACTTTTTTGCGTCCCTTCACCCGTGTGGTAATACGCACCCCCAGATCGACATTGTGGATGTCGGGATGGAGGTCAAAGCTCACCCAATTCTTGCCGCCGCGCTTGAATTCTTCCAGATTCTCCACGTGCAG
>JBIIWM010000215.1:0-4933 GCA_044338875.1 Pseudohongiellaceae bacterium | reverse complement strand
AATGTCCTCAGGCTGGCGCAGGCCGCCGGGTTGCAAAATCTGCGCATCTACAAGGCTGACGCCAAGGATGTGTTGCAGCAGGCGCTTGCCGATGGCTTGCTCGCGCGCATCCAGATTTTTTTCCCGGATCCCTGGCACAAGACCAAGCATCACAAGCGGCGCATGATCCAGGCGGAGTTCGTGCAGGAGTTGCGCAAGAAGCTGGCTATCGGTGGCGTCTTGCATCTGGCGACTGACTGGGAGCCTTATGCCAGTCAAATGATGCAGGTGTTGTCGGAGGCAGCAGGCTTCCGGAATTGCATGGGGGAGGGGACGTGGGCTACCGAGCACGATCGGCCGCTGACCAAGTTTGAAAAACGCGGGCAGAATCTGGGGCACGGTGTCTGGGATCTGATGTTCGAACGGACTGAATAAGGCCTCGTGGCCCTAGGGTGTCGGATTGGTCCAGAACCGATGGCCGTTGTCGGTCAGCCACGTCTTGAGCTCTTTGTAGTTGCTGCACAGGCTTTTCACGGTGTCCCAGAATTTCTGGCTGTGATTCAGGTGCCGCAGATGTGAGGTCTCGTGAATGATCAGATAGTTCACGACTTCGCGTGGCGCCATCATCGCCAGCCAATTGTATTGAATCACGCCATCCTGGCAGCAGTGCCCCCACTTGGTCCTGGTCTTGCGAAACACCACGTCGGTGAGTTTGCGTTCCACGCCCAGCAGCCTGGCGTACTTGATCGTCTGCGTGGCCATGTATTCCTTCGCCTGCTCCAGCAGCCAGGCATTGAACAGCTTCTCCAGGTTGTCGCGGTTTTTTACCTGCACATGCATGTGCAGCTCATCGCCTTTCAGCACTACTTTTTGTTGGCGGTCACTAATGATCACCTGGATCAGGCGCGGTTTGCCCAGGAAGGGGACGTGGCGGTTGTCGGCGATCACAAGGCGCTCGCGCAGCTTGGCGCGCTGGAGTACAAGCTGCTCCAAAACCCACGGAGTTTTCTCTTGAAGGAAGGATTTTATCCAATAATTGGGTGCTTTAAGGGGTGATCTGACCTCCACATTCCCACTTTTTACGTAAAGCGCCAATGTTTTACGTCTGCTACGCTTTAGTTCGTAGGAAAATGGCATTGTGGGAATTTCAAGATTTGCTTTAGCCATTTCTTAACGGGCTCAGCAGGTTTTTAAGGCCATTTCTGTCAATTTCAAGCATCAGATGCAAGAGTCCGCCCAATTCGCTAGAGGGAAAGCCCTTGCGCTCAAACCACAATAAATAGTTCTCCGGCAAGTCCATCAGCAGGCGCCCCTGGTATTTGCCGAAGGGCATGCGCATATTGGCCAGTTTTGTCAGTTGTTCTGGTTGCCACATATCAGGTTCAGTCTTTCCGCACGTGCGAGAGGTTCGGGAAAAATGGCGATGGCATTGGGGAGGTGCGTTTGGGATTGCACGTTGATGGTATAGAAAAGAAAAATCGCTCACAACAAAAAACCAGGGCTGCCTTGGGCGTAAAAGCAAGGCGCAAAAAAAGCGGCACTCCTGATCAGGGTGCCGCTTGCGGTTCATTCACCGTGTTGCTCAGGCCGCTTGCTGGCGCCGGTTGTGCAAGACCTGGCTGACCGCATTCAGCAGCGCATTCACCGACGAGGTCACGATGTCCTTGTCGATCGCGATACCGGTGAAGCGATCGCCTTCATGCTTCAATTGCAGGTAGGTCACCGCTTCCGCGTTGGCGCTTTGGCTGAGCGCATGTTCACCATATTCCAGGATCTTCAGCTCCATGCCGAAGGTGGTTTGCAGCGCGTTCACAAACGCTTCGAGCATGCCGTTGCCCTTGCCTTGTACTTCAAAGGTCTTGCCATCCAGTTCGATCGAGCCCTTGATGCGCTCCATGTCGGTTTTCTCGATGGAGAATGCGGTCAGCGTCAGTGGCAAGGCCGGCTTCAGGTATTCGGACTGGAACAAGGTCCAGATGCGTTCCGGCGATACTTCCAGTCCGCTGCTCTCGGCTTCTTTCTGCACGATGCGGCTGAACTCGATCTGCAGCCAGCGTGGCAGCTGGTAGCCGTACTTGCTTTCCATCACGTACGCCACGCCACCCTTGCCGCTCTGGCTGTTGACGCGGATGACGTCCTGGTACGTGCGGCCGACATCACGCGGATCGATCGGCAAATAGGCAATTTCCCACGTCGAGCCTTCCTCGTACAGGTCCAGGCATTTCTTGATCGCATCCTGGTGGCTGCCGGAAAACGCGGTAAATACCAGGCTGCCCGCATATGCCTGGCGTGGATGCACATCAATCTGGGTGCACTCGCGTACGACCGAGGTGATGCGATCCATGTCGCTGAAGTCCAGCGTCGGGTCGATGCCCTGGCTGTACATGTTCATGCCCATGATGACGATGTCGAGGTTGCCGGTGCGTTCACCATTGCCCAGCAAGGTGCCTTCTACACGGTCGGCGCCGGCCATCAGGCCGAGCTCGGAGGCCGCCACGCCACAGCCGCGGTCATTGTGCGTGTGCAGGCTGATGATAATGGAGTCGCGCTTCTGGACATGACGGCAGAACCATTCGATCTGGTCGGCATACACATTGGGGGTCGACACCTCGACGGTAGCTGGCAGGTTGATAATGGTCTTGCGCGCCGGCGTGGGTTGCCACACGGCATTCACTGCATCGCATACCTCGACGGCATATTCCAGTTCGGTACCGGTGAAGCTTTCAGGCGAGTACTGGAAACGCCAATCCGTTTCCGGTGCCTGTTGCGCGCCGCGCAATACTTCCTGCGCGCCCTTGATCGCGATGGCCTTGATGCCGGCCTTGTCGAGCTTGAATACTTTCTCGCGCTGGACGATGGAGGTGGAGTTGTACAGATGCACGATTGCACGCTTGGCACCTTTCAGTGCCTCGTAGGTGCGCGCGATCAATTCGGGGCGCGCCTGGGTCAGCACCTGGATCGTGACATCATCAGGGATCACTTTTTCTTCGATCAGGTAGCGCACGAAATCGAAGTCAGGTTGCGAGGCGGCCGGAAAGCCCACTTCGATTTCCTTGAAGCCAACATCCACCAGCAGCGCGAACATCAGTTTCTTCTGGGCCACCGACATCGGCTCGATCAAGGCCTGGTTGCCATCGCGCAGGTCTACGCTGCACCAGATGGGCGCCTTGCGGATGACCTGGTCTGGCCAAGTGCGGTCTTTCAGGCTCACGGGCGCGAAAGGCTTGTACTTGGTGTGGTTGTAGGTGCTCATGGCGGTCTCCTGCGTTGAACGTTGGGTGCTTTCAGGACGGGCAGGCCTTTCACGGGTAGCCCTTTCATGGCTGCGCAGTGTACTGGAGGCAGGGGCAAATGAAATTGCGAAGATGGCTTATAATCTTGATAGAACGGATTTACGTGCTAATAAATATATTAAATAAGGCATATAATGCCAAATAATGAAAATTAAGTAGAATTATGAAGATCTGGGTGAGTCCCGGGAGAGCAAGCCGTGCAACTGGACCGTATCGACAAGCGCATACTGGAAGAACTGCAAAACGACGCCCGCATCAGCAACCTTGAACTGGCGGACAAGGTGGGCTTGTCTGCGTCCCCCTGTCTGCGCCGGGTGCGTCAGCTGGAGGAAGCGGGGTTGATACGCGGCTATTACGCCCAGCTCAATGCCTCTGCGCTCGGCCTCAAGCTGACGGCACTGGTACAGATCAGCATGGACCGCCACACCCCTGATCGCTTCGAGCTGTTTGAAAGCACCATCAAGACCTGGCCGCAGGTGCTGGAGTGCATCCTCATCACCGGGCAGTCGGCGGATTATCAGCTGAAAGTGCTGGTGAAGGACATGGAGGAGTACCAGGACTTCCTGCTCAACAAGCTCACCCGTATCCAGGGGGTGAGCGATGTGCATTCAAGTTTCGTGCTGCGCCAGGTCGTCAGCACCACGGCGCTGCCGCTGGACGACATTTGATGTGCGCACGACATGTCGTGCCCGCACGGGAGTAGCCGAAGCAATACCCGGTGCAATACACTGGCGCCCTCAATTTTTCCGGTAACGGCGCCATGGCCAGCATATTCACCAAAATTCTCTCCGGCGAACTGCCAGGTCATTTCCTGTGGAAGGACGCACACTGTTTCTGCATCCTGACCATTCAGCCGATTCGTGAAGGCCATCTGCTGGTAATCCCGAATCAGGAAGTGAATCACTGGGATGATGTGCCGCCAGCAGTGGCCGCGCATCTGATGCACGTAGCCCAGCACATGGCCAAAGCCATCAAGGCGACCGTTGCCTGCAAGCGTGTGGGTGTCACCGTGATCGGGCTGGAAGTGCCGCACACCCACATTCATCTGATTCCGATCGACACCATGGCCGACATGGACTTCAGCAAACAGCGTCCAGAGACGCCGGAAAATCTCGCGGGTACCGCCAACAGGATCCGCCAGGCCCTGGTGCAGGCGGGACACACGCAGGCGGAGTTCGCCTGAGCAGGCGGCTGCGGTCCTTGCTGTCGAGCAGCTTTCTGCTGAGGAGCTTTCTGTTGAAGAGATTTCTGTTGAAGCAAATTCCCCATGTCTGAGCGCGACACCATCTACCTGCATGAAGACAAGGTCACGTCCTTCGTTTTCGATGAACGTGTCGCCTCGGTGTTTGCCGACATGATCAATCGCTCGGTGCCTGGCTACGGCACCATCGTCAGCATGATCGGCACGCTTGCAGAACGTTACGCGCAAGCCGACTCGGTGTGCTACGACCTCGGGTGTTCACTGGGTGCCGCGAGCCTCGCGATGCGTCAGCAGGTCAAGGCGCCGGGTTGCCGTATCGTGGCCATCGACACGTCGGCGGCCATGCTGACCCGCTTTCAGGCAGTGCTGGAGCAAAATCCTGCGGGCATTCCCGTCGAATTGCGCTGCGCCGATATCCTGGACGAGCGCATCGAGAATGCGTCGGTCGTCGTGCTCAATT
>JBIIWM010000161.1:0-6740 GCA_044338875.1 Pseudohongiellaceae bacterium | reverse complement strand
TCAAGGGGTCGGAGGCGTAGTGCGTTGGTGACAACAGACACTGAGCTGAAGCTCATGGCCAGGGCTGCAATCATTGGTGACAGTAGTAGCCCAAAGCCGGGATACAGCACCCCTGCCGCGACTGGCACTCCAATGCCGTTGTACAACAAGGCGAACAACAGGTTCTGGCGCATATTGCGTACGGTGAGTTCGGACAGCTGGCGAGCAAGCGCAATGCCACGCAAGTCGCCTTTCACCAGCGTGAGCTGTGCACTGCTCATCGCGACATCCGTGCCTGTGCCCATTGCGATACCGACATAAGCCTGGGCCAGCGCTGGCGCATCGTTGATGCCATCTCCAGCCATGGCTACCTTGCAACCTTTTGCCTGCAATGCCTCTACCAACTGCAGTTTGCGTAAAGGTGTAACCTCACTGTGCACTTCATCGATACCCAGTTCCTGCGCCACTGCCTTGGCCGTGATCTCGCCATCACCAGTCGCCATCACGATGCGCAAACCACCCTGCTGCAACAATTTGATTGCGGCCTGAGAGCTGGGCTTGATGGGATCGGCAATGCTTAACAGTCCGGCACCGTTGCCATCAATCGCAAGAAATACCACGCTACCGCCCTGGGCACGCAACTGATTCGCCTGCGGCAACAATGGGACGACATCAACCTTGTTCTGTTGCAGAAACACCGTATTGCCCAGCAGCAAGTGCTTGCCTGCCACTACACCACTGACACCGATGCCTGACGCAGAATCAAAGTTTTCCACGCGCTCCAGGTGCAGCTTGCGTTCGTTGGCAGCCTGCACGATGGCGCGTGCCAGCGGATGCTCGCTGCCCTGATCGAGACTGGCGGCCAGCAACAATACTTCTGCGTCGGTATATGGCTGCACCGGATACACGCTTTTCAGCACAGGTTTGCCGAGGGTAAGAGTGCCGGTTTTATCCACGACCAGCGTATCCACTTCACGCAGCGCTTCGATCGCCGCCGCATCACGAAACAGGATGCCTTGAGTGGCAGCCTTGCCGGTCGCCACCATGATTGACATGGGCGTAGCCAGCCCCAGCGCACAGGGACACGCAATAATCAGCACGGACACGGCACTGATCAGCCCATACACCCAACTTGGCTCCGGCCCCAACCAGCCCCATAGCAAGAAACTGAGCAGCGCAGTCGCCACAACACCCACGACAAAATAGCCCGCCACGACATCGGCAAATTTTTGCATCGGCGCTTTGGAGCGCTGGGCTTGCGCGACCAGATGGATGATTTGCGCGAGCATGGTGTCCGCGCCCACATGCTCAGAGCGAATCACCAGTGCGCCGCTGGTATTAAGCGTGGCACCAATCACTTTGTCACCCACGCGCTTGCTGACCGGGATGGGTTCACCCGTGAGCATCGATTCATT
This sequence comes from Pseudohongiellaceae bacterium, assembly GCA_044338875.1. Taxonomy (GTDB): domain Bacteria; phylum Pseudomonadota; class Gammaproteobacteria; order Pseudomonadales; family Pseudohongiellaceae; genus CAILUG01. The sequence goes on along the minus strand of JBIIWM010000161.1, from coordinate 5,346 downwards.
CACGGCGCTGCTGCCTGACTCCACTACTCCATCAACCGGAATTTTTTCACCCGGCGTCACGCGCAAGCGATCACCTACTTGAATTGCATCCACCTGCACATCAGCTTCACTGCCATCAGAGTTAATGCGGCGCGCGGTTTTGGGTGCGAGCTTGAGCAAGTCACGAATGGCCGCCGAAGTTCTGGCACGTGCATTCAACTCAAACAGCTGCCCCATCAAGGTGAGGGAAACAATTACCGCTGCGGCTTCAAAATAAACCGCCACGCGGCCATGCGCAGAGTAGGAATGCGGAAACACGCCAGGGATAAAAGTAGCAATCACACTGTACAGATAGGCTGCGGCGGTGCCGATGCCAATCAAGGTCCACATGTTGGGACTGCGATGCTGTATGGACTGCACACCACGTACGAAGAAAGGCATACCTGCCCACAGCACCACCGGAGTTGCCAGCGCCAGCTCAATCAAGCTCTGCCAATGCAGGGGCACCCACGCACGGTCATGTCCGAACATCGCGAGAATGAATACAGTCAACGAGAACGGCAGTGTCCACCAGAAACGGTGCTTGAAATCAGTCAGCTCCGCATTTTCCTCGTCGCTGTCACTGACCGTTTCCGGTTCCAGCGCCATGCCGCATTTGGGACAGGTGCCCTGCCCTTGCTGACGCACCTCCGGATGCATGGGACAGGTGTACCAGGCCTTGTTGTTTTCTTCCGGCTTGAGCGCGGCCCTGGGAGCAAGAAAAGCATCTGGTGTGCTGCTGAATTTTTTCAGGCAATGCGCGCTGCAGAAATAGTAGTCCTGCCCTTTGTGTTGATGATGGTGCGGTAAACTGCTGTCCACATCCATGCCACAGACAGGATCTTTCAGGCCCGGCGCAGCGTGCTGATGTTCTGTATCTGCAAGCATAATGCCTCCAGCGCCACCACTGTAAAACCTCAGACTAACCCTTTACTCAAGCACCTTTCGGGCATAGGAGCATCAAGTTACTCCGACCCCTTGATTTCATTTATCAAGTTACTCCGACCCCTTGATTTTTCGACCCCTTGATTTTTAGAGGTCGGAGCGGAAGGAGCGGTCGTCGCAGTTGTAGGGTTCGTATGCCAGATTGGACACGTAGTGGCGATTGCGGCCGCTGTAGGTGCCTTCGAAGTACAGAGGGTCCACCGCTTCATATTCGCGTACCAGTGCGCCGTTCTCGAGGTCGAGGCTGAAGCGTTCGGTCACTTGCAGCTCGCCGCTGTGCGGTGTGTTGGTGTCGGCTGACAAGATACCGGGCAGGAAGCCGCGCGTGGTCACGATGAGTACATCGTTGTCCCAGCGTCCGATGGAATAACCGCTGCGGGCAGGTTCAATGTCGGCAGGAAACGTCGCTTGATCCAAGTGAATGGTGCGCACCAGATTCATCAGGCCATAGGTGAGCGTGATTTCGTTCCCGGTCTGTTTTACCTGGTTGATCGGGTTGTCGAAATCCCAGTCGAAAATGATGTTGGTGGTTTCGCAGCGCAGGCGCGGGTTGTCGGTGGAGGATCCGTCGAAATCGGCGATTGCCGCTTGGCCGGCGGCAGTCAGCGGTAACAGCGAGGGCCGTTGCCAGGTGGTGGCGAGCGGATCATCGGTAAACGATTCGGGCGTGCCACGCGAACCCGGGAACGCTCGACCACCGGTGGGAACATCGCCGGAATTCATCTTGGTCGCGACACTGACCGGCAGCAAGGCACCACTTTGACCCTTGGGGTCGGTCATCACGACTTGTTCTGCGGCCCAGTCACCGCTTATATCCGGATTGCCATTGGGCAGGCGCTTGAGTTCGATTGCGTGGCTCAGGTCCAACTCGGCTTCGACCAGCTGGCCATAGCGGTCCATGCTCTTGCCGTTGGCGAACTGGATGGAACCCATGTAGCAGGTATTCTCGTCGAAGCGGTCGGGTGAGCCGTTAATGGTGACTTCGGAGCCCAGTTCGAACATTTCCTTCGACCAGCCGGATCGGCGCAACACGGTAGCGGCGCGCAGTTCACACTTCCAGTTGCTGACACTGCCATCGGCATTGGTAACGTCCACGTAGATCCACGAATGCGGATTCACGAAGGCGATGTCGCTAATGGTGCCGCTGATCTCGACATCAATGTTCAGGTTGAAATTGGCAATGCCATGGTGCGCCTGGGCGCAGGTGGACACGAACAACAGCGGCAGCAACAGTTTTTTCATGGTGGGTTCCTCCGGAAAGGCGAATATAGCCCAGTCTGCCGTATCACTATAACTGTTTGTGTTTTCTGCACGCGTGCACTTTTGCTGCGTACTTTCCGTGATAAATTTGGCCCATGAAAAACTTGACTGCAAAACGCCGCATATTCCTGCAAGGACTTGCGGCAACCACCTGCCTGACGGCATTCGGATGGCCCGCTATCGGCAGGGCCCAGAACACTGAAACCCTGGGCGTTCAGCCTCTTGCTGACCGGATCAGCCTGATTACTGGCGCCGGTGGCAATGTCGTGGTGTTCAAAGGTGAGCGGGGACTTACTCTCATTGACAGTGGCGAAACCAGTAGAGTTACAGACTTGCTGGCACGCGTGGATGAGCTGTCTGGCGCAAGCCCGATCACCACGCTGTTCAATACCCACTGGCATGCCGACCATACCGGCGGCAACGAGGCCATTCGTGCCCGCGGTGCCAGCATCATTGCCCATGAAAACACCAAACTGTGGCTCGGTGCCGAGTTTGCCGTGGAGTGGCGTCAGCAGGCCTTCAAGCCCAGGCCAGAGGCTGCCTGGCCCGATACCACCTTCTATACCTCCGGCCAGCTTGATCTGGGAGGCGAAACCGTTGAATACAGCCATCCCGGGCAGGCGCATACTGATGGCGACAGCTACCTTTATTTCCCGACCAGCAACGTGCTGGTAGCCGGCGGCCTGCTGAGCCACAAGAAGTACCCGATTACCGATATTGCCACCGGCGGCTGGATCGGTGGCTTGCTGAACGCCAACCAGATCCTGCTGGAGAAGGCCGATGCCAATACCATCATCGTGCCTGACCGCGGTCCGGCGCTGACGAAAGCAGACTTGCAGGCCCAGCACGACATGCTGGCAGACCTCTATGAAAAAATGAAAGTTCTTACAAGACAAGGACTTAACGCGCAACAACTGCTACAGGCCGGTGTTACCGCAGACTACGATGCCGCCTGGGGCGACCCCACCGAGTTTGTACTCGAAACCTACCGGGGCATGTGGGCGCATACCTACGACATGGGTGGATATATCTGATGAGCAAACCTGTTACGCGCCAATTCCTGCTGTACGGCTCCTTGCTCGCCGGATTCGCCTTGACCCCGCTGGCACTGGCAGCCGCTGAGGAGGCACAGGCCCCTGCCCTGCGTGAACTTCACGAGCTGGAAACCCAGTGGGACATGCTGAATCAGTACTGCGTGGGCTGCCACAACACCGAAGATTGGGCGGGCAGCCTCGCCTTCGATACGCTGGCTCCGGCTGACGTGGCCACCAACAAGGCAGTGTTTGAGAAAGCCATCCGCAAAATGCGCGGCCGCTTGATGCCCCCTCCCGGCAATGACCGCCCCGAAGAGAAAGTGATCGATGGCTTCGTGGCCCATATGGAAAGCTATCTGGATACGCTGGCGGCCGCCGAGGGTTCCAATCCCGGCCACATTGCCGTGCATCGCTTGAATCGCAAGGAATACGCGGCATCGCTCGAATCGATTCTCGGCGTACAAGTAGACGCGGAGGCACTGCTGCCGCCCGATACCGTCAGCGACGGCTTTGATAACGTTGCCAACGTGCTGCAGGTTTCGCCTGCATTCCTCGAACAATACATGTCGGCTGCGCGCGCGATCAGCATCAAGGCCGTCGGCGAAGCGGCCCCTGCACCCGATCAGGCCTCCTTCGAAGCGCCCAGCCTGGCGAACCAGTATCGTCATGTGGACGGCTTGCCGATGGGCACCCGCGGCGGCTTTGCAGCCGAACATTATTTCCCCGCCGATGGTGAATACGAATTCACTGCCAGCATTGCATCGCAGGAAGGATCGCTGCATCGCTCCTATCCGACCTGGTGGCTCGAGTCAGAGCATCGCTTTATCCTGACCCTGGACGGCGAAGAGGTGTACACCACCTCCCTCGGTGGCAAGGCCGATACCGATGCCGTGGATCTGTTGCAGCAACCCGCCATTACCGAAATTGAAAACCGTTTTGCCAAAATTCGCCTGCCCGTCAAGGCTGGCCACCACACGATTGGAGCGGCGTTTGTCGCGCGCACGTTTGCCGAGTCTGATCGCATCGTGGATCACCTCAGCCCTGGCGAAGGCATGGACAACATTCCGCTGGTGACAGGCTTCAAGGCCCTGGGACCGTTCAATCCTGCGGGACTGGACGGCGTGCCGAGCCGCAGCAAGATTTTCAGCTGCTATCCCGAGAACAACGATGCCGAACGTCCCTGCGCCGAACAAATCATGTCGACGCTGGCACGTCAGGCATTCAGACGCCCGCTAACCGAAGATGACCTGGGCACGCTGATGGGCTTTTACGATTCCGGACAAGCGCAAGGCGGTTTTGAAACCGGCATTCAGAAATCGATCATGGCGATGCTGGCATCGACCAAGTTCCTGTATCGCGCGGAGCCGCTGCCAGAAGATGCGGTCGCGGGACAAGCGTTTCCGGTAACTGACATTGAACTTGCCTCCCGTCTGGCCTTTTTCCTCTGGAGCCAGGGGCCTGATGCAGAACTTTTGAATGTGGCCGAAGCGGGCCAGCTCAAGGATTCACGGGTATTGCAGGAACAGGTGCGGCGCATGCTGGCCGATCCGCGTGCCAGCGCACTGACCGAAAACTTCGCGTTCCAATGGCTGAAGATCAACGACATCGAATCCATTGATCCGGACCCGCGTCTGTTCCCTGAATTCGACAAGGATCTGAAGGCCGCGTTCAAGCAGGAGATGGCCTTGTTTGTCGACAGCATCCTGCGCGATGACCGCAGCGTGCTCGATCTGCTGAATGCCAAGCATACTTATCTTAATGAGCGCCTGGCGCGTCATTACGGTATCGAGAGTGTGCGTGGTTCCCAGTTCAGACGCATCGACCTTGTCGATGAACGGCGCTGGGGCTTGCTCGGCAAAGGCGGCTTGTTGTTGCTGACATCCTATCCGAATCGCACCTCACCGGTACTGCGTGGTGCGTATATCCTGGAAACCCTGATCGGCACACCGCCCTCCGCACCGCCTGCAGGCGTTGAAACCGATCTGGACACGCGTCCGCCGGGCGCTGCAATCACCACGCTGCGCCAGCGTCTTGAGAAGCACCGCGAGCAACCCTCGTGCAACCAATGTCATGGCGTGATGGATCCGCT
>JBIIWM010000017.1:0-20969 GCA_044338875.1 Pseudohongiellaceae bacterium | reverse complement strand
CAGCAGTTTGTGGTGATTGAAGCGTAAACCGAAATCAGGCTGATACGGGCCATAAACACGATAGCCATACAAGGTGCCAGGCTCCAATCCGTCGACAACGCCGTTCCAAACCTGGTTAGTTACATCCGGCAGGGCAAGACGCGCCTCTTCCCTGCTGCCATCGGCACTGAACAGGCACAATTCGACCCGCTCGGCATGCGCAGAGTACAACGCAAAATTCACACCACTCCCACTTACCGTGCTGCCTAACCGGTGCGTAGTTCCTGTTCTGATTCGGGGTGTGGCTGGCATAAAAAGACTCTGGGGCCTGATTCAGTAAACGTCTGCAGAAAACACCAAGGCACTCAAGGGCGGCAGGGTGAGAGGGAGTGACCAGCTACAGCCATGGGAGGCGATGTCTTCTGCTTGTACTCCGCCCAGATTTCCCTGTCCGCTACCCCCGTAGTGTACTGCGTCGGTATTGATTTTTTCCTGGTAGAAGCCGGGTGCAGGAACCCCGATGCGATAATGAGGATGCGCCATTGGCGTCATGTTCACCACGACAAGGAGTTGCTCGCGACTAACCCTGCTCTTGCGCCGGAAGATGAATACCGATTGCAGATAATTGTCGGCATCTACCCACTCAAAGCCTTCGGGAGAATGATCCAGTTCGTAAAGTGCAGGACAGGAACGATACAGAAGATTGAGATCTGCTATCAGGTTGCTGACGCCCTGGTGTGGCAACTGCTCCAATAAATGCCAGTCCAGACTTTGTTGGTGGTCCCATTCCTTGCGCTGCGCGAACTCGTCTCCCATGAACAGCAATTTTTTGCCCGGATGTGTCCACATGAACGCATAGTAAGCACGCAAGGTTGAAAATTTGTCCTGGTCGTAACCAGGGACACGATCGAGAATGGAACGCTTGCCGTGTACAACTTCATCGTGGCTCAAGGGCAGTATGAAGTTTTCGCTGAAGGCATAGAGCAGACTGAAGGTCATTTCATTGTGGTGAAACTTGCGATGGACGGGGTCACGCGACAAATAGCGCAGCGTATCGTTCATCCAGCCCATGTTCCATTTGTAACCGAAGCCAAGACCGCCACGTTCGATGAAATTGGTAACACCAGGCCAAGCTGTGCTTTCCTCGGCAATCATCATTACACCGGGAAAATTGAAGTAGGCGCGCGCATTCACGTTACGCAGAAATTCAATCGCTTCGATGTTCTCGCGTCCACCCAGATGATTGGGCATCCACTCGCCTTCCTTGCGGCTGTAATCCAGATACAGCATGGACGCAACTGCATCAACCCGCAAACCATCTATGTGAAATTCGTCGAGCCAATAGAGGGCGTTACTGATGAGAAAACTTTGCACCTCGGCACGTCCGTAGTTGTAGATGCAGGTTTCCCAGTCGGGATGTTTACCCTTGCGCTCATCTTCATGTTCGTAAAGGTGGGTACCGTCAAAGCGCGCCAATCCGTGGGTATCGGAGGGGAAATGACCTGGCACCCAATCCAGCAGGATACCCAAGCCCATCAGATGTGCCTGGTCCACGAAATAACGAAAATCATCCGGCTCACCGAAACGCCGGGTCGGAGCATACAGCCCAATGGGTTGATAACCCCAGGAACCATCAAACGGATATTCACTCACAGGCATGAGCTGTATATGGGTAAAGCCGAGCTGCTTCGCATAGGGCAGTAGTTGATGGGCCAGTTCGCGATAGCTGAGCCAGCGATTACCCTCTTCCGGGCGGACTTTCCACGAACCGGGATGTACCTCATAAATGCTGACTGGAGCGCCATGAGTCGAGACATTGCGACGAAATTCCATCCAGTCGTTGTCCTGCCATTCGTAGCGGGCGGCAGAAGCAACCACGGATGCTGAATCCGGTCTTAATTGCATCTGTTTGGCAAAAGGATCGGCTTTCAATGTGAGGGAACGACCATCAGCTCCGATGAGTTCAAACTTGTAGCAGGCACCGGTGGGGATGCCAGGAATAAAGATGTCCCAGATGCCGCTGCCGGGATGTTTGCGCATGACATGGGTACGCCCGTCCCAGTGATTGGCATCGGACACGACTGATACCCTGTGGGCATTTGGCGCCCACACCGCAAACATGATTCCAGCGACATCATCACAAACGCGGTGATTCGCTCCGAGAAAACGCCAGCACTGTTCCTGTGTACCGTTGTTGAACAGATAAAGATCGGTGGCATCCAGCAAGGAAGGAAAGCGGTAGGGATCATCCTTGATAATAGTGGCTTCCGCATACGTGATTTTCAGGCGATAAGGGACCTGGCGTTTGCGCGAAACCAGGCCACTGAACAAACCTTCTTCGTGGATCCGGAGCAATTCTCCCAGCTTGCGATGTCCTGCTGGTGAAATCACTTCCACCGCGATGGCGCCTGGCAGGAATACAGTGACCTGGCGGTCGCCGCTGACATGGGGATGCATACCAAGCACCGCGAACACATCGCTGCAGGTTCCCTTGATCAGCCGGTTAACCAGTTCCGCGGGTACCAGATCATATTTGCCTGGTGCATGAGCGGGCGCTATGCCTTGAGTATCTTCTGTGGGTTTTACTGTGGTCATACACACTGCTTCGGCCGATTTGCTGCTATTGCTGGTCATGCGTTACGGCCTTCGCGCATAGCCTGCGTAATCTGTTTGGCAATGGTACTGTTGAAAATAGCTGTTGTCTCAAGTGGCAACTTGCGGCGCCAGTTGGCATATTCGGTATGGGTACCAGGGATGTTTACCGGGGTGTCTGCTCCCGCCAGGTCGTCCAGCTGTATGGAAACAAGACTGGATACGATGCGGGCGCACGCACGGGCCAAGGCAGTTTTCAGCTCGTCATCCAGAATGCGTGTATTGTCAGATACGCTCCAGGAGTCGGGCAGGAGACCTTGCTCAAGCAACCACACCAAAATCTGCCCTTTCTCGCCACGTCGCCAATTCACCTCGTCTTGGTATTTCGCCGCATCCGCTATCATCCCGATACCCAGCCTGATAGCCAGATCCTCTTCGCTCCACCAGCAAGCCAGTGGAGGTACATCATGATTGGCCACCATCGCCAGGGCATGATGCTTGTAATGCTCCGGTTTGCGAAAATGCCAGCCATCGTATTTTTCAAAATAGAAGACACAATTCGAATACACCAACGCTGATTCAAGATAACTGCGAATTTCAGGTGGCACAACGCCCAGGTCCTCGCCGATCACGGCGCACTGGTAACGCTGGCTTTCCAACTTGAGAATCGCGAACAGCAAGTCCACTGGATAATATACGTAAGCGCCTGTGGCATTACTGCCATCGTCAGGGCACCACCAGAGGCGCATCAGGGACATCACATGATCAATGCGCAGTGCACCGCAAGAACGCATGTTGGCCTGCAATAGATCGCGGAAATTCCGGCACCTCGTATCGACCACGCTGTCGGGCAACAAGGGTGGCAACCCCCAATTTTGGCCATCTGGATTGAAATTATCCGGCGGCGCACCGATGCGGGCCTGAAGACAATATTGGGACTTTGAGCTTTGCACTTCGCAGCCATCGGCAATGCTGCCCACGGCAAGATCCTGTACCAAGCCTATTCGCATCCCCAGCTCTTTTGCGTGAAGCTGGCACTCAAGCAGCTGTTTGCGTGCCAGCCATTGCAAATAGCAATGGAATTCAGGATCTTTCAGTGCCCCTTGTTCTGAACTGAAGCGTTCTGCCTGATATTCGGCAAAGTTAACCAGCAGTTTTCCACTATTTGTTACGAAATGGTGAAACTGCAAGTGTTGCAGATCGGTAACAAAGCGCTGGCTGAAAGATTCATACATCAGCTCCAGAACCTGCAGTTTCAATCGTGCCACAGTAGCATAATCCACGTCTTTGCATTGCCTTGCTGTATGCAGGGCAGCCTGGAATTCCTTGTTGCTGACGCAAGCGCCAACAGCCTCTGCCTGGTAATCCTCGCAACCGGGCAAGTGTATATAAAGTGGATTGAGGAAACGCCTGTCATCGGGGCTGTAGGGACTGGCATTTTCCGGGTAACGCAGGTCAGGAGAATGCAGCGGATTGAGAAGTATGAAATCGGCTCCTTCCGTTGCTGCGAAAGTGGACAACTCCCTGAGGTCGCCGAAATCACCCATACCCCAGTTGCACCCAGAGCGCACGGTATAGAGCTGCGTTGACAGCCCCCACAGCCGCCCTCCCTTGGCCAGGGCAGGGGGTTGCCAGGTACTGACTGGCGCCACAATGAGATCTGAACTGGCGCTTGCGCTACCCGACTTGAGGTGGAGCTGATGGTAACCGACCGGCAGGGGAGCAAGTGTCAGTGAGCAGCTTCGAAAAGCTTGGCCCCAAAGCTCATATTGTTCAAGTTCAGGCAAAGTGGCAGGGATGGATTCCCCCTCACGACTACTGCCATCTTCAAGAATTACAACCCAATGAATTGTATTTTCCTGCGTTTCACGGTGAGACCTGAACACAAGAGTAGCGGGTTTACCTTCCTCAGCGAGCACAACAGGATCAAGCCAGCGTCCGTGCACAGCGAGTTCACGTTCACGTAACAGGCGCTCAAGGTCATTTGCAGAGGCGACCTTGAATCCCATGCACTCAAAGATATGCAGGCGACTCAGGAGTGGGGTATGGATAACGTTGCCAGAAAAATCGATGAACTCACTGCCGATGCCGTAAGCATGCAACAGTCTGTCGAGTCGCTCTGGATCCAGCCTCAACGTTGGGTCCACTTTGTTCAAGATGTCATCCTCACCCGAATCCTTGTTGAATATTGCTGGGACTGCAGTTGTCTTGTGTTGGACGCGCATTTCGGCACTCAACCGGTGCAAGAGCGCTACACATTAGTGCAGTGCTGCCTATGACCCGGAGTGAAAGCCCCGGATTGGCGCCGTACTGGTGCAAACACCGCTGTACAGTGGGCATGCTGCAAGTTTCAGGCCCACTCATGATCGCTCCAAGCTTCAACAGGGGATTCACCCATTAAACCTCGTGCAAACGCTACGGGTAATGCCGGCTGTTCCGCAACACCAGGAATAATGCCTCTGACCTCAGCATTCCCAATGTGATCAAGATCAAGCCAAGTCTGATTACATCACAGGCACAGAGCCCGTGCCCCTTTCTTTTCAGGGCAGCCGGAAAATTGGATCAGTGTACTGTCGCTTCTGAAAAAACACATCAAAATCAGCCTCTTCTCGCATTTTCAACTTGACTTTGACGGCCGAGGGACTATCCTTCAGCACCATGAAATCCACCCTGTATTACTTCATCATTTCCATTATTCGACGCTGCAGAGCGGGTTGAAGCGATACATACGCACACAGTAAAAGTATTAGCCAAAACCCGCCCAAAGGCGGGTTTTTTTATACCCACCAGGAAGTGGCCAGAAAGTAAGTAATAAGCGAACAGGAGCAGCTCGTGAGCGAAGCAGCAGAAAACAGCGGAAATGAGAGTTTTTCCTTCGTGCAGACGGAGCACGAGGTATTGGCTTTCTGGCGCAAACACGATGTGTTCAAGCAGTCGTTGGAGCAAACGCGAGCCTGCCCTCCTTACATTTTTTACGATGGCCCTCCCTTCGCCACCGGTTTGCCCCATCATGGCCACCTCGTGGGCTCCACGCTTAAAGACATCATCCCGCGTTATTACACCATGCAAGGCCATTACGTGCAGCGCCGCTTCGGTTGGGATTGCCATGGCTTGCCGATCGAACACGAGATCGACAAGGCACTGGGCATGAGCTCACAGCAGGCCGTGGAAAAACTCGGCATCAAGGGTTACAACGACGAGTGCCGCGGCATCGTCCAGCGCTATACCGCTGAATGGGAAAAAACCATCACGCGTATTGGTCGCTGGGTCGATTTCGAGAACGACTACAAAACCATGGATCCTTCATTCATGGAGTCGGTCTGGTGGGTGCTGCAACAATTGTGGAACAAGGAGCTGATTTATCGTGGTGTGAAAGTTGTGCCCTTCTCCACTGCACTCGGCACGGTACTCTCCAATTTCGAAGCAGGCTCCAACTACCAGGATGTGCAGGATCCGGCCATCACAGTACTGTTCAAATTGCAGGACGAAGACTCTTACGTGGCCGCATGGACCACGACCCCATGGACCCTGCCCTCCAACCTTGGCCTTTGTGTCAATGCCAATATTGATTATGTCAAAGTGCAGGATACCGAGCTTGGCGTTTCGCTTTATATTGCCAAAGCGCGCCTGGAAGCAGTTGGTAAAACCCGCAAGCTGACTGTACTGGAAGAGTGCCCCGGCACTGCACTGGTTGGCAAACACTACGAACCCTTGTTCCCATATTTCAGTGAACTGAAGGCCGAGGGCGCGTTTACCATTTTTGCCGATGACTATGTCACCACCGAAAGTGGTACTGGCGTGGTGCATCTGGCACCGGCTTTTGGTGAAGACGACAACCGCGTAATGCGAGCCCACGGCATCAAGGCGACTCCGTGCCCTATCGACTTTGAAGGCAAATTTACCGGGGAAGTAGCCGACTATCTTGGCGTCTATGTGAAAGATGCCGACAAAACCATCATTCGCCATCTCAAGGAAAAGGGCAAACTGCTGGTGCAGGAAGTGATCGTGCATCCCTATCCGTTCTGCCCGCGCTCGGATACTCCGATCATCTATCGCACGATTCCGTCCTGGTATGTGAAAGTGGAATCCCTGCGTGACCGTCTGGTCGCGAGCAACCAGCAGATCAACTGGGTACCGGACCACATCAAGAACGGCCGCATGGGCAACTGGCTCCTTGGCGCCATTGACTGGTGTATCTCGCGCAATCGTTACTGGGGTACACCACTCCCGATCTGGATCAACGATGTCACCGGCAGCCAGATTTGCATTGGTTCGATCAACGAACTCCAGGAATACACTGGCGTACTCGTCGGGGATTTACACCGCGAATATGTCGACGATCTCACGTTCGCCATTCATGGTGAAGAAGGCACTTATCGCCGCGTGGAAGAAGTGCTGGACTGCTGGTTTGAATCTGGTTCCATGCCTTATGCACAGCTGCATTATCCGTTCGAGAATCAGGAACTGTTCGAGGCAGGATTTCCAGCCGAATACATCGCCGAAGGTCTCGACCAGACCCGTGGCTGGTTCTACACGCTGCTCGTGTTAAGTACTGCACTGTACGACAAGCCTTCGTTCAAGAACGTCATCGTCAACGGCATCGTCATGGCCGAAGACGGCAAGAAAATGTCGAAACGACTGCAAAATTACACGCCGCCTGACATACTGATGGAACAATACGGTGCCGACGCACTGCGACTGTACCTGATCAATTCCGGCTTGGTAAAAGCCGAGGAACAGCGCTTTTCCGACAACGGCGTGAAAGACATGGTTCGCAGGGCCCTGTTGCCCTGGTACAACTCCTTCAAGTTCTTCCAAACCTACGCCGACATTGATAAGTGGCGCAGCAGCGGCATTCCTGTCAGCAAAACCGATGAACACAACATCACAGACCAGTGGGTACTCTCACGCCTGCAGTCGCTGGTTACCTCGGTCACCAGAGAAATGGCAGCATACAAACTCTACAATGTGGTGCCCGCACTGCTGGAATTCATTGAGGAATTGACCAACTGGTATATCCGTTTGAACCGCACCCGCTTCTGGGTGGAGGGTCCTGCCGCTGACAAGCACGCCGCCTACGAAACCCTCTACCAGACCTTGTATGACCTGACCGTGTGTATGGCACCGTTCGCACCGTTCCTGGCCGAGCACATCTATCAACAATTGCTACCCTACGCAGCGGTGAATACACAGCTGCCCGTTTCAGTGCATTTGTGCCGATATCCGTTGGCTCAGCCGGAACTGATCCAGCCCACGCTCGAAGCTGCAGTCGCGCGCATGCAGAACATAATCCTGCTGGGTCGACAGAAGCGTAACCAGGTAAAGATCAAGACCAAGACACCACTGGCACGGTTGACGATCATCCATCAGGAACAGTCCATGCTGGATGAGATTGCGCGCCTCCAGGACTATATCCAGAATGAGCTGAACGTGAAAAAAGTTGAGTACTCCATCGACGAGAATCGCTACATTAATCTCTTTGCCAAACCGAATTCACCGGTACTGGGCAAACGCCTTGGAAAAGAGTTCGGCAAATTCCGCGGTGTCATCGAAAAGTTGAATTCGCAGCAACTGTCCCAATTACAAGACACAGGCAATCTGGCAATTGATGGTGAAAATTTCACTTCGGATGACATCCTGATCTTCCGGGAACCACGCGAGGGTACCCAGGCCATTTCGAATCGCTTCATTTCGATCGACATGGATTGCACGCTGGACGAGGCCCTGCTGCGCGAAGGCCTGGCACGCGAAGTCGTCAATCGCATCCAGAAAACCCGCAAGGATATCGGCTTGAATGTCAGTGATCGCATTGCAGTGACTTATCAGGCTGATAGTGAGCTTGCCAATGCCATCGGGGAACACAAGGAGTACATTGCACATGAAACCTTGTGCTCCAGCCTGCATTCCAGTCCCGACAAGTGTGAGTTCAGCTTTGACATTGATGACATGAAGCTGGGTTTGAGCATCACCCTGCAACACTGAATAACCCGGATATCCAATTATTCGCATTCGCCAACTGAATAACGAGACAAGAGAACTGAGCATGAGCACGCAACATCCTACAGACGACACGCGCATCGTAGCCATGAAAGAACTGCTGTCCCCCCAGCAGCTGATTCAGGAATACCCGATTACCGTGCAAGCAGAGAACACCGTATTGTCTGCACGCAGTGCCCTGCAGAAAATACTGCATGACGAGGATGATCGCATTTTCGTTATCACTGGCCCCTGCTCCATTCACGACCCCAAGGCAGCTCTGGAATATGCCGCGCGCCTGAAGCCGCTAATGGAAAAATACAAGGATCAGCTCTGTATTGTCATGCGTGTCTATTTCGAAAAGCCGCGGACTACTGTGGGCTGGAAAGGCCTGATCAACGATCCCGGCATGGATGACAGCTTCCGCATCAATGATGGTCTGCGCCTGGCGCGCAATCTGCTGCTGGAGCTGGCCAATATGGGCGTGCCTTCTGGTACTGAATACCTCGATCTTATCAGCCCGCAATACATCGCCGACCTGATTTCCTGGGGTGCGATCGGCGCACGCACCACTGAATCACAGGTGCATCGCGAGCTGGCTTCAGGACTTTCCTGTCCGGTTGGTTTCAAAAATGGCACGGGGGGCAGTATTCAACTGGCAGTGGACGCAGTAAGTTCAGCTTCACGTTCGCATCACTTCCTGTCGGTAACCAAGGAAGGTCGTTCTGCCATTTTCCAGACTACCGGCAATCCGGACTGCCACATCATTTTGCGTGGAGGGAGCCGCCACCCAAATTACGATCCAGCCAGCATCCAGGAGACCACAGAGTTGATGCAGAAAGCCGGCCTCAATCCTTCCATCGTGGTGGATTGCAGTCATGCCAACTCTGGCAAGGACCCTGATCGCCAGGCCATCGTATGCAGGGATGTCGCGGGCCAGATCGCCAATGGCAGCACCAGCATTGTTGGCATCATGCTTGAAAGCAATCTTGTCGCAGGCACTCAAAAGCTGGTACCAGGCAAGCCCCTGACCTATGGCCAGAGCGTCACGGATGCCTGCATGAGCTGGGAAGTGACTGAGGAATTGCTGCAAGAGCTGGCTGACGCCGTCGATAAAAAGCGCCACCCAGCCTGATTTTCACAAACCTGGATAATCGGTATAACCCTGCGCTCCACCGCCATAAAAGGTAGGAATAGGCTGCGGCGCGTTGAGCGCAGCCCCAAGCTGGAAGCGCCGGACCAAATCCGGATTGGCAATCATTAGTTTGCCAAACGCCACCGCATCTGCCTGTCCTGCTGCCAAGGCTTGTTGTGCTGTTTCCAGCGTATATCCCTCATTGGCTATGTACACACCACCAAACGCTGTTCGCAGTTGTGGGCCAATGCAGTCGGAACCCTCATGTTCACGCACACAGAGAAACGCCAGGCCGCGTTTACCAAGCTCTGCTGCCACATAGCCAAACGTAGAGGCGGGATTGGAATCCCCCATACTGTGTGCATCGCCGCGTGGTGCCAGATGCATGCCTATCCGTCCACTGCCCCAGACCGGGATAATCGCATCGGTGACTTCCAGCATCAGTCGGGCGCGATTCTCTATCGATCCGCCATAATCATCTGAGCGCTGATTGCTCGCATCCTGCAGGAACTGATCAAGCAAATAACCATTTGCGCCGTGAATCTCCACACCATCAAAACCGGCAGCCTGGGCGTTTTGGGCACCACGACGAAAAGCTTCCACGATGCCCGGAAGTTCATCACGCCGCAAAGCGCGCGGTGTCACGTACGGGGTTTCCGGCCGCAGCAGGCTGACATGTCCCTGGGGCGCAATGGCACTGGGCGCCACCGGTAGTTCGCCATTCAGGAATATCGGATGTGAGATACGGCCCACATGCCATAACTGCAGGAAGATCCTGCCGCCTTCAGCATGCACGGCCCGGGTTACATTTTTCCAGCCCAGCACTTGTTCCTCGGACCAGATGCCCGGAGTCTCCGCATAGCCGATACCTTGGGGTGAAACTACAGTGGCCTCCGTAAGAATCAGTCCGGTACTGGCACGCTGCCGGTAATACTCGACCATCAATTCGTTGGGGATGCGGCTGGCGCCAGCACGCGCCCTTGTCAGTGGCGCCATGATGATACGATTGGCAAGCCGCAAATCGCCAAGTTGCAAAGGATCAAACAGGGTTGGCATGAAACATTCCTTGGCTGGTTCAATAAAACCCGATTATTGAACTATGGAACTTGTCAGTCGAGAGGTAATTTATTGACTGCCACGCATTGTGAACGGATAAGCCATCCCTGTGACTGGCCTCATCCTTGAGGTTGGTTCACGCTCATCCAGTTTCCCCACACTCAAAAACCCGCCACCGTGAGGATACAATGGCAGGTGTTACCATGGTGCCTTTACACGCCTTGAGCCAGATAAAATTTCTGTCAAAATCCAGTAAAGACCGGAAGCCATGCCAAGAATCCTCGTTAACCCACATACCTAATGAGGATTATCATGACGATGACGATAACGAATAGGTCAAAACGATGAACACTACAAAGCGCATAAGCTCTGCACTGTTGCTATTGCTCGGCCTCACTGCAGCCAGTCTGGGATTTGCCCAGGGCACAGTTGAACAGATCAAGGTATACAGCCCCGCACTCGAGGGTAATTTGATCGGGGACTCACCCGAGCGTGATGTGTTTGTCTATCTGCCACCCGGCTACTACGAAGAGAACAGCGAAAAACGCTACCCCGTGGTCTACATGCTGCATGGCTATGGCATCGGAGCAGAAACCTGGATGTCCTTTGCCGCTGTGGAGAACGGCAGCAATAGCGCGATGTCGGCTGCAGGTGATGTGCAAGAGATGATTGTGGTAAGCCCTGATGCCTTCAACTTTTTTGCAGGCAGCATGTATAGCGCCTCGCTCACTATCGGTGACTGGGAGCACTTCATTGCGGAAGATCTCGTTGCTTTTATCGATAGTAACTATCGCACCCTGGCGACGCGTGAAAGTCGCGGCCTCGGCGGCCATTCAATGGGTGGCTACGGCACTTTACGGATCGGTATGAAATTTCCTGAGGTGTTCTCGGTGCTCTACCCAATGTCTGCTTGCTGTCTGGCCGATGCCGCTGCCAACGAAAATGGCATGGATGCAGCTGCTGCAATGACTCGTGAAGATGTTGCAGCCCTTACCGGTTTTGGCAGGGTATTGCATGCGCGGGCAGCATCCTGGTCAGCGAATCCGGAGAAGGCGCCGCTATTCATGGACTTTCCTTACAGCCATGGCGCCGCCAACGAAGCAATTCGTGCCAAATGGCATGGCAATTCCATCAACGCATTGGCAGATCAATACACCTTCAACCTGCGCCGTTATACTGCAATCAAACTCGATATCGGGACTGCAGATACCTTGCTCAAGTCCAACATTGAGCTGGATGCACTGCTGACCCGCAACAGTGTTCCACATGAGTTTGAAACCTATGAAGGGGATCACGTCAATCGGGTGCCGGAGCGCTTTGAGAAGTTTTTGTTGCCGTTTTTCGGCGAGCATTTGAACGGAGAATAACCCTGCGTATTCTTGTCCTGGCGGCATGTGAAGCAATGCGCAGACCAGAGAATGAAGCGTCAGACGCGGGCTTGCCCGGAGGTATTGGCAGGAGTTTCTTCTGCCAGCGGCAATATACGGAAATCAAGCATTCCATAGAGAATGGAGATCAGCGGCATCACCAGATTGAAGAAGCAGTAAGGCAGGTAATCCAGCGTGGCAACCCCAAGCGTTGCTGCCATAAAGGCACCGCAGGTGTTCCAGGGCACCAGCGGTGAGGTCACAGTGGCGGAATCCTCAAGGGCCCGCGACAGATTAACTGGCGCCAGTTTGTACTGGCGAAAGGCTGCACGGTACATGCGGCCCGGCAACACGATCGCAATGTACTGATCTCCCATCACGATATTGGCACCGATACAGGTGAGTACGGTCGTGGTGATCAGCGAAGAGGGGCCAGACACCATTTTCAGGATCACCCCCATTAGCACTTGCAACAAACCGGTCTTTTCCATGGCGCCGCCAAAGAACACAGCGCTTAGTATCAGCCAGAGAGTACTGATCATATTGATGGCGCCGCCACCACTGAGCAACTCGTCCAGCACTACGTTCCCGGTCATCGACTCGAAGCCGTAAATACAAAAGAACCATACTTGCAAAAACATACTACTGCCTGCAGCAAATACTTGCGGCTGAAACAGCAACGCAAATACCGCCCCTGCCAAACTGGCCAGCAACAAGGCTGGCAAAGCGGGCATCTTCTTCACGACCAGCGCCAGCAACAACAGCAAGGGTAGCAACAGATACCAGCCAAGGGTGAAATTCTGTTCCAGAAACTGCAGGGTCTGAATCAGCGATTCCGCTTCTGCATCAACCACACTGGAAACACCCACCACGAGAAACAATAGCAGCGCGCACGCCAATGCCGGTGCGCCAGTCCAGATCATGTGCCGGACGTGAACAAGAAGATCCACTTCAACTACGGCTGCTGCCAGATTGGTGGTATCGGAGAGCGGTGACATCTTGTCGCCAAAATAGGCACCGGAAATGATGGCCCCTGCAGTGATTTCCACCGACAAACCAAGTGCTGCTGCAGTACCCATAAGTGCTACCCCCACACTTGCTGCAGTAGTCCAGGAACTGCCTATACTCAGCGAAACGATAGCACAGAGCAGACAGGCGGCTGCATAGAACCACGAGGGATCCATCAGCCGCACGCCATAATAAATCAGAGTAGGCACGATGCCGGCAGCAATCCATAAGGCGATCAACATGCCCACTGTCAACAGGATGAGACAGGGAGTAATGACAATACTCATGCCTGCAAAGATGTCTTTTACCAGAGCAGGCCAATGCTGCCCATTCTTGAGCCCAATAAGCAGCACCAACACACTGGCCAGCATCAGCACCAGCTGATTGGGACCATAGGAAGCTTCTGCACCGAAGAATAGCAACGATATGACAAGGGCCAGGATCAGAAACAGCAGTGGCAGGAGGGCATCGAACAAACTTGCTGCTTTGGCGTGGGCTGGCACAGGAGTCATGTTGAATCCGTGATTCTGGAACCGCCTTCATGGTAGTTGAGCTTGTTGCGGAAGGACACCCACCGGCAAGGTTCTTTGCAGGTGGGTGCTTTATTCATATTAGAGAATAGACAGCAATTCCACATCGAAGATCAAGGTGCTATAGGGTGCAATCGCACCACCAGCACCACGAGCGCCATAGCCCAGCTCATGTGGAATAAAGAGCCGGTATTTGGAGCCTTCCGGCATCAGCTGCAGGCCTTCGGTCCAGCCTGCAATCACGCCATTAAGCGGAAACTCCAAGGGTTCGCCACGCTGAACTGAACTGTCAAACACAGTGCCATCGGTCAGGGTGCCGTGATAATGCACACGCACGGTAGAGGCAGCTGTCGGCTTTTTGCCGGAGCCCTGGGTGAGCACTTCATACTGCAAGCCGCTGTCAGTGACGCTGACTTCTGCGCGCTGTGCATTCTGCCTAAGGAACTGTTCACCGGTTGCCGCCATCGAATTTGCCTGCTGTTTCTGCATACGGTTCATGCGTTCCTGGATTTCGTTCATGGCAGCACGGATCTGGTCTTCCGTGTAGAGGCTTTTTTCACCCTTCAGCATGGAAGTAAATCCGACCAGTAACGCATCGGTATTCATGCCAGGGAAAGGCTGGGCTGTCAGTTGTTCTCCTACCTGCCGACCTATGCCATAGCTCGCCAGTTCTTCTGCAGTTGTATAAGTGGTAGTCATGTTCACCTCTTGATTTGAAGCAGCAATATTAGCACGAAGCTGAAACCGGTTTTCCCGGCTGGAACAACAAAGCCTGGGGTAGAATAGCCGGGAGATGGTCTATCTGGCCTACCGGCTTCAGCGCCGCCTTAACCCAGGAATATCCCCATGACAAACCGGCACCTCCTGATGTTATTCGCACTCGCTGCTATCTGGGGTAGCTCCTTTATCTTCATACGACTGGCCTTGCCGCATTTCGGCCCAGTGCCCTTGAGTGCCGTGCGATCGCTGATTGGGGCACTTGCCCTTGCCCCCCTGCTGATCGGGGCAGGCCGCCTGCAACTCATCCGGAATTACTGGGGACATCTGCTGGTCATCGGGATCATCAGTACAGCACTGCCGTTTCTCTTCCTGACCCTCAGCACCAAGTACACATCAGCCGGCTTTGCCTCAATTCTCAATGCGCTGACGCCCATCTGCAGTGCCTTGATCGGCTGGGTATGGATCAAGGACCGACCATCATTGCCTGCAACCATCGGGATAGCACTGGGCTTCATCGGTGTTTTCGTCATGGTGTTGGATAAAAAAACCATTAATAGCAATTTTCCCCTTATGCCCGTCCTCGCCGGACTCGGTGCCACCTTCTTCTACGGGCTTACGGGTTTTTATTCACGACGTTTCCTGAATGGCATCCCTTCAACGGTGTTATCTGCCGGCAGCCAGGTGTCGGCAGCCCTGTGCATGCTGCCATTCGCCTTGCTGCAATGGCCGGATACGACTATTCCTGCCCAAGGCTGGTTGCTCGCTGCCGTTCTGGGTATCCTTTGCACCGGAATAGCGTTCATTATGTATTTTCATTTGTTGGAAACAGTCGGCGTCACGCGCACCGTCATCGTCACTTACCTGATACCGGTGTTTGCCCTGCTTTGGGCCAAACTGTTCCTCGATGAACTCATCACCATGAAAATGCTGATCGGAGCAGCGCTGATTATTACCGGTATCGGCTTGACCACCCAAACAACCATGAAAAAACCGGCTGAGGCCAAGGCATGATCATCAGTTTTCTTGCATCCCATGGCGGCTCTTCTGCCAAAGCTATCATCGCAGCCATGCGACGTGGCGAGTTGGATGCTACTCCCGGCATTGTCATTACCAACAACCGCGATTCCGCCATCTTTCATTGGTGTCTCGACAACAACATCGACGTGCGCCATATCAGCAGCAAAACGCACCGTGGAGAAGAGAATGCCGATGAAGCAATCAGCACCGTGCTGCAAAATGCAGGTACCGGTTTGGTGATCTGCTCGGGCTATATGAAAAAAATCGGACCACATACCCTGCAGGACTTTGGCGGACGCATTCTCAATATTCACCCGGCACTATTGCCCGCCCATGGCGGCAAAGGCATGTATGGAGATCTGGTGCACGCGGCAGTGCTCGCTGACGGCGACCTGTACAGTGGCGCCACTGTGCATATGGTCACGGCTGGCATTGATGAAGGCCCGATTGTAATGCAGCAAAGCGTGGACGTGCTGCCAGCCGATACACTGGAATCCTTGCGTGCCCGGGTTCAGGCGATTGAGCCGGAGCTTTATGTGAAGGCAGTGAAACTGGTATTGCAACAACAGGGACAGGCTGGCAAGTGCATGACCACACCATGAGTACGAAAATTTATGTTCACAATGATTGCCTGGCGCATGACCCCGGCTCTACGCATCCGGAAAATCCCGGGCGCCTGCATGCCATTCTGGCGACATTGAAAAATTCGAAAAAAGCTGCGAATTATTCATTCGCTGAAGCCCCGCTGGGCACAGAAGCCCAGATTTTGCTTGCTCATACTTCCGGGCATTTGCACCTGGTAAAGGGGCGCTCGCCGAAACTGGGCAGATACTCGCTGGATGCTGACACGATCATGTCACCCGGCAGCCTTACCGCTGCCTTGCGTGGTGTCGGCGCGGCCTGTGCAGGCGTGGATGACTTGATGACTGGCTCAGCCACCTCGGTGTTTTGTCTGACACGACCACCTGGTCACCACGCTACCTCTGATCGCGCCATGGGCTTTTGCTTGTTCAACAATATCGCAATTGCAGCGTTATATGCGATGCAAGCGCACAAAGTCGAACGCATAGCGATTGTGGATTTCGATGTCCATCACGGCAACGGCACCCAGGACATCATGCGCGGCAGAGCAGGCATCCATTATCTTTCAACCCACCAAAGCCATCACTATCCAGGCACCGGCACCAAAATGGAAAACCTCAGCGGCAATATCAGCAACTTCCCGCTCCATGCCGGTATGACTGACCAAGGCTTCCAGGAGGTGTTCGGCAGTGAAGTGTTGCCCGCATTGGATCAGGGCAAACCCGAGCTTATTCTTGTCTCTGCCGGCTTCGATGCGCATGCGAAAGATCCGCTTGCCAGCATCGAACTCACCGAAGCAAGCTATTACTGGCTGGGCCAACAGCTGCAAGCGACTGCTGACAAATACTGTGGCGGCAAAATGTTGTCGGTGCTGGAGGGTGGTTATAACCTCGATGCGCTAGGCTTGAGTGTGGATGCATACCTGGCGGGTATCAGCTCAGGTGACGAGGAAGTCAAACGCTGAATCCGGGTAGGGTTCGTTCTGCAGAGTAAAATGCCACCACTCCTCTGCCAGCGGTAGAAAGCCGTGTTCTCCCATCACCGTGCGCAGCAACATGCGATTGGCGCGTTGTTGCATGGTAACTTCAAGGTTGTCTGGTCTCGAACGCACATCAAAAAAATCGAAGGGGGTGCCCATATCCAGTTCAGTACCGCTGATACAGTCAACGAGCGTCAAATCCACGGTACTGCCGCGTGAGTGACTGGATTGGCGTACCAGATAGCCCAACTTGAACAGCTCGGTCTTCTCAAGTTCGGGGTAGTAGTCACGCTTGAGATCCGCACGATCCTGCAACTGGGTCCAATGGATGAAGAAATCCACCGCACGCTGTGGTCGGTAAGCATCGAATACCTTGCAAGCCAGGCCGGCAACCGCAAGGGTTTGCTGAACGCCGCTCAGTGCCAATGCGGATTGACGCGTGAGCAGCAAGCGTGAGGATTGATAGCCCGGCACAACTTGGCCGGTGAAGTTGTCGGTGCCGGCATACCGGGCATCTACCAGCAAGCCGGGTATAACGTCTTCCAGAACAACAAAATCATGGGCAGTGCCGGGGAGCCTGGCTGGTTTTGCTGAGGCGTTTGCGATGATAGTGGTGCCTCGCTTGGCGGTGGTTTTCACGTTAACGGTGAATTTCATAACGTAGTGGTTCCTTGATGGCCGCGAAAGCCTATGCCAGCCATGCCGGCAGTTCAAGCCGTTTGGCTAACGTAACACTAGCCATTTCAACCAAATTCATGGCTATAATCACCTCACCTTTACCATCAAGCTGCGGAAGCCTGCCATGAAAAAAAACAAAATAAACAGCATTAACGGCAAGACTGAACTTGAATCAAGCCACGATCCCTTGCGGCGTTTTGCACTTAAGTCCGGCATGCTGTTGGGTGCTGCTGCAGCTGGCGGCATGCCATTCTGGTCCAAGCTGGCACTGGGCGCAGGGGAAGAACTGGTACCCTTCACGGATATGCCAGACTTCGTTGCTCCGCCTGTGGCACCCGGCGCTATTCACTACCTGGATACACGCGGGATCAGCAGCTTTTACACTCCAAACGATGATTTCTACATCGTCCAGCATTACAACCAGCCTGCACTTGCGGAAACCGAATACTCCCTCAACGTTACTGGCCTGGTCGACAAGCCCCTCACTTTCACCATGGAGCAGCTTCGTAGCCGTCCCAAAATCGAAATCGATGCCGGCTTCGAATGCGGCGGCAACCGTGAAAGCCTGTTTCAGGGACTGATTGGCAATGCGCGCTGGGGCGGCACCTCGTTGCGCGACCTGCTACAGGAAGCTGGCGTACAACCTGAAGGAATCGAGGTGGTATTTTACGGCGCCGACAAGGGCATGGAAACCGTACGCGAGCTCAGCATCGAACAGGCATTCGGGCGCAGCATGCACATCAGTGATGCATTGCAGCAGGATGTCATCCTGGCTTATGAAATGAACGGCGAGCCTCTGCCGCTTTATCACGGTGCCCCGCTGCGTTTATTGGTGCCAGGCTGGTATGGCGTTGCCAACGTGAAGTGGCTGAGCCAGATCCATGTGCAAGATCGCCGCTACATGGGTCGGTTCATGGCACGTGATTATGTAACACTCAGCAAGCGCAGCATTGGTGGCGAAGAGCGCTGGGAAGAACGTTCGGTAACGAAAATACAGATCAAGTCGTCTATCGTGCGTGTCACCCGCACGGGTACAACCCACACCATCATGGGATTTGTGCTCAATGACGGTACGCCGTTGCAATCAGTGGAAGTAAGCATTGATGGCGGAGCTTGGCAGACTGCAGCGATTGATCCGCAGTCAACCCGGTATTCATGGAAGCTGTTCACCCTGCAGTGGGAGAATCCAACACCCGGTGAACACACCGTTGTATCACGCGTGACCGATATCAACGGTCATGTGCAGGCAACCCTGGAAGAGATGCCAGAGAAACCAACCCGCTGGGAGAACCATGCGCAGTTCCCACGCAAGGTACTGGTTTCCTGATCTTCGCTCCGCTGGCTACACGAGGTTCTTGATAGGAACGACTGGATCCACTTCGGCTTCGTAATCCACACCCGGGATTTCGAAGCCGAAGAGCTGCAGGAAACTGGTTTTGTACCCCTGGAAATCCGAAAGCTCATTGAGGTTTTCGGTGCTGACCTGATTCCACAAGCCTGCGACTTTGGCTTGCACCGCAGGCTCCATTTCCTTGTAGTCCGCACGCCAGCGACCGTCTTCATCCAGGCGCGGTTTGCTGCCATAGAGGCTTTCGCGGAACAACAAATCAATTTGCTCGATACAGCCTTCGTGTGTACCGGCTTCCTTCATCACCCGGAACAGTAGTGCGAGATACAGCGGCATGATAGGGATGGCGGAACTTGCCTGGGTCACTACTGCTTTTAATACTGCCACCCGCGCCTGACCGCCGCTCGCTGCCAACTTGGTGTGAAGCTCGTGGGCTTTTTGATCCAGGTCTTTCTTGGCGGCACCGATGGTGCCATTCCAGTAAATATCCCAAGTCAGTTCAGCGCCAAGATAGGTATAGGCAGTAGTGATCGCGCCTGGTGCAAGCACTCCCGCCTTGTCCAAGGCCTCAATCCAGAATTTCCAGTCTTCACCACCCATCACGGCTACTGTGTTATCGATTTCCTCTTGCGAGGCGCTGGTAATGGTGACTTCCTGAATCACTTCCTTGTCTGTGTTGATGCCACGCATGGTGAGATCTTTGCCAATAGGCTTGAGCGTGGAGGTATGTACAGCACCAGTAACTGGATGTTGTCTGCGTGGAGAGGCCAGTGAATAGATCACCAGATCCACCTGCCCCAAATCAGCCTTGATGGTATCGATCACTCTTTGCTTTATTTCTGTTGAGAATGCATCGCCATTGATGCTCTTCGCATACAGGCCGTTGGTTTCTGCCCAGTTATGAAAGGCTGCGGAGTTGTACCAGCCTGCCGAAGCCGGCTTGCCTTCGGTGCCTTCCTTTTCGTAGAACACACCCAGGGTAGCGGCGCCCGCACCGGCTGCTGCCGTGATACGTGAGGCCAGGCCATAACCGGTGGAAGCTCCGATGATCAGCACTTTTTTGGGCCCGCTTGCCTGGTCTGTTATTGCCCCTTTCTCCTGCAAGTTAGCCTGCACATAGGCGATTTGCTGC
Source organism: Pseudohongiellaceae bacterium (assembly GCA_044338875.1). GTDB lineage: Bacteria > Pseudomonadota > Gammaproteobacteria > Pseudomonadales > Pseudohongiellaceae > CAILUG01. Next base: position 870 of record JBIIWM010000017.1, on the reverse strand, counting down.
TGGACATTGGCTGCACAGCCGACAGGGTGGGTAGTGACACAGAGAAAGCCGCGTACACGGGGTTTGATGATCATTGCGGGTCCTTATTGTTTCTGCTTGTTGCTTTATATGTGTTGCTGCAAAACCTGCGAACAATTCTATCACAGCCACACCGCTCGGCTGATCGCAGCCGGGCTTATTACAGAAGAGTCGCGAGCGCGGCGTGTCTTGCTTCACGGGAAAGTCTAGCCAGGCGCTGTGCTTCAGCATAGAAGCAGGGGAAGCGCCCTTGACAGCGCTGCAGGATCGTCACGAACGCAGGAACCAGCCGGTTGTATGTCATCACTGTCGCAAGTTGGGCATTATTTATGGGCTGGGCAAACCAGTGTTCGTATGGACTTTGTCCATCCCAGTGCTGTTGCAATTGCTGATAGTCAGCACGGAGCCGTTCAATGCGTTTTTGCTTGAGCTCCCGCATAAGTGAGCTCGGCTGCGCTGAGAGGTAAAGTTGCTCCAGATCACTGACAGCCCCTTGGACCAAAGCAACAAATTGGTCACGGTGCAGCTCTTCAGCGTGCAGTGATTCCAGTACGGCCTTGCCCTCGGTTTTGCCGTGGGTTGCGGCGATCCAATGCTGCAGTCCGGCTTGTTCTACAGCAGTGGCAAAACTTTCATTGAATTCGGTATCACCGGACGCATAAGCCACTTGATGCGCAAGTTCATGAAACAGCAAGGAGGCCAACTGTGCCGGTTCACGTTCAATGATCGTGCTCAGCACGGGATCGGAAAACCAGCCGAGCGTGGAATAGGCACTGACACCCCCCACATAAACATCAAGTCCTTGCTCCTGCAGCTTGTCGCGTGTTGCAAGAGCCGCGGCCTCTTGAAAAT
>JBIIWM010000160.1:0-6750 GCA_044338875.1 Pseudohongiellaceae bacterium | reverse complement strand
GGACTGGACTGAGTTCAGCAAAGCCGGCTGGAGGAAGCGGAAGCGGCTGGTTGGTTGGCGCCACGCGTGCAGTTTCCAGCTGTTCGCCATTGTGGGTCAGGGAAAATTCGCTGACATAGGTGCCGCTTAGCAGCGCTGCGGCGGGAGACGCCGCGACCGCTTCCTTCAATAGTTGTTGCAATACCGAGGCCTTGACCGGGCTGTCGATCACCAGTTGCAGTTCAACCGGCAGCGCACTGCCAGTCATGGTACCGGCACGGGCCGAACCCTCCATGCTGTAGCGGTTGTGCAGCAGCAGGGAAATATTGCGGTGGCTGATCCCGTGCTGTCGTAACAACTGCAACAGTGAGCTCATGTAGCTGCTGACCATCCCGGTACAGAAGAAGGCTAGCGGGAAGGGCGCCAGGTCACTGCCATGCAGGTAGGGACCTTCGTCGCACACCATGCGCCAGCAGGTACCCGTTGCCCTGTTCACCACGACAGCTTCCTTTTGCATGCCAGTGAGGGCCCGCGCCGTGGTACGGATGCTGAGCTGCTGCGCGTCGAGGTTCGCTGCGGGTGACATGAAGGCAGGGGGCAGGTTTGCTACGGGGAATACCAATGGGTAAGGAGAATCCTGGATGGCTGCCATTTTATTATCCTGCCTGAAACCAGGAACCATTGTATTGGGGCTTCGCTACCGTTGATAGCCAAAGCCACAGCGGTGTCCAGGGCTTGCAGCACGGTTTGCTGGCTTGCAGGGAACTGCTTCGGTAGTATGCTTTCCGGCAGACAGTTCCCGGGGGGCAGCGCACATGACCATGAAAAACACCACTAAATCCATACCAGCAAACATGAAAGTGAATAGACGGGCCTTTATCAAAGGGTCGGCTACCGTAGGCGCCGGGCTCGTCATCGGTTTTCACGTTATGCCGAAGAAAGCCCAGGCCCAGGCCCCGGCGCCCGCAAACTATCCTCCAAATGCCTTCGTGCGCATTGCGCCCGACAACAGTATCACCATCATTTCCAAGCATACGGAAATGGGCCAGGGTATCTATACCGGCTTGGCGACCATTGTCGCTGAAGAGCTCGATGCCGATTGGTCACAGGTACGCGTAGAGTCCGCGCCAGTAAATGCCCAGCTCTATGCCCACCTGATGTTGGGGGTGCAGGGTACCGGTGGTTCCATGAGCATCCCTAATTCATGGATGCAGTACCGCAGCGTGGGTGCTACTGCCCGTGCGATGCTGGTAGCCGCCGCCGCAGAGGAATGGGGCGTGCCGGCTGACAGCATTACAGTGAGCAAGAGCGTGCTCAGTCATGCCTCCGGCAAGTCTGCAACCTTTGGTGACTTCGCCACTGCGGCGGCTGCGCTGGAAGCCCCGCAAGATGTTTCACTCAAGGACCCCTCGCAGTTCACCCTTATAGGCACCCGCGTCAACAAGGTGGACATGCTGGAGAAAGTTAGCGGCAAGGCCATCTACACCATCGATGTGCAGCGTCCAGGCATGCTCACAGCCGTAGTAGCCCACGCCCCCAAATTTGGTGGCACGCTGAAGCGCTTCGACGCTACTGAGGCACTCAAAGTGCCTGGCGTAGTGGAAGTCGTGGAGATCCCGCGCGGAGTTGCGGTACTGGCACAAAACACCTGGGCAGCCTTGCGTGGACGCCAGGTGCTGGTGACGGAATGGGATGACAGCGCTGCCGAAAATCGCGGTTCTGCCGAAATCATTCGTGACTTCACCGCATTGATGGAGCAACCCGGTGCTGTGGTGCAGCAGGAAGGTGACAGCGCAGGTGCCCTTGCCGAGGCTGCAACAACCTTTGAAGCCACTTATGTATTTCCGTTCCTGGCGCATGCCTGCATGGAGCCAGTGAACTGCACAATCGAATTCGATGGCGAAAAAGCGGTGCTGCGTTCAGGTACCCAGATGCAATCCGTGGAACAGCAACGTGTGGCAGAAACGCTCGGCATTCCGCTCGAGAATGTCAGCATCGAAACGCTGTATGCCGGAGGTGGTTTCGGTCGCCGCGCCAATTTCGTCAATGACATGGAATGGGAAACCGCCACCATTATCAAAGCCACCGGGGGACGTTATCCGGTGAAACTGCAGTACACGCGCGAAGATGATATGGGTGCTGGTTTCTACCGCCCCTTGTTTGTCCATCGCCTGCGCGCCGGCCTTGATGCCAATGGTGAAATCGTTGCCTGGGAAAACCGCTTGGCCGGGCAGTCCTTCGTGGATGGCACCATATTCAGTTTCCTGGTCCAGAATGGAGTCGACAGCCTCGCCGTCGAAGGAGCGGCCGAGTTGCCGTACCACGTGCCCAATGTGAGCGTGGATTTCCACATGGCCAAAACCGGGGTGCCCACGCTGGCCTGGCGCTCAGTGGGGCACACCCATACGGCGTTCTCGAAGGAAACTTTCCTCGACGAGCTGTTGCATGCGGCTGGCAAGGATCCGGTTGAAGGCCGTCTGGCCCTGATGCAAGACGAACGCGGCAAGGCGGTGATTCGTGCTGCTGCGGAAAAATACGGCTGGGGCAAAGAACTGCCTGCCGGACGCGCGGCTGGTTTCGCCTACACCGAATCGTTTGGTGGTCGCGTGGCGCAGATTGCCGAGGTGTCAGTAGACAGTGCCGGCAAGATCAAGGTCGAGCATGTCACCTGTGTCGTGGATTGCGGCATTGCCGTGAATCCGCACATTATCGAAGCCCAGGTCGAAAGCGCGATCATGTTCGGCATGAGCGCTGCCTTGTATGGTGAAATCAACATTGAAGGCGGCAAGGTGCAGACCACCAACTTCCACAATTATCCGGTCGTGCGCATGCATCAGGCTCCCGGCATTGATGTGGTGATAATGCCGAGCACGCTGGATCCAACAGGTATCGGCGAACCGGCGACGCCAGTGATTGGCCCTGCCATTGCAAACGCATATTTCAAACTCACCGGCAAGCGTGTGCGCACACTGCCGTTCGAGCAGACTAATCCGCTTGAACTGAGCAGGGCCTGAAATCATGGATACAGCTGCCATCACCGAAATCACCCAGCTGATCGTGCGCGAGCGCGACAGCCGTGACATGGGGTTCTGGAATCGCATGCTGGATTGTTTTCATCCGGATGCGCTCATCAATATCAGCTGGATCAGGGGCAACGCGCGCGAGTTTGTCGAAGGCTCAAAGGACATGGCCGCGCGCGGCATGTGCGCCACCCACCGCCTCGGGCCGATCCTGGTCACCCAGAATGCTGACAAGGCGGTGGCCACACTCGGTGGCGTCATTGATATTCCAACCGAACTGGAAGGCAAGCAGTTTCACCTGAGTGCCCACTGCCTGATGCTGTATCGGCTGGAACAACGCGCGGGTGCCTGGCGTATTCTCGGCTTTGAAGCGATCTATCGTCGCGACGAACTCACGCCCGTTATCATGGGTCAGAGCGTAACGATGCCGGATGAGTTGTTCAGGACCTTTCGCCCGCCCTATCGCAACCTGGCCTGGAGCCAGCACCTGAAAGGCTACAAGGTGAACATGGACCTGCCTGGGGAAGATCGTCCCGAAACCGTGCAGGCTATTTATCAGCGCTTTTATGCGTGGCTCGGTTTGCCAGTCCCCAATTAGGCGGGAAACATGACATCGCCAGCAGCACCAATGCGGGTGCTACTGGCTATTGGTTACAGGCTACTGAGAGAGAGGGCCTTACTTCACTCTGTAGTAAGTGAACTCGGAACGGTCCGGGTTGGTCAAACGCTCACCAGTCCCCACGAACATGGTGCGACTCATCCACTCGTATTTGCCAAAGGGCGTCTCGAAGAAGGGAGTGAAGCGGAAATACAGTTTGGTTTGCTCCGGATTCTCCGGATCCGGGCTGCGATGCAGATAACCCCTGTTGTTGATGTAGATCCAGGTGTCATCATCGGTTTTCAGCATGTAATGGGTATTGACCTTGATACCTGCACTGAGGTCCTTGAAGATCGCGAAATCGGCGCCGCTATAGGGCACCACTTCGCCGTTGAGCATGGGGCCGCGGATCTCGCCCTTCATGGGCGGCACATAGCCCTTGCCGCCGCGCGGACCCACGAAATCGATGCGCTCGGCGAAATGCATAGTGACGGAAAAGGCGTATTCCAGTTCTATACCGGGGATGTCCGGGGTGGCCATGCTGCTTTCCTTCTAAACCTGGGTGGTAGATAGTGTAGCTGACAGAGCGAGTATAAACAGTGTTTGCAGTTCGAGCCAAACCCATGAACTCTATGAGAAATAAGGATTTAGCTTGTTATAAGCCCATATTCCTCTATACTGCGCGCCCTTTGCGCCACAAGTGACTCTATGACATCCCCGACACCCCCCGCCGTGACAACTTTCTCTGATCTTGGCCTTAGCGCAGGCATTCTGCAGGCTATCAGCACCATCGGTTACGAACATCCTTCGGCCATCCAGTCCAAGACCATTCCGCTGCTGCTGCAGGGGAAGGACGTAATCGGCCAAGCCCAAACAGGTACCGGCAAAACCGCCGCATTTGCGTTGCCGATACTCTCCCAGCTCGACCTGAAGCAGCAGTTGCCGCAGGTACTGGTGCTGGCGCCTACGCGCGAACTGGCGATACAGGTTGCAGAAGCATTCCAGACCTATGCGGTTGGAATGAAAGGTTTTCATGTGTTGCCAATCTATGGTGGCACTGATTTCCGTGGTCAGCTGGCGGGTTTGCGTCGTGGTTGCCATGTCATCGTGGGAACGCCAGGGCGTGTAATGGATCATATGCGTCGCGGTACGCTGGATTTGTCGGGCATCAAGACCATCGTGCTGGATGAAGCCGATGAAATGCTGCGCATGGGTTTCATTGATGATGTCGAGTGGGTACTGGAACAGGCTCCGGAAAAACGCCAGGTGTGCCTGTTTTCCGCCACCATGCCGGCTCCGATCCGCAAGATTGCCTCCACGCACCTGAAAGATCCGCAGCACGTCACCATCGAAATGAAAACCGTATCGGCCGATACCATTCGCCAACGCTACTGGCCGGTGCGTGGTATCAACAAGCTGGATGCGCTGACACGAATTCTCGAAGCTGAGCCGTTTACCGGCATGATAATCTTCGTGCGTACCAAGACTGCCACGGTGGAACTGGCCGACAAGCTGTCCGCACGCGGTTTTGCCGCCTCTGCACTCAATGGTGACATGTCGCAGGCCTTGCGCGAAAACACCGTCGACAAGCTGCGCAAGGGCAAGCTCGATATTTTGATCGCTACTGACGTTGCCGCCCGCGGTCTTGATGTGGACCGTATCAGCCATGTAGTGAACTACGACATTCCATACGATGTGGAAACCTATATCCATCGTATCGGTCGCACCGGTCGTGCTGGCAAGGAAGGGGATGCAATCCTGTTCGTTGCTCCACGCGAACAACGCATGTTGGGCTCCATCGAAAAAGCTACCCGCAAGAAATGCGAATTGATGGAATTGCCGTCCACGGATCTGATCAATGACAGGCGTGTGGCCAAATTCACCCAGCAGATCACTGATACCCTGGGTGATACCGAGCTTGGTTTGTATCAGCAGCTGATTGAAAACTACGAAACCGAACACAATGTGCCAGCACGCGAAATTGCTGCAGCACTGGCGCGGCTGCTACAGGGCGACCAGCCCTTGTTTCTGACCAAAAACACGCATCACAAGGATGAGCCATTCAGTGCCGAGCGTCCCTCCGCCCGCAGGGAAACCGGCATGTTTGCAGGCAAGGACGAAGAACGGTCACGCAAGCGCCGGGAACGCAGTGAAGAGGGTGGTGGAGAGCACAGTGAGGCCCGACCATATCCATCCAAACGTGCAGAGCGCAGCGAGTCGGCTGAGCGCGGTTTTGAAAGCAGAAGACCCGAACGCAGCGAATCCGGTGAGCGCAGCACTGAAAGCAGAAGGCCCGATCGCAGCGATGCAGTGGAGGCCGGCATGGACCGTTATCGCATTGAAATAGGCCATCAACACGAGGTGAAGCCCGGCAATATCGTCGGTGCCATCGCCAATGAAGCGGGTATCGAAAGCCAGTACATCGGTCGTATCCAGATCAATGATGACCATTCGTTTGTGGATCTGCCCCAGGGCATGCCCAAGGAAGTTTTCCAGCACCTGAAACGGGTGTGGGTGCTCAAGCATCAATTGAATATGTCGCTGGTAGGTTCCGGCGCTGGCTCGGACAAACCACGTGTTGCGATGAAGTCGAAAGACAAACCCAGGTTCCAGGATTCTGACAAGGCTGCTCCGCGCAGTTTTGACAAAGGTGCTGACCGGGGCGCTCCCAAGAGTGGCTTCAAGCGTGATGCCAAGCCGAAATTCAAGAAGAAGGACTGACGCCGGAAATATTCCGCGCTGACATCCATGTTGGCAAGAGGGTCTCAATCGCGCGCAAGCCGATTGCAGGCCCTTTTTTTATGGCCTGGTTTTCCCCTCGTGATTCCGGTCAGCAGTGCCTGCGTCAGCTGATGATCTGGACGAGAAGGTGGGTGCGGCCCGGCGCCAGGGTGAAACCCTTGGTAAGTGCAGTTTCGACACACAGCATGCGGATGTAGTCGTCGGCCTCCATGTCCGGAAAATTCCCGGCACACGCACTCCACGGATTCCACACTACGATGCTGTCATGGCCACCCGATTTCACCGTCGTGTTGCACTGGGGCTCGTCGATGCTGACTGTGGTGCTCGCAACAAGGTGGATGCGATCGGTTTCCCCTGAGAATGCATAGGGCTTGGGGGTTTCCAGATGTGCCCAATTGCGCGTCTTGTCGG
>JBIIWM010000159.1:0-6791 GCA_044338875.1 Pseudohongiellaceae bacterium | reverse complement strand
AGCCTGGGGCCGGGCCGAATAAGATGTATCCTGGACTACTATCTGCAGCTGTTTGAAGGCATCTTCGAAACGGCTGTTGGAAAACAGGAAAGCAGCATAGTTGTTGCGAGTCTGGGAATTGTCCGGATCGATGCGCAAGCTGCGCCGGAAATTTTCATCCGCCAGTTCAGACTCCCCTTCCCGTGCATAGACCAGTCCCCAAATTGAGTAGACTTCCGCATTATTGCGGTCGATGGCAGTGGCATTTTCCAGATGGCGCTTGGCATTGGTGATGTCTTCCTGCTCCAGATACCCGCGTGCCAGGGCCAGGTAGTCACTCAGGGCCTGCTCATCAGAAACCTCGACATTGAAGCCACCCGTGGTTTCAGTCACACAACCCTCAAGTGCCAATAACAAGGTTATTGCCAGCAGGGCACGTAGCACTGTCCAGATGAAGTCAGGCATATTCTTGGCAGCTACTTTCATACCGAACATCCCGGGTTGCCCACTGGTTAGCGTACGGTCACAGGTTGTGCCTGTGCCGCCGCATCACGCTGTGCCTGATAACGGGCACTGCGCTTGGTGCGATCGTCCACCTGGCCCACGAGCTGGCCACAGGCCGCGCCGATTTCATCACCGCGCGTGGTTCTGATGGTGACGGTATACCCTGCATCCTGCAGGATCTTGCGGAAGGTACTGATGGCATTGTTGCTGGAACGCTGGTACTCCGCTCCATCAAACGGATTGAATGGAATCAGGTTGATCTTGCAGGGAAATGCTTTCAGCAACTCGGCAAGTTCACGTGCATGTTGCCGGTGATCGTTCACGCCGTTTATCAGGATGTATTCAATCGTGGCTACCCTGCTGTCCGGCAGTGAGTCCAGGTATTCCTGCACGCTTTGCAGTACTTCCTTGATGGGATATCTGCGGTTGAGCGGAACCAGCGTATTACGCAATTCGTCATTGGGTGCGTGCAGGGACAAGGCCAGCGACGCATCTGTGAAGTCCTTGAGCTTGCGGATGGCTGGAACCACGCCTGAGGTACTGATGGTGACGCGGCGCTTGGACAGTCCATAGCAATTGTCATCCATCATCAACTCGATGGCAGTGATCACATTGTCGAAATTCAGCAGGGGCTCGCCCATGCCCATAAACACGACATTGGTAATTTTGCGCTGCTGCACGTTGCCGAAACCGCCCAGTTCGCGATTGGCCAACCAGAGCTGGCCAATGATTTCGGCAGCAGTCAGGTCGCTGTTGAATCCCTGCTTGCCGGTGGCACAGAAGCTGCAGTCGAGACTGCAACCGGCCTGGGATGAAATACACAGGGTGCCGCGACCGGCTTCCGGTATGTAAACCATCTCGACGCCACTGCCACTTTCAACCTCAACGATCCATTTGAAGCAACCGTCCTTGGCATCGAAACAGTCACGGATGACCGGCGGCCTGATTTCAGCAACTTCCTTGAGCTTGTCGCGCAGGGGTTTGCTGATATTGGTCATGGCGTCGAATTCTATGACGCCCTGCTGGTGCATCCATTTCTGTATCTGTACCGCACGAAAAGGCTTCTCTCCCAGTTGATCCAGGAAAGTTTCCAGTTGTTGCCTGCTTAGTCCAAGCAGATTGGTCAGCTTGTTCGGCATGGCCTATTACCAGAGTTGAGCCTAGTGTGTGGCCATTCCGACGCGAATCAGAATGGCCGGAGTCTTACTTGCTTCTCGGGCAGATTTCGCCAGCTTTGAAGAAATAAGCGATTTCACGTTCAGCGGAAGCGACTGAGTCGGAACCGTGTACTGCGTTGGCATCGATCGAGACGGCGAAATCGGCTCGGATAGTACCTGGCTCGGCTTTGGCCGGATCAGTGGCACCCATCAGCTCGCGGTTACGGGCAATGGCATTCTCGCCTTCCAGTACCTGGACTACTACGGGACCAGAGGTCATGAAATCAACCAGATCCTTGAAGAAGGAACGGGCTTTGTGCTCGGCATAGAATCCGCCGGCAGTCTCGTCGGTCAACTGCACCATTTTCGCAGCGACCACGGTCAGGCCGCCATCTTCGAAGCGGCTAATGATTTTACCGATGACATTTTTGGCCACGGCATCGGGTTTGATGATGGATAAGGTACGCTCAACAGCCATTCTGTACTCCAGCTTAAGGGTAAAAACAAGGTCGCGTATTGTACGCGTCTTTGCTGCCGATTTGTACAGCTTTGTTTGGGGATAAAGTGAAGAAAATCAGTGCTTTTCGGAGACCATGTTAATGGTATAGCGAGGTATTTCCACTACCAGATCCTCAGTTCCGACTATTGCCTGGCAGCCCAGGCGGGAATCTGGCTCAAGTCCCCAGGCCTTGTCGAGCATGTCATCTTCGAGCTCATCGGAGTCGTTCAGGGAACCGAAGCCCTCCCGGACGATGACATGGCAAGTAGTGCAGGCACAGGACTTTTCGCAGGCATGCTCGATCTCTATGTCATTGCGCAGAGCTGCATCAAGAATGCTTTCGCCACTCTCCGCTTCCACTACAACCCCTTCCGGGCACAGCTGCTGGTGGGGTAAAAAAATTATCTTGGGCATGTCGTCTGGGTACCTGTTCAGTTATTAGCCAATTTCATCCAGCGTGTGGCCAGTGAGCGCCTGTTTGATGCCAGCATCCATCCGGCGTGCAGCAAAATCGCTGCTCAGCTGATTGAGCGCATGGGTCATGGCATCAATGCGAGCGGCATCAGTGGTTTCTGCAACCTGCCTGAGTTCAGTCATGCTTTGACGCAAACCTTCAATTTCGCTCTTGCTCAACAAGCTATCGCCATCCGCCTCCAGCGCAGATTCCAGCGCTTCAATATGGCGCCAGGCTTCAACCTGCTTCTCCTTGAGCGAACGCAGCGCCTTGTCTGCGGCGGCTGACGCATAAGACTCCCTGAGCATTTTCTCGATATCGCCTTCCTGCAACCCATAACTCGGCTTGATGACGACACTGCTGTGCAGGCCCGTGGTCATTTCCTGGGCTTCTACCTGCAGCAAGCCATCGGCATCCACCTGGAAACTCACCCTGATGCGTGCAGCACCAGCCACCATCGGCGGAATCCCTTTCAGTTCAAACCGTGCAAGCGAGCGACAATCACTCACCAGCTCGCGTTCACCCTGCAGCACATGCAGCGACATGGCGGTCTGGCCATCCTTGTAGGTAGTGAACTCCTGGGCACGCGCAACCGGAATAGTGGTGTTGCGCGGAATGATTTTTTCCATCAGGCCACCCATGGTTTCTATACCCAGGGACAATGGAATTACATCCAGCAGCAACATCTCTTCGCCATATTTGTTACCCGCGAGCACATCGGCCTGCAAGGCAGCCCCCATTGCGACCACGGCTTCGGGGTCGATAGTGGCCAAGAGTGGCTTGCCAAAAAAGGCTGACACTTTCTCCTGAACCCTGGGAGAACGAGTGGCTCCTCCCACCATTACCACGTCAGAAACATCATCAAGACCCAGGCCTGCATCACGGAGCACACGGCGACAGGCCAGAAGAGTAGTCTCGATCAACGGATCAATTAGCGCGAAATAAGTAGCTCTATGCAGTTCACCTTGCCAGGCTTGAAAGCGAATGCTTGCGCTTTCCTGTTCTGACAATTGGTGCTTGGCCACACGGCACATACGCAACAACTCGGCATAGGCCGGGCCTGCCACAGAGTGCTCGCCAGACTCTTGCAGGACCCAATCAGCTATCGCGCGATCAAAATCGTCACCACCCAGAGCAGCGTTGCCGCCGGTGGCAACCACTTCGAAGATGCCACGTTGCAGCTTCATCAGCGACACATCGAAGGTACCACCACCCAGGTCATAAATGATGATGGTGCCTTCCAGCTTCTTGTCGAGCCCGTAGGCTACTGCTGCTGCCGTAGGTTCGCTCAGCAAGCGCAGAACTTTCAGGCCAGCAAGTGTGGCAGCATCGCGCGTTGCCTGACGCTGGGCCTCGTCGAAATAGGCAGGCACTGTAATGACTGCCCCCGCAATGTCGGCACCTGACACTGTGGCCATGGCACGATCTGCCAGTACCTTGAGAATTTCAGCAGAGACCTGCACGGGTGATTTGCTGCCGGCAAGCGTCTTGATCAGAGGCATCCCACCTTCAGGGGAAGCTTCCAGCTCGCAGGAAAGCCGGTAGTTGATGTCGGCTATCCCCCGACCCATCAATCTTTTGACAGAACTGATCGTCGTAACAACCGAAGCATGCTTGCCAGAGTCTTCACCCACGGTCACAGCCCCGTTCCTCTGGTAATGCACGACCGAGGGCAACAGCGCGGAACCGTGTCCATCAAGCAACAACTCCACCGTGCCTTCCCTTGCGATGGCAACGAGCGAATTGGTGGTGCCCAGGTCGATACCCAGCGCAGGCTTGTGCCTGGTAGCGCTCAAGCGCGCCTTGCTTTGACCTGGTTCTGCGATACTGAATAAAGCCATTTTTCTATGCGTCTCAATAACCCAGCAGCCGGTCTTCTGCCGCCCTGGTTTCTTCCAGCAGACGCTGCGTAAATTGCAGCTCGTAATAATTGCGTTGGGCCTGTTCCAGCTTGCCGCTGTCAAACAGAGCCGTAAACTCCAGCCACAGTTGCTGACGATCTTGTTGCACTCGCTTGCCCAGTTGCTCCAATCCAGTCAGTTCACTGCGGCCAATGAGCTCTTCAAGCTCGTCTCTCAACTCCATTTGTTTCAACAAAAATGCCGGGGCAAGCTGCGACTGGCTAACACTTGTTACATCAACTCCTTTCAGTTGCAGCAGATGGGCTGCACGTAACAAAGGGGATTTCAGTGTCGTATAAGCATCATTCAACAGACTGGTGCGTTGTACGGCTGCAAGCCTCTCGGTCTGGGAGCCACTGGCAAAACGATCAGGATGCCACTGGCTTTGCAGTGATCGGTAATTTCTCTCCAGGATCGCCGGATCGATTTCGCAGGCAACCGGCAGTTGCAGTACGGCAAAAAAATCGGATACGGCAGTATTCAAGGTGATGTTCCGGACAGTCGACTGTAGCAAGGGCGTTTGTTTCAGGAACAAGCCAGATTCAGACGCTGAAACTCTCGCCACATCCGCATTCCCCTTTTACATTAGGGTTATGAAATTCAAAACCTTCATTAATCCCGGTTTTTTTGAAGTCCATCTCGGTGCCATCAATGTAGACGAGGCTCTTGGGGTCAACAATGATACGGACACCATGATCTTCAAACACTTCGTCCTGCGGGGCGAGTTCGTCCACGAATTCCAGTACATAGGCCATGCCAGAGCAGCCGGTGGTAGTCACACCCACACGTATGCCTACACCCTTGCCTCTTGCTGCCAGTTGATCGGCCACATGCTTGGCCGCGCTTTCGGTTAATGTCAGTGCCATGACTGCTCCCTTCTCTCTCTATCTATCTGCCAGGTGCTACCTGGTATGAAGCGATATCTGGTTTGCGCCTTGTATATGCGCCGCTATCGCTTAATTCCTGAATGGCTGCCACTGCAACCTTGGTCAATCCAGGCCGCGCTTGCTTCTCACATCAGCAACAGCAGCCTTGATTGCATCTTCCGCCAGCACCGAGCAATGGATCTTGACTGGTGGCAAACCCAATTCCTGGGCTATTTCTGTATTACGGATCTTGGCAGCTTCATCCAGTGAACGGCCCTTGACCCATTCGGTGAGCAATGAGCTTGAGGCGATCGCCGAGCCACAACCGTAGGTTTTGAATTTGGCATCTTCAATGACTCCAGCCTCATTCACCTTGATTTGCAGGCGCATGACGTCGCCACAGGCAGGTGCACCCACCATGCCGGTACCGACGTTGGCATCGTTGTCATCAAGCTTGCCCACATTGCGGGGATTCTCGTAGTGATCCAGTACCTTGTCTGAATATGCCATGCTTGTTACCTCGTTACTGCGATTAAATGATTTACTGCTGTCTGTCGTTGGTATTGAGTGCTGCCTTCAACAGGGTTATGCCAGGAAACCCTAGTTAATGGGCTGCCCATTTTACCTTGCTGAAATCCACGCCATCCTTGTACATGTCCCACAAGGGAGACAGCTCACGCAATTTTGCTACGGCGTCCTTGATCTTGCCCACTGCGAAATCAATGTCGGCTTCAGTATTGAAGCGACCAATGGAAAACCGCAATGAGCTGTGTGCCAACTCATCACTCAAACCGAGTGCCCGCAACACGTAGGACGGCTCCAGGCTGGCTGACGTACAGGCCGAACCGGAAGATACTGCCAGGTCCTTCAAGGCCATCAGTAGTGACTCGCCTTCCACGTAATTGAAACTCACGTTGAGACTGCCGGGTACCCTCTGCTCCAGACTGCCGTTGATATGGATCTGTTCAATGTCCTGCAGGCCCTTGAGCAAGCGCTGGCGCAGTGCCAACAAACGTGTGTTTTCCTCGTGCATTTCCAGCTTGGCAATGCGGAATGCTTCCCCCATGCCTACGATCTGATGGGTAGCCAGTGTGCCAGAACGAAAACCGCGCTCGTGGCCACCACCATGCATCTGGGCTTCCAGGCGTACGCGCGGCTTGCGGCGCACGTACAGTGCACCCACGCCTTTCGGTCCATAGGTTTTATGGGCAGAAAACGACATCAGGTCGACATTCATGGCATCGACGTCAATGTCGACTTTGCCAGTACTCTGGGCCGCGTCCACATGGAACAGCACTTTATGCTTGCGCGTGATCGCGCCAATCGCGCCAATATCGTTGATGGTGCCAATCTCGTTGTTCACATGCATGATGCTCACGAGAATGGTGTCATCACGCAGGGCCGCTTCTACAGCTTCGGGCTGGGTCAAGC
>JBIIWM010000158.1:0-6882 GCA_044338875.1 Pseudohongiellaceae bacterium | reverse complement strand
CCTGTGCCTGCAACCATGGACTGAATGCAGCCACGATGCCTGCAGCCGGCAGCGACCTCAGCAGTGCGCGGCGCCCGCCATCCACTGTTGCTGGTTTGGCGTGCTTGTTCTTGTTCTTTTTCTCATGCTGGTTGTTACAAGTAGCAAAAACGCTCATGGCTCTATCCTGGTGTCACTGGAGTGATCGAAGCAAATTGATGAACAACAAGTCCTTATACTCGCGCAAGCACAGGCGCTGCGTCCATACTGAATTTCAACACTGCAGGCCTTTTGATGATTCAGTGCAGCGAACAATGGATACGAGCTGGACAAGCTTACTGCCGTTTCACGATGAAGCGCTCCAGTTCGCGCTTCGGCGCTTCCCACTCCGGCGCCAGTTCGGCAGCCTTGCTGTAGTCATTGTAGGCTTCGCGCACCTGTCCCAACTCCTCGTGCGCTATGCCGCGGTTGTAATGGGCTTTTGCAGACTCGGTTGACCCCAGTGCTATCCCACTGTCGAAGGCGGTAATGCTTTCGGCCCAGCGCCCAAGTGCGACCAACGCATAACCACGATTGATATGAGCGATCGCCAGGGTTGCATCACGGCGGATGGCTTCCTCGAAATCCGTTAGCGCTTCTGGCAACAAGCCCTCGTGAAAATACAGCACGCCACGATTGTTGTAGCTGCCGGCGATGGAGGCTGCTTCTCCGTTCTTGATGGCCAGGGTGCACAGTTCCAGCGGCGTTACCGCAAGGCGCGAGCCGGTGATTTCAGTGTGGAGTTGTTCTTCCACATTATGTGCGGCATTCGAACAGAGCTCCGCATAACCACCGTCAAAGAATTTGACATCGGCGTGGGTACGGCCGGGCGCAATGCCCCAGGCCGAGGCTACGGCTGCAAGCAAAAGAAAGTGGTGGCGACCCGTGGTATTCATGTCATAACTCCGCAAAGACAGTCCATGGAGTATTAGACCTGCCAACTCGTGATTTCATTCCTTGAGTAGCTGCAATCATGGCAAAGAAATTCACTCCGCACATGGCAGCAGCACCGGAAGCCGGACGAATATTGGCAAAAAAAAACGCACCCGGTTGCCCGAGTGCGCTTTTAAGATCGATTAAAGCGGAGGGCTTATTCCCAACCTGTCGGTGAGTTGTAGCTGGTAGTGAAGCCCATCGCTTCGATTTCATGCACCAGGCCATCGGCGCCAATCTTGAAGATATGCGCGGCTGGCAGGTCGAATGGAGCAAAGGCCATGTTGTCCTTGTTGCGTTCAATGATCGAACCGTCCATCGCCGTTACGTTGTAGGGGAGGTTGTCCATCGGGTGACGGAAGTGCGACAGGCCGATCACGAGGCCAGTCTGCGGATCGGCGGCGAACACGCGGCGATTTTCAATCCGGTCGATATACTGGAACGAACCGCTGTCCAGCTGGTTCTTGCAGTCGCGCGCCACGGCGGGGGTAGGAGCCGTACCCGGGATGGCTGGAGCCGCAGGAGCCGGATTGCTGCTGGCCGTGATCATGCCGTTCTCATGGCGCTCGCAGTCAGCAGCAAACGGCATCAGCGAACCGTCGTTGTCATCGAGCGCATCGTAATAGGAGGCGCCAAGGGCAATCAGCTCGTCATGCGGCTTGCGAGCCTCAACCGGGATCTCGGTCAGGATGCCCGGACGCAGCGTTTGCAGGTTCACCATTTGCGCTTCACGGACGCCCGAGAGCAAATGCTCGGCTTCGGTGATCTTGCCGTTCTCATCGAACTGGAGACGGAAGGCGACAATGACCGGTTGTTCGATCGGAGCATTGGCGGCAGCGAACGCTGCCCTCTCCTCGGGCGAGGTGCCCGACGGAGCCGGAGGCGGTGCCATGTAAGTCATCATTGCCAGATAACCGGCTGATTGATTGATTTCATCCGGCACATGGATTTCGAAAGTAGTCGGGGCGGTAACGGCGGTCTGCCACAGGCCTTCGCCAGGCTGCAACTTGGTCACGTTTTCGACGAACACGATGTTTCCTGCCAGTGGTGCCAGCGCGGGATCATGCGCGACAATAGCGGCGACATAGGCATCCGTGGCATCGATCAGGCACTGACGGTTACACGCGGGGACGGCCGTAGCGGCTTCCGGTGCAGCAGCAACGACTTCAGCTGCAGGAGCAGCGGCTTCCACGGCAGCAGTGTCTTCAGCCTTGTTACAGGCGCCCAATGCCAGCAGCAGCGTTGCCAGTGCGGTAGCGGCAGTCAAGGTATGTACTTTGGGTGTGAACATAATATTTCCTCTGTTGTTTTTTTTGAATCAGGATGCTTCCTGCGGTTTCGATTCTATCCATCTGTATTGAACAACTCGCCAGAATTCCGGATTTCAATTACCCGTTTTCTCCAGCGCCTCCCTTTCCTTCTGCTTGATCAGCTCCAATATGGGATCTTCGGGGTTTCCCAGCAGATCCTGCAGGTTGTCCAGTTGCTGCGTTTTGGCGTCCACCCCGGTTTTGACTGCCACGGCCTGGTCGTACACAGTCCGCAGTTGCGCTGGCAATACAGGAACCAAAGCCTGTTTGCCGGCTGCCACTTGTTCAGAGACAATGTCGGGGACACCATCCTGAACCAGCATCACGGCGATCTGGTTGGTATCGGCATTCCATACCATGCCGGCGGTATCGACCACATCCTTGACTTCGGTTGGCGCATACCGCGACACCACATAATAAAGGGCACCTTCTTGCTGGATTTCATTGGCGGTCCTGAGCAACTTCATCGTGGGTTCGTATTTGTCCCCGAGCAGCGCAGTCATGCGATTCTTGATGAGCGGGGCTTCAAAGAAATTGATTTCGTTGGGGTTGAAGCCGACGAGGGGTTCCATGAACGCCCACATCAATTTGCTCTGGAGCTGGTTGCCAACAATGAGCGAGGACACGCAACCAGCCAACATCAGGCTGCTTGCCACTATCATGACGATTTTCAGAAAACGCATTGACTATCCCGACCAGACTTTTTCAAGAACCCTAGTCTACACCTGTTGATTCCAATTTCCTGCTGGTAGCAGCTCATGCCAACACCCTTCAAGTATATTTCCGGCTACCCGCCCGAGTTGCAGCAGCAGGTTCGTGACATGGTCGAGGAACAACGTCTTGGCGACTATTTACAGGCAAAATATCCGCCCCCCTTCCACAACGTCGCCAACGATAGCGATCTGCGTGACTATGTGATGGCGCTGAAGAACAAGTATCTGAAGAAATCCGAGCCACTGAGCAAGATTGTGTACGACAACAGGATCCATGTAATCGACAAGGCCCTGGGCCTGCACACCTATGCCTCGCGCGTGCAAGGCGACAAGTTGAAACGCAAGCATGAGCTGCGCATCAGTACGGTATTCAAGAAGGCCCCGGAGGCGTTCTTGCGGATGATCGTGGTGCACGAGCTGGCACACCTGAAGGAGAAAGATCACAACAAGGATTTCTACCAATTGTGCGAACACATGCTGCCGAACTACCACCAGCTCGAATTTGATGCGCGCCTGTTCCTGATACAACTGGAGGACAGTGGCTCCCGCCTATGCTGAGCTTGAGCAGGTTATGCCAGTGAATGCTGATGGTCGCATCCAGCCTCGGCACTGATCCAACGGATGGGTGGCCTGGATTGGCCACCCTGGAAGAAAATCAGCCAATACACCCGCTTTAACTGTCTATTTCCTTTTCTGCTGGCGCGATGTGGTTCCTCGTGTTGGCACTTCACAGACCAAATCGGCAGCCATGATATCGGTACCGTCCTCCAGTTCCCCGGTCAGCGTCGCCACCCCTTCTACAGGGGCCCAGTTGTCAGCGTCATCCTCAAAATGACACATCAGGTCCAGGTAGGGATCCTCGTTGGAATACACGAAATTGCATTGGGCACTGTTGTTTCCCCGCATCCGCACTTGCAAGCCACTGAGCGACAAGCTCAGGGGATTGATCATGGCCACATCAAGATCTTCCGTGCCCATTATCGCCACTGGCACAACTCCATTACCATTCATGTTGACGCAATTGGCATCACTGCCTGGCTTGATATCCATGCTGATATCAAAGCGCTGTGGAAACAATTTGTAGACTGCCAAACCGCCTTTTGCGGTAGGGGAATTCCATAGCGAGGTGACATAGGCAAAGCCGTCCTTGATGACAATCTGCCCTCCTTTGGAAGGCAGGAATTCAGGTGGATACGGGTAATGACCGGCCTGGATTATGTTCAATGGATCCGATATATCGAGCATGTACAAACCGCTTTCGGCAGGTATGTAGGCGACATTCCCGCGTAGCGCGATGCCCGGATTTTCCCAATTCATGGTGCTGGCATCCGGGATTGCAGTGGCGCCGACAATAACCGGGCTGCTTTCATCTGAAATATCAATCACCACAATTCCGCCCGTGTCTGAGCCCTGCTTCCCCGTAGTGACGTAGGCGTAATCCTCCAGAATCACCAACTCTCCCATCGTGCCATAGGTTTCCACTGGTATTTGGACATAGCCGACGAAGGTTGGATTCGTGGGATCAGCAACATTGACAATTTCAAAGCCGGGAGTGGTTGCTCCATTCAGTGCCCGCAAATACAGTCTGTCGCCATCCAGAAACAGACTGGTGGCATGTCGATTTCCGCTGGCGGTGTTGTAGCTGGAGACCATGGATTCAGGTGCCGGAAACGTAGTCATGTCATAGACCTTGAGTTCCGCGCTCTCCGTGTAGCTATAGCCAACATAGGCGTAGCGTTCTCCATCGTAAACCACGCTCATTGCGTAGGTTCCATCCGATCGAATGGCGCCACGAACCGGATTCAAGGGGTCGCTCAGATCGTAGACCACCAGTCCGTGCGCGTCATTGGCAACATAGGCGGTGTCGCCATAGACATCGAGATCGGGCAATTCCTCATATGCGCCCATTCCTACCGTGCCAGTCCGGCTAAACCCTGCAAGAGCAGGGTTGCAGGGATTTGTAACATCAAAAACGTTCAGCACGCCTTCATCATTGCCACTGCCGGAAGTCAGTCGTGTGCCTATATCGCCTACGAATGCATAATGCTTCGTGCCTTCTGAGGTTACAAATTCCTGCAAATCAAGTGCGTGCGCCTCGTCTTCAACCGAATACGCAAAACCCACGAGGCCTTCGGGCAGGGCGTTACAGGCTGCATCGGCCCAGGCGATGCTGGCTCCCAGGCAACTTGCCAGGATGCCGAAGACTTTAATGGAAATGGCGCCGGCGCCAGGTCTTTTGCGCGATTTGATGTTGCTGAGTGCGCTGTGAAGGGGCTGCGTCGAACGCGCTGCCTTCCCGTTGATGGAAGCATTCGAATCAAGTGTTGGAATAGTCATGGGAATCGTCTCTTGATGAATTAATGATTAATCTCTCTGGAAGCAACTCAAGGGCTGCAGAGCAGTAATTCATGTGATTACAATTTACTGAATGCATGACGATTTCACCTTCACAGGCCGTTTTTATATATAGGTGATTCACTGGCAAATGACCTGATAATCCCTGTAGACAGGCAACGCTCAAGCAACATCAACGCAACGACGTTGAAACAGAAAAGTAACAATCAGGAAGGGAAACCAGATTTTAATTTCAATGAATGCAAACCAAACAAACACTTGCGACTACCAGTCCGGTATCGGCCCTAGACGTCGAAGCTGTGCTCGCGCAGCCACTGCTCAAGCATGCTGAGCGTCCAGATCAACACACCGTAGTAGTTTGCGTCGTCGTGCTTGTGCAGTGTGCGCAGGTGGTCAATGAAATCCGGCCTGAGGATTTGGCGCGACTGCAGACCCTCAAGATTCGCGTTGACCAGTTCCGCCAAAAGTGGCGATCGGCTGAGCCACAGACCAAATGGCAGGCCAAATCCGTGCTTGGGTTTATTGATGATTTCCAGTGGCAGAAAACCGGTCATCGCATCCCGATAAAACGAGCGCAGACGCGTGCCACGCATCTTGAGGTGCGAAGGAATACGGGTCGAAACATCCACCACATCCGGGTGCAGCATCGGATAGGAAACGCGCACGCCTGCCATCCGGCACATGCTACCCACCTTGCGAAGGTCGTTATCAGCGAGAATCACGCGCCAGTCATAGTAGAGCATGGTATCCATCAAGCCGGCCGGTGGAGCTGACTCATAGACGGTGCGCATATGTTGCAAGGGACCCGCGTCATCGATTCCGCCGGAAAATTCGGGGTGCAGGAGGTTGGCAAGTCCGACCTTGTGGACCAGGTTCCAGATCTGGAAACGCTCTGGCAACGGAATTCGCGCGTAGTTGATGTAATTACGGGCCTTGCGCAGCAGCGATACCGCGAGCACCTCGGGCAGCATGCGGGCAAACGGTTCCAACAACCCAGCCCGAAATACCGGGGGAATCAACTTGTAACGTTCAAATACCTGGTGCTCGGCATAATGCTCATTCCCGGCGAACATTTCATCGCCGCCATCTCCAGCCAGCAGGTGGTCAATGCCATTAAGAGCAGCCAGTCGTGCGCAACAGTACGTTGGAAGTGCAGATGCATTGCCGAAAGGTTCATCTGAGCCACGGGCAACAAGCGGAAGCAGTTCCACGATATCTGCAGCGCTGATTTCATGCTCGCGGGATTCAGCACCGAAGTGCCGGTTCGCGATACGCGCATATTCAAGCTCATCAAACTGCTTGAAGCCAAAACCGATTGAGAATGTTTGCGGCGGCTCCTTCCGTACCTTCGCCAGCATGCCGACCACCGTTGAGCTGTCGAGGCCTCCGCTTAAAAACGCGCCGGTTTTGTGTGTGGGTTTCGCATGTTCGACGCCAGCAGTCAACGCAGCATGGAGCGCCTCTTTCAAGGTCGCGAAGGACTCGCTATTCATGCTGGCGAAAGCAGGACGCCAATAGGTGAACTCCCGCACTGAGCCGATTTTGCCTTGTGC
>JBIIWM010000016.1:0-21378 GCA_044338875.1 Pseudohongiellaceae bacterium | reverse complement strand
CAAAAAAACTTTCCCAGGAATATCAATTGCTTGTGTAATTTGTGGATGCAAAGCCCCGATCCAGCCAGCGGGCTGACCCTCCCGGTAGATCCGGGCACAGAGTCCTGGTTGCAACGCAGGATGCTCTTCAGCAACAAAGGTGAATTGCTCGAGGGCGTGAGACAAGCCCAGCACGATCTCAAGATCGCCTTTCAAATCGAAAAAGTCAGATGCCCGGGTTGCCTGGCCCCACTGCTCGGCTGAAGCATCGCCCCACACCAAACAAGATACTTTAACTATCTGCTCTAGACTGCTGTTTTTATTAGTAAATGAAAGGCCTGACTCAAACAGTCTTGTGCGTGTTTGCTGTCGATTCTGGTTGTGCTTCAGCGTCTTGATCAGACCTGGCCAGAGGTTGCTGCGCATAACCGCCATATCCTGGGAAATGGGATTTGCCAGCTTTACTGGCTGATAACCTTTGTCCCAATCAAGACCCGACAATACCGCATCAAGCTCCGCGTCAACAAAGCTATAGGTGACCACTTCCTGATACCCGAGAGAGGCCAAGCAATGTCGCATGGCTCGGAGGGGAGTTTTGACTTCAGACGAAGGCATGAGATGCATGTCGATCTGGGGCACCATGACAGGCAACTTGTCGTAGCCATGCACGCGGGCAAGTTCTTCAATCAGGTCTTCTTCAATGCTGATGTCGAAGCGCCAGGACGGGACCGTGAAGGTCCAGCCAGCACCGTCTTTGGCATGCAACTGGATACCCAGCCTGTCCATGATGCCGAGTACTTCACCGTCGGCCAGTGACATGCCCAACAGCGACTGGATTCGCGCCTTGCGCAATCGGATCAGGTGAGTCTGGGGCAAGGTGCCCTGTACTTCTGTAACCGGGCCCGGTTCGCCACCGACAATGGACAACAGCAACGCCGTCGCCCGTTCTATCGCCTTGTGCTGCAACTGGTAGTCCACTCCCCGCTCATAGCGGTGGGACGCATCAGTGTGCATGCCGTAGCTGCGGGCACGTCCAGCAATCGCGAGCGGACTGAAGAATGCGCTCTCGAGAAAGAGATCGGTTGTTTTGGGACCTACAGCACTGTGTTTGCCACCCATCACGCCGGCCATGGCCAACGCTTGCTTGTGATCAGCAATGACCAGCGTCTCAGGCGTCAGATTGACTTCCTTGCCGTCCAGCAGCACCAGGGTTTCATTGGCATGGGCCATGCGTACCTTGATACCCCCTTCAAGTTTGTTCAAGTCGAAAGCGTGCAAGGGCTGCCCGAGTTCCATCAAGACAAAATTGGTGACATCAACCATCGGATCAATGCTGCGCAGCCCACAACGACGCAGCTTTTCCTGCATCCACAACGGCGTAAACACCTCTGGATTGATGTTGCGAATCACTCTGCCCAGATAACGTGGACAGGCGTCTGGTGCTTCAACAGTTACCGGGAAAGTATCATTATTGAGCGGGGCCACTGCTTCGTAGTGATGCATGGCAACCGGGCTATCTACCAACACGCCAAGCTCGCGCGCGAGGCCGGCAATACTGAGACAGTCGCCCCTGTTGGGCGTGAGATCAACTTCGATGAGCACATCATCAAGTTCAAGATATGAACGAATATCGGTGCCTACCGGGGCATCTGCGGGCAATTCCAGCAGTCCTTCTGCGGTTTCAGCGATACCCAATTCTTCGGCAGAACACAGCATGCCGTTGGATTCGACGCCACGCAATTTGGCTTTCTTGATAGTAAAGTCAGCACCCAGTTTGGCGCCAATGCGCGCAAAGGGTACCTTCAGTCCGGCTCTCACGTTGGAGGCACCGCAAACTACCTGCAACGTAGTACTGCCGTCACTGACGGCACAGACGCTCAGCTTGTCCGCATCCGGATGACGCTCTACAGAAACCACTTCGGCAACTACCACTCCGGAAAAAACAGCAGCCGCGGGCTCAGTGCTGTCTATTTCCAGACCAGCCATGGTGAGAGTCTTGACAAGTTCTTCAGTCGAGATTGGGGGATTCACCAATTCGCGCAACCAGCTTTCACTGATCTTCATAACGACTCCTCAGTGAAACTGACGCAGAAAGCGCAAATCATTATCAAACAACATGCGCAGATCCTTGATCTGATAGCGGAGCATGGCAAGGCGGTCTACTCCCATGCCAAAGGCAAAGCCGGTGAATTCTTCCGGATCGACACCGGAGCATGCCAACACCTTGGGATGAACAAGACCACAACCCATTACTTCAAGCCAGCCGGTTTGCTTGCAAACACGACAGCCAGCGCCTTTGCAGGACACGCATTGCACATCCACTTCCGCTGAAGGCTCGGTGAACGGAAAATAGGATGGACGGAAACGGACGGCGAGATCAGCTTCGAAGAATACCTTGAAGAATTCAGCTATCAGTCCTTTCAAATCGGCAAAACTTACATTGCGGTCAATCAGCAGCCCTTCAACCTGATGGAACATCGGGGTATGGGTCATGTCTGAATCGCAGCGATAGACACGGCCCGGACAGATAATCCGGAAAGGTGCTTTGCCTGATTCCATCGCGCGCACTTGCACCGTGGAGGTGTGAGTACGCAGCAGGCTGGTGGCATCAAAGTAAAAAGTATCATGCATGGCACGCGCAGGATGATGTGCCGGAATATTGAGCGCCTCGAAGTTATGGTAATCGTCCTCGATTTCAGGACCTTCAACCACACTGAAGCCTACGCTGGTAAAAATGTTTTCAATTCGTTCGATGGTGCGTGTAACAGGATGCAGACCGCCTGAGCTTTGTCTGCGACCAGGCAATGTCACATCGATTCGTTGGGAGGCGAGCTGTCGGTTGGCCTCCTCTGCGTCCAGGAGATCCTTGCGTTCTGTCAGTGCTTGCAGCACTTCCTGCTTGGCCTGGTTGATGGCAGCGCCTGCCGCCGGGCGATCTTCGACCGACAAGCTTCCAAGTGTTTTGAGCTGTTCGGTCAACGTGCCTTTTTTGCCAAGTACTTGCACACGCAGCAATTCAAGCTCTTGCAGGGTTTGAGCCTGCGCGATGGCAGCAAGGGCGTCATTTTTGAGGGAATGAAGTTGGTCCATTGGGTCAGCAGCTCTGAATCGTCCCGACAGCAGGCTATACCTGTCGTCGGGACGGCTTCGAGTTTACCTAGGCTGCAAGCGCAGCTTGGGCCTTGGCGACCACTGCTGCAAATGCGTCCTTGTCATGCACGGCCAGATCGGCCAGAACGCGACGATCAATAATGATGCATGCCTTTTTCAGACCAGCAACCAGACGGCTGTAGCTGATGCCAAGCGTGCGCGACTGGGCATTGATACGAGTGATCCAGAGTGCCCTGAATACACGTTTCTTCTGCTTGCGGTCGCGATATGCGTATTGACCGGCCTTGGTGACAGCCTGTTTGGCTACACGTAAAACCCTGCTACGAAAGCCGTAATAGCCTTTCGCTGCCTTCAATATTTTTTTGTGCCTGCGGCGTGCTGTAACGCCACGTTTTACTCTTGCCATGATCTATATCCTCTACCTGATGCCCAGATTAATCTTCACGAAACATGTGTTTGACACGGCCCATATCGGACGGATGAATCGCCGACGTGCCGCGCAACTGACGTTTACGCTTGGTGGTCATTTTGGTAAGGATATGGCTCTTGAACGCGCTCTTGCGTTTGATACCGTTTCCAGTCTTTTTGAAGCGCTTGGAAGCGCCACTGTGTACTTTTGCCTTAGGCATTTTTCGTACTCCGCATTTGATCTGGTCTCTACGTTGACCAATCATGTTGATTAAACAAGCAGAATTCCGCCCCCATCTACCGCGGGTTGATCCTGTTATCCAGGAAACAACTCAAGGAGAGTGGCAGAACCCTACTTTTTCTTTTTGGTCGGGGCTAGCACCATGGTCAGCTGTCTGCCTTCCATTTTCGCTTCCTGCTCTACTATTCCGTGCTCAGCAAGGTCTTCTTTCAGACGCTGCATAAGATCGGCCCCGATCTGTTGATGGGCGAGTTCACGACCGCGGAACCGTAAGGTTACCTTGGCCTTGTCGCCATCGTTAAGGAAACGTATCAGGTTGCGTAGTTTTACCTGATAATCCCCTTCTTCCGTCCCTGGGCGAAACTTCATTTCTTTGATCTGGACAACTTTCTGTCTTTTGCGATTGGCCGCACGCTGCTTCTTCAGCTCGAATACATGCTTGCCAAAATCCATGATTTTACAAACCACGGGATCTGCGTCGGGTGATATAAGCACCAGGTCCAAACGTGCCGCTCTGGCAATTTCCAGAGCCTCATCCTTGGTCACAATACCGCGTTGAGTGCCATCTTCGAGAATAAGTCTTACTTCTCTGGCATCAATGTCGTCGTTCACAAGAGAGCGTTTGCTGCTCTTTTCGTTTTCCCGTTTGTTAATAGTTGCTTCTCCAGATCAATTAAACTTCGTGTCAATACCGTCGACTCAAGCTGCCTGCACCCGACTAAAGCGGGCACAATCCTGTTTCAGCAAGGTTTCAAAATCTTCAAGAGTCATGACTCCAAGATCTTTACCACTGCGATCACGAACAGCAAGGGTATTGGATTCTACTTCTTTGTCACCAGCTACCAAAAGATAAGGAATTCGCTGGATCGTGTGTTCCCGGATTTTAAAGCCGATCTTCTCATTTCTCAAGTCAGCCTCTACCCGGAACCCTTTGTTTTGCAAGGATTTCACCACATTTGCACAGTATTCACCCTGACGATCGGTGATATTCAGCACGACAACCTGCTGTGGAGCCAGCCAAGCCGGGAATGAACCTTCGTAATGTTCTATCAAAATTCCTATGAAACGCTCGAACGAACCGAAAATGGCGCGATGCAACATGACCGGGGTGTGGCGACTGTTGTCTTCGGCCACATACTGGGCACCAAGACGACCCGGCATCGAGAAATCGACCTGGATTGTCCCACACTGCTGCCAGCGACCCATGCAATCTTTCAGCGCAAATTCAATTTTTGGGCCGTAGAACGCGCCTTCGCCCGGCAATAACTGCCAGGGACGACCGGTATTGTCGAGCGCAACCCGCAGCGCGTCTTCTGCCTTATCCCAGCTTTCATCAGAACCTACGCGTTTTTCAGGACGCGTAGAAAGACGCAAAATCACGTCATTGAAGCCAAAGTCTTCGTAAACCTCATAAACCAGCTTTATGAATTCGGACACTTCGGACTGGATCTGCTCTTCGGTACAGAATATGTGGCCATCATCCTGGGTAAAGCTGCGCACCCGCATCAGGCCATGCATGCTTCCTGAAGGCTCGTAGCGGTGACAGCTGCCGAACTCGGAAAGGCGCAGCGGCAATTCGCGATAGCTCTTCAAGCCCTGGTTGAACACCTGGATATGACAGGGGCAATTCATTGGCTTGATGGCATACAGGCGACTTTCGGATTCAACACTGAACATCTGCTCGGAAAACTTGTCCGCATGTCCCGACTTTTCCCACAGCGTGTAATCCACGAGTTGAGGGGTATTGATTTCCTGGTAGTCGTTGGCGATCCAGAGATCCTGCATGTAATGCTTGATGATCTGATAGATCTTCCACCCTTTCGGATGCCAGAAAGCCATGCCTGGCGCTTCTTCCTGGAAATGGAACAAGTCCAGTTTCTTGCCGATCTTGCGATGATCGCGACGCTCGGCTTCTTCCAGCAGGAACAAGTATTCTTTCAATGCTTTTTTGTCGGACCACACTGTACCGTAGATGCGCTGCAGCATCGCATTGCGATGGTCACCGCGCCAATAGGCTCCGGCAACCGACATCAATTTGAACGCCTTGATGTGGCCCGTAGACGGAACGTGAGGGCCGCGGCACAGGTCGATGAAATCGCCCTGGCGGTAGAAAGACAAACCCTCTTCGGAAGGAATGCTCTCGATGATCTCGACTTTGTACTTTTCACCCATGCCCTGGAACATGGTAACGGCGTCACTGCGCTTCATCAGCGAGCGTTCAACCGGGATATTGGCTTCTACCAGCCTTTCCATTTCTTTTTCGATGGCAGCGAGGTCGTCAGGGGTAAATGGACGCTCGTAGGAGAAATCGTAAAAAAAGCCGTTTTCAATGACGGGACCAATGGTGACCTGGGCCGCAGGAAACAGGTTCTTGACTGCATTGGCCATCAGGTGGGCACCAGAATGCCTGAGGATATCAACACCTTCAGGATCACGGGCAGTCACGATTGCGAGGGATGCGTCAGATTCCATCAGATGACAGCAATCGACCAGCTGTCCATCAACCTTTCCGCCCAGTGCTGCTTTGGCAAGTCCAGGACCGATCGATTCCGCTACCTGCAATACGGTAACAGGCGCATCGAAATTCCGCTTGCTGCCATCGGGTAACGTTATGGTGACCATTACTTTTACTTATACCTATAGCTGATTCAGCTGATTTTGAAATTCACTCAACACACATACATTGGGGAACTGTCCCTGCAAGGACAGAACACAACCACAATGCGGGGAGTGGTAGGCACGACCAGATTCGAACTGGTGACCTCTTCCATGTCAAGGAAGCGCTCTAACCAACTGAGCTACGCGCCTGCTGCTGCCTGTACTAACGCTGGTGGAGACCGATTCAAACCGGTACACCGAAGGAATCTGCAGGCTGTACAGATTCCAGGCCTGCAGGGCCAATACTCTGCCCTGCAAAAGACCCGCGATTATAGTGAGGGGTATTAAAAACTACAAGAAAATAACAGCTTGGAACCCAGTGCCAAGCTGGTTTTTGTGTCGAAATGCATCAGCCCACCAGTATCTGCTGGTTGATGGAGTTAATCTGGTCCCTGACGGCTGCAGCCTCTTCAAATTCAAGGTTTTTGGCATGCTCGTACATTTTCTGCTCCAACTGCTTCAGGAGCGCTTCCCTGGACGCCAAATCCAGTTTCTTCCCTTTACCGGGCACCGAATTATTGTAGATCGAACCACGCTCGGCAAGTGCGGCCGCCCGGCTCTTTTCGCTGGCTTTGCCTGCCGTATCCATGACATCCAGAATGGTTTTCTGGACACTGCGCGGAACAATACCATGCTCGAGGTTGAATTCGGTCTGGACGCGCCTGCGCTCTAGGGTAGTCTCCATCGCGCGCTGCATGGATCCAGTGATCCGATCAGCATACAGAATTGCCTTGCCGTGCAAATTACGGGCTGCTCGCCCAATCGTCTGGATCAGTGAACGCTCAGACCTGAGAAAGCCCTCCTTGTCAGCATCCATGATCGCCACAAGGGAAACTTCCGGAATATCTAGACCTTCACGCAACAGGTTGATTCCGACCAGAACATCAAAGACACCCAGACGCAGATCCCTCAGGATCTCCATGCGCTCAACCGTATCGATGTCCGAATGAAGGTAACGCACCCGGATGCCATTGTCCGCCAGGTAATCCGTCAGATCTTCCGCCATGCGCTTGGTCAACACTGTTACCAATACCCGCTCGCCAGATTCAATGCGCTTTTTGGCTTCAGACAAGAGGTCATCCACCTGGCGCAAGGCTGGACGCACTTCAATTTCCGGGTCGATCAAGCCGGTGGGCCTGACGACCTGGCGCACCAACTGTCCCTGTTTTAGCTCTTCATAGGGACCAGGCGTGGCTGAAACGAAGATGAGCTGAGGTGTCAACGCCTCCCATTCTTCAAAACGCAAGGGACGATTATCCAGCGCTGAAGGCAAGCGGAAACCATATTGCACCAGGGTTTCCTTGCGGGAACGATCACCCTTGAACATCGCACCAATCTGGGGAATGGAAACATGTGACTCGTCTACCACCACAAATGCATCATGGGGCAGATATTCAAACAATGTCGGCGGGGGCTGCCCCTGCTCCCTGCCACTGAGATATCTGGAGTAATTCTCAATGCCCGTGCAATAACCAAGCTCCTGGATCATTTCCAGGTCAAATACGGTCCTTTGTTGCAGGCGTTGCGCTTCAACCAGCTGGTTGTTCTCCTGCAGCACCTTCAACCTCTCCTGGAGTTCAACCTTTATCAGCTCAACTGCGTTCAGCATACGATCTCGTGGCGTGACGTAATGCGATTTGGGAAATACCGTGAGCTCCTGCAGGCGCTCTACTACACTTCCTGTCAGCGGATCGAAACGGGAAAGACCATCGATTTCATCGTCGAACAGTTCAATACGGATGGCGTTTACATCAGATTCTGCGGGGAATATGTCAATCACATCACCTCGAACCCGGAAATTGGTACGATGCAATTCCATGTCATTGCGGGTGTATTGCAGCTCGGCCAACCGCTTGAGTATGGCGCGCTGATCTACCTTCTCACCTACCTTCAAATGCAGCACCATATCCAGGTACGCCGCTGGATCCCCGAGGCCATAGATGCAGGAAACGGTGGCAACCACTACAACATCCCGTCTCTCCAGCAATGACTTGGTCGCTGAAAGCCGCATTTGTTCAATATGCTCATTGATGCTGGAATCCTTCTCGATGTAAGAATCAGAAGACGGAACATAGGCTTCAGGCTGGTAGTAGTCGTAATAGGAAACAAAATACTCAACGGCATTTTCCGGGAAAAACTCTTTCAATTCGCCATAGAGCTGGGCTGCCAGGGTTTTATTCGGAGCCATGATCAAGGCAGGCCGCTGAACCTGCGCAATGACGTTGGCAATCGTGAAGGTTTTACCAGAGCCGGTTACACCCAGCAGCGTCTGGGCTGCCAAGCCATCCTCAAGGCCATTGAGCAGAAGCTTGATGGCCTGGGGCTGGTCCCCTGCTGGGGGAAAGGGCGCATGTAGCCTGAATTGCTGCTTCATATAGGCTTGGCATCTCTATCAAAAAGACAACTTTGGATTGTATGCCAGACGTTGGAAGTTTGCAGATCTGCCGGAAGAATAATCAGGAGTGAAAACGTTAAAATCTGGGCCGGTCGCATGTTGACCTGCACTTCGAATCTAATTAGTATGCGCGTCTCTTTGAGATTGCCTGCCAAGGCAATGTTGCTGCCCAATAGCTCAATGGTAGAGTAGGTGACTGTTAATCACTTGGTTCCTGGTTCGAGCCCAGGTTGGGCAGCCAAACTCAAAGCTCATTTCAATGTCGACGCCTGTCTATTGATGGATGGCTGAGATGGACGGCTGAACAATCAACTGCTGGACGATCAACTGCTTGACGATCAAGAGCTGAATGCTCAAGTTCTCTTAGACGTGCAACTTGGCTCGATAAATCCGCACAAATTCAAGCTCCCAGGATCAATTCCTGAACATCATGTTCCTAAGGCAATGTTCTAAACAGCGGCAACACCTTGCTGTCCAACTTTTCTGCCTGCAGCAACTCAGCTGAAGCAACATCCAGCATCGGATCACTACCCGGCTCTTTGGAAACAAAACCACCAATTGCTTCGCTTAGGACCTCGCGAATCAGCTGTTGATCCAGACTGGCACACGCTTGTTCAATTTGCTTGAGCAAAACCTCGATTTCAGGCCATGAGAGGAAATCCTCTTCTGCCCGCATGATTTTTGGGTGATCGGTGCCGGTAACCTGCTCACCTATGAGCAATTCCTCATAAAGCTTTTCACCGGGACGCAGGCCGGTATATTCAATTGCGATATCGCCATTTGGATTGCGTTCATCTTTTATGATGTATCCCATCAGATGAATCATCTTGCGCGCAAGATCAACAATACGCACCGGGTCGTTCATATCAAGCACAAATACATCCCCACCCGAGGCCATTGACCCAGCCTGGATCACAAGCTGGGCAGCTTCCTGCACCGTCATGAAATATCGGGTTACTTCAGAGTGGGTAACAGTAACAGGGCCACCCTGCGCAATTTGCTTCCTGAACAAAGGGACTACCGAACCCGACGAGCCCAGCACATTGCCAAACCGCACCATGGAGAATTTGGTAACACTGCCATTGGCAGCCAGGGCCTGCAGGATCTGTTCTGCAAAACGCTTGGTGGCGCCCATTACGTTGGCTGGTCGCACCGCTTTGTCGGTGGAGATGAACACAAAATTCTCAACACTGAATTTTGCAGCTGCCTTGGCCAAAACCAGTGTGCCAAAGATATTGTTTTGAACGCCCTCGACAATATTCTTTTCGACCATGGGCACCTGTTTGTAGGCTGCTGCATGGTACACGGTTCTTATATTGAACTTTTTGATCGCGCTCTCGACCTGAATCTGGTTGCGCACAGAACCGAGCAAGGCGACAATTTTGATATTGGAACCACCTTCCAACAGTTTTTGTACTTCCTTCAGCTCACTTTCGATCATGTACAACCCGAATTCAGAATTGTCATAGAGCACCAGTGTGTTGGGCCTGAGCCTGAGAATTTGTCTGCAGAGTTCTGATCCGATAGAACCGCCAGCCCCGGTAATCATGACGCTGCTATCCTTGATGCAAGCGCCCATCAGTTGGGGATCCGGCGGCACGATGTCACGCCCAAGCAAATCTTCTATATCAATATCCCGTATTTCATCCACCCTGACCTTGCCTGAAACCATGTCAAACAAATCAGGCACTGTCCTCACATGAACCGGATAATGTTCCAGGCAATTCAGGATTTGTTTGCGCTCAGCATGGGTAGCCGAGGGAATGGCCAACAATATCTGCCTGACTGAATACGTCTCAATGAGGGAACGAATATCGGAAGGATTGTATACACGAATCCCGTGCACGGTATTTCCGTCCAGCGCCTCACTGTCATCTACGAAAGCTACTGGCAAATATTGGTCACCATTGATCAATGCGGCCACAAGCTGCATTCCAGAGCTACCTGCTCCATAGATGACGACGGGTTCGCGCGGCCTGAAATTGTGGATCATGTTCTGCATGACTATTTTGGCCATGAAGCGCATTCCCCCTATCATCAGCAAGGCAGTCATCCAGAACACGAGCAAGGCCTGGGACGGGAAATTCAGTTCATCCGTTGCATAGACAGCAATACTGATGACTATAGTGCTTAATGTAATGCCTTTGAGAATGACGAGGCCGGACTGCACGCCCATATAGAGCACAAGCGAGCGATACAAGCCGGTATTATGGAAAATAACCACACTGATGAATGCACAGAATGCAAAGTAGAGGAGGTAATTTGAAATCGGTTCTGCCGCAAAGAACCCTGGATTGACCAGTATGATGGAAAGCCACAATGCCGACAGTATCAGGAGGCCATCCAGCAGCATCATGAACAGTTGTTTCAACGAGCGAGACAGGGAAAATGTTCTTAGCTTCATTTTTTTGGCTTCCCTAATTGACACAAGGACGGCTGCAAGAGTCGTCAATGGCCTGCTGATCCGTTGATTTTTCCGCTCTGGTATTTGTTGGCACACATCAACAGTGGCAACCAGGCAAGCAACGTCAATAATATTCCTGAATCCCCATACTTCGTTGAGATCCAGGCCAGTGGCAATAACCAAAACACATTAATGCAACTTATTCCAAGCACTACCCTTGCATGACTACCATAAAGATCAGCTGCACACTGGTAAGCATGGGAACGATGGCCATGATACCACACCAGCCCGGCTCGCATTCTTTTGAAAAGTGTTACCGTACTGTCCACGATGAAGATGCCAAACAATATGAGCAGAGTCCATAATGTCATCACGTCTGAAATCACAGACAGCATACCCAGCGCCCCAAGTATAAAACCGAGAAAATTACTGCCTGCATCCCCCATGAAAATCCGGGCTGGCGGCAGGTTGAAGTACAGGAAACCAGCCAAGGTTGCTGCCAGCAAGACCGACATGAAGCCGAGGATTGGAACTCCGGACAAGACTGCCAACCCGGCCAAAGCCAGTGCAATGAATATGGCTTCTGCAGCAGCCAACGCATCAATTCCATCCATGAAATTGTACAGATTGACCAACCACACCCATGCTGCAGCCAGCACCAATCCAGCGCCCAGCGAACCGGGGATCACATAACCCGGCAAAGGCAGGGCTGGCAGGGAAGGAAGCAGGTAAAGGGCAAGCAGGATCGACAGCAGTTGCAAGACGAGCCTGGTGATGATTGCAAGTTCAAACAGGTCATCCACAAATCCGGCAATCATCAGGATCAGGCCTGTTGCCAGCACCCAAAACCAGGACTGTGGAAGGTAGCCGGCCTGAAAAAGGAAAATGCTCAGCCCCATATAGACTAGGGAAAAAACCACGCCCCCGCTTTTCGGGGTGGGGATGGTGTGAGAACTGCGCTGGTTAGGGACATCAAACCAACTACTGAAAGTTGCCAGTTTCAACCAGCAGAATGTCAAAAGTAATGACGCAAAGAAGGCAAAGAGCAAAGTGGGTATCAGATGCATGCAGACAGGGCTGTTCCGTTGACAGTTGTTCATATTACTGACGCGGCCAGCAATTAACCACAGGGAAGCAATCTGCAGGGAATCTTTTTGGGGATCAGAAAGGCGCCAACCCCCATCAGCGCCTTTCCGGGGGAAAGTCCTTACTCGAGGGCAATCCTTTCTTTATTGAGATTCAGGGTGGAATCACCGATTCCCTTGACTTCACCCAGCTCCTCAACACTGCTGAATGGTCCGTTTTTTTCCCGGTATTCAACAATGGCCTTGGCTCTGCTGGCTCCAACGCCTTGAAGCACTTCTGCGATTGTGGCCGCATCCGCTTCATTGATATTGACCTTGGCCGGAACTGCAACTTCCTGCTTTTCTTCAGCAAAAGGCTGGGCCATCAAGGGCTGGCCCGTCAGGGCGAGGGCTGAAATCGACAGTACCAGGGCAGAAATGAACTTCCGTGTTTTATTACCAGATTGCAACATTGCACTCCTCCATGAAATGAACGCAGCATCATTGCTGCAATTTCAATCTAGCAGAGGTTTGCAATTTTTCCCTGAATTTCTGCGCGTACTTCCAGTAACTTGAGTGTTGGATCCGGGGCCTGGGTCACTGGCCTGCCAATGACCAGATAGCTGCTGCCCAAGGCGATGGCTGATGCCGGAGTAGCGACTCTTTTTTGGTCACCGACGACATCACCCGCAGGCCTGATACCTGGTGTAACCAGTAGAAATTCCGCAGGGAGGTTTCGGCGCAGGGACGCGATTTCCATGGCAGAACAAACAACACCATCAAGCCCACTGCTTGCTGCCAGTTTGGCCAGACGCAGAACATGTTGTTCCGGGCTGTCCGAGATACCGGTTTCCTGCAAGTCTATGGCAGAAAGACTGGTCAGGACCGTTACTGCCGTCAACAGGGTGTTTGAACTGCCAATAGCGGACTTTGCAGCTTCCATCATTGCCCTTCCCCCTGTGGCATGTACATTGACCATCCAGGTTCCCAGATCTACTGCCGCCCTGACTGCACCGGCAACCGTATTGGGGATGTCATGAAACTTGAGATCGAGAAAAATCTCAAATCCCTCCCTGCTGATTTCTTTGACCAGTTCAGGACCACAACGGGTAAACAGTTCCTTGCCGACTTTTACCCGGCAAAGTGCCGGGTCCAGTTTGGAGAGCAGCGCCAGGGTTGCCTTCGCTCCATCAAAGTCCAAAGCCACAATAATGCGCTTTTCATCCGTTTTACTGCTAATGCTCATGTTCATCTCTTTGGAATTCAGCATTTACTGATATCAGATTGCTTACAGGTTTTACCACGCCCCAGCAATTGCAGCCGGGGCAAGCCCAATGCAGATTTTTAAGATCAAACCCGCAATTTTCGCATCGATAGCGTGGTTTGTTATCCAGATAACGGTTCAAGACAGTCAAACCCGCATCCAGTACTTCTTCCTGCATTTTATCGCTGGTTGCAGCCAGTCTCATCGTACGTTCGAGCAGAACCAGGGATGGCGCCAGTTGCAGGCTGACCAGAAAATACCTCAAGGCAGCTTCGGCGCCTTCATATTTCAGCTTTTGCAGTCCGCGCTCAACCAGATAGCTGCTGTCCTCGCCGAGCTCCTCTTCGAGTTCAGGCAAAATCAGGTTCTGTTCATCCCGTCCTGTTGAAATCAGGTATTTTCTCAGCTCCGGGTAAATATCACCAAAAAAAACCGGATCTATCTGCAAAGCTTTCTGAAGTGCAGCAACCGCTTCATTCGGATTGCCTGAATGAAATTCAATTCTGGCGAGCAACATGTATACCCGAATATTCCCCTTGAACAGATTCAGGGCTTTTTTCAGTTCATCGCGGGCTGCGGCAGACGAATTCCGTTTCAAATCCGTTTCAGCCACTTCACAATGAAAATGAGAAACTTGCATTTGCAATTCGTGGCGCTGAGAAGACGGAATCAATTTCAGCAATTCTGAAGCAGCATCAAGCGCCTTGTGCCAATCCTTTTCTATCTGGTAGAGCATTACCGAAAGATTGAGTGCGTCCAGCCTGAATGAAACATTGAATTGCTTGAGTTCATCCAGCAAGGATTCTGCACGATCCAGCAGTCCTGCTGCGATGTAACTGCGTACCAGCTGGATTTTTATTTCTCCGACCTGTCGCGAGTTGAATTTCTGGGCGGCAATCAATGCCTGGAAATGCTCAATCGAGCGATCAACCTTGCCGCGTCGCTTCAGCAGTTTTCCCAGTGCAAGGTGGGTATCAAAAGTAGATGAGTTGACTTCAAGCGCATCAATGAAAACGTCTATCGCATCATCGGGCTCGTCGTTAAGGAGGTAATTGAGCCCAACGAAATAATCCATGTCGGGAGCTAGTTTGCGTTCAGCAGGTTTTTTGAAACGCGCGTAGTAGCCGAGGAGCCAGCTGATCAGTAAGAGAGCCAGCATGAGCAGGCTGAAAAGTACCGAGTTTTGAAGCTCCATTACATTCGGACTCAGTGTTGATCCCGGCTTTCAAAGGTTTTGACGAGTTGCTGCAATCTGGTGATTTCATGCTGGCTTTGCTGCAATTTCTTTTGCACCATCATCAGCTGCATACGGGTTTTGACTTTGTTCCAAACACCATAACCCAGAAGCATGCCGACAAGGCCGCCAGCAATAAAAGCTGCAAGAACCCACAAGCCAATTGCGCGCGGCGGAAGCTCAATGATCACCCAAAGCGCTGTCTGCTCATCATTGTTGATTATAAAAATGAAGCCAGCCAGAACGACCAGCACCAGCAGGACAAGCAAGAGAAATCTGGAGATGCTCTTCATTCCACCTTCTCGCTTCATCTTCCCTGTTCTGGCTGCACTGAATCAAACAGCCGGAACCCCGGGATAGAATTGATCAGTCGTCAGCCATATCCTGGGAATCGCTGTCGTAAGATCCGTCAGGACTATCAGAGATACTGCCATTTACCCGGTCACGCAGTTCCTTGCCAGGTTTGAAGTGTGGCACATATTTCCCGCTAAGAACCACAGGTTCACCGGTTTTAGGATTGCGGCCGGTACGGGGTGCACGGTAATGAAGGGAAAAACTGCCAAACCCTCTGATCTCAATGCGACCGCCTTCCGACAAGACATCTGCCATGTAGGAAATGATAGCCTTGACCGCCAGTTCAATATCCTTGGCTGACAGCTGGGTATGCTTCGCTGCAATCTGTTCAATGAGTTCTGATTTTGTCATGTACCTTCCTTCACCACTCAGTCTTCAGCATTTGTATTTCCCGGCTTTCAGCCTTCCTTCCGACATCTGACGGAAGGAAGACTGAACACCGGTTTTACGATTTCATGGCGAATGAACTGATAAGCAAGCTTATTCCTTGTTCATTTTCGCCTTGATCAAATCACCGACAGTGGCGGGAGCCGAGCTGGTGGCGGACTTGTTATGCTCTTTGATCGAATCTTTTTCTTCTTCGATATCCTTGGCTTTGATGGAAAGGCCAAGCACACGATTTTTGCGATCGACATTGGTGATCATCAGTTCAACCTGATCGCCTTCTTTCAGTACGTTGCGGGCATCTTCTACCTTGTCACGGCTGATTTCAGACGCTTTCAGAACACCTTCGACACCTTCTGTCAGCGTGATGATGGCTTCCTTCGGTTCAACAGATTTCACGATGCCTTTCACTACGCTGCCTTTTTCATTGGAGCTGACGTAGTTGATGAAGGGATCACCGGACAACTGCTTGATACCCAGTGAGATGCGTTCACGTTCAGGATCAATGGACAGGATAACAGTTTCAAGTTTGTCACCTTTGGTGTACTGGCGTACTGCCTGTTCACCGGGCTCATCCCAGCTGATGTCGGACAGATGTACCAAACCATCAATGTCACCTTCCAGGCCGATGAAAATGCCGAAGTCAGTGATGGATTTGATGTTGCCGGAAATACGATCGCCTTTCTGGTACTTTTCAGCGAACACATCCCACGGATTCTGCTGGCACTGTTTCAGGCCAAGGGAGATACGACGACGCTCCTGGTCGATATCAAGAATCATCACTTCAACTTCATCGCCCAGCTGGACGATTTTGGAAGGATGGATGTTCTTGTTGGTCCAATCCATTTCTGACACGTGAACCAGACCTTCAACACCCTCTTCCAGCTCAGCAAAGCAGCCGTAGTCGGTCAGGTTGGTAATGACAGCCTTGACCTTGGTGTTTTCGGGATAACGACGCTTGATATCTACCCATGGATCTTCTCCCAGCTGTTTCAGGCCAAGGGATACACGGTTGCGCTCGCGGTCGAACTTGAGAACCTTGACATCAATTTCCGCACCAACGGTAACGATCTCGCTCGGGTGCTTGATACGTTTCCAGGACATGTCAGTGATGTGCAACAGACCATCGATACCACCGAGGTCAACGAAGGCGCCGTAATCGGTGAGATTCTTGACCACACCTTTGACCACTTGACCTTCTTGCAGGCTGGACAGCAACTCGTCTCTTTCAACAGTGTTGACTGACTCAAGCACGGCACGACGTGAAACCACAACGTTGTTGCGTTTTTGGTCAAGCTTGATGAGTTTGAATTCCAGCTCCTTGCCTTCCAGGTGAGTGGTGTCACGGATCGGACGGATGTCGACCAGCGAGCCGGGCAAGAATGCGCGGATGGTGTTGACATCAACGGTAAAGCCACCTTTGACCTTGCCATTGATAACGCCGATAACCGGTGAACCTTTTTCGAAGGCTTCTTCCAGTACCAGCCAGGTTTCTGCGCGCTTGGCTTTTTCACGGGACAGTTTGGTTGCACCGAAACCGTCTTCCACAGCGTCAAGGGATACCTTGACCTTGTCGCCTATCTTGAGAGTGAATTCGCCGGCATCATTAAGGAATTCTGCTTTTGGAATAACGCCTTCTGATTTGAGGCCGGCATGCACCGTTACCCATTCAGAATCTATATCAATAATAGTGCCGGTCACGATGGAACCGGTTTGCATATCGAGGTCTAACAGACTCTCTGCAAACAGATCGGCAAAACTTTCATAAGAGGATTCAACTGCGTTTGTACTTTCGCTCATAGTTTTCCTGTGTACAGACCCGATTGCTCAGTCTGTAGGGTCCATATCCCAGCCGATAGGAGGGTCTGATTGAGTTACCTGTGCAGGGCTGGCTGAACAGGGTGCCCACATGGGTGCAGGCGGTACTGCTTTTTCTGGAACCATTGTTACTGACTAACAGTTTTTACAGGCTATCAGCATTTACTGACTATCAGCTTTTACTGATTTGCAGCGTTTACTAACCAACAGCCGGGAATCTTGAGATAACTTCCTGTCTAACCCGTTGGTATACCTCGTTCGCGTCTAGCGTCGATGTATCAATGACAACGGCATCAGCCGCTGGCACCATGGGCGCCACTGCTCTGGTGGAATCCCTCTCGTCACGGGCCTTGATGTCCGTTAAAAGGCCGGGCAGGTTAACACCAACACCCTTATTTATCAACTGCTTATAACGCCTTTCCGCCCTGACTTCAGGGCTGGCTGTCAAAAAAATCTTGAGGCGGGCATCAGGAAAAACCACAGTCCCCATGTCACGCCCGTCTGCGACCAGGCCGGGAGGCTGGCGGAATGCATACTGCCGCTCCAGCAAGGCCTGACGCAGTTCGGGGATCGCGGCCACAATCGAGGCTTTGGCCCCGCTTTCCTCCAGCCTGACCAAATCCGAGATTTCGTCGCCTTCCAGTACGATTGAACCGGGAAAAATCGTCGAAAAGCTGACTTTCATCGCCTTGCCAAAACAACAAAGTCTTTCCACATCCGTATAGGGAATCGCACGAGCAACGGCGCCCACGGCGACTACCCGGTACAAAGCCCCGCTATCCAGAATATGCCAACCCAACTCCTGGGCCAGCATATGGGCAATGGTGCCCTTTCCGGTGCCACTGGGGCCATCCAGGGTAATCACTGGTATCTGGCTTGGGCTCATTTTGCGGTTTCAGTGGTGGTATTCAGCACAAGGCCACAGCTGTTGACCAGGTCCGCAAAGCCCGGGAAGGAAGTGGCAACGTTGTTACAGTCCATAATCCTGATAGGTCCACTGGCGCGCAAGGCCGCCATCGCAAACGACATGGCGATGCGATGATCCCCATGACTATCAATAGTGCCGCTGCCAAATTTGCCATCAGCACCCATGCCCTGGATTACTATCCCGTCCGGTTTTACTTCATGATTGACGCCAAGCAGGGCCAAGCCATTCGCCATGGCCTGGATACGGTCACTCTCCTTCACTCGCAATTCCTCGGCGCCTGACAAGACCGTCTCGCCAGAGGCACAGGCAGCCGCAATGAACAAGGCCGGAAATTCGTCGATCGCGAGTGGTACCTGGCCTTCCGGAATTTGAATGCCATGCAGTTCTGCACTGCGCACGCGGATATCCGCAACTGGCTCCCCACCTGCTTCGTATTCACGCACGTAGGTAATATCGGCACCCATTGCCCTGAGAATGTTGATAACTCCCGTGCGTGTCGGATTGATTCCCACATGCATGAGCGTCAGATCAGCACCGGGGCAGATACTGGCTCCTACCAGGAAAAATGCGGCTGACGAAATGTCTGCTGGCACGTCTATGTGACAGGCTTGCAGCCGTCCGCCTCCCTTGATTCTCACTTCAGACCCGTTAATGCTCAGTGGATAGCCAAATCCGCGCAGCATACGTTCAGTATGGTCACGGCACGGGGCGGGTTCGACAATTCTGGACTCACCATCGGCATAAAGGGACGCCAGGATCAGACAGGACTTCACCTGGGCACTGGCGACAGGTAGCGTGTAATCAATTGCCTTCAAGTGCGCAGGTTTCAGCGTGATCGGCGCCAGTCCGCCTTCCTGCAAACTGATATCTGCGCCCATCAGGCGCAGTGGATCGGCAACCCTTTTCATCGGTCTCTTCGACAATGAGCTGTCACCCGTCAGGACAGAGGAGAACTGCTGACCAGCAAGCAACCCGGAAAGAAGACGCATGGAAGTGCCCGAATTACCAAGATATAGCGGTTTTTCAGCAGCCTGCAAACCATCCACGCCTACACCGTGAATCGTTACTTTGCCCTGCACGGGTCCTTCAATATTTACGCCCATGTCACGAAACGCCTGCAAGGTTGCAAGACTGTCTTCGCCTTCCAGGAAACCTTCAACGGTTGTCATGCCGTCCGCGAGCGAACCCAGCATAATGGAACGATGCGAAATCGATTTGTCCCCGGGAACCCTGATGCTGCCAGCAAGACGGCCACCAGCTTCCACCTGAAAGATCAAATCATGAAGTTCTGCCGAAGCGGCATTTGGGGTATGCATAATCTTGCTCTACTTGTTTATATAAACCTGAATCCATGAACCTGGATCAACCCTTGGGGTTGTTTTGTTGCAGTTGCTTGAGGAAGCCGTCACGTGATTGTTTGGCACGTTTGAATGTTTCAAACAACAGCTCTGCGTTCTTGTCCAACAAGGCTGTACGCAAACGTTGCAGGTCATTCACGTACTTGTCGAGAATGGTCACGGTTGCTTCGCCGTTGGTGAGAAAAATATCTCGCCACATCACCGGATCGCTTGAGGCAATACGGGTGAAATCCCGGAATCCTCCTGCTGCGTATCGGAAAATCTCTTCGCTTTCGCCTTGCTGCGACAAGGTGTCGACAAGCGCGTAGGCGAGCAAGTGGGGCAAATGACTGGTGGCGGCTAGCACTTCGTCATGTTTCTCAACATTCATTTCAAGTACTTCGGCGCCGATGGTTTCCCACAGCTCACGCACCAGGAGCACTGCGGACGGAGCAGTATCCACCATTGGCGTAAGTATTACTTTGCGCCCGGCAAACAAATCGTTTTTGGCAGCTGCGTAACCACTTTGTTCCGAACCTGCTATCGGGTGTCCGGGAACGAAATTGACCGGGACCCTGCCAAACTCTGCCTTGACCATATCGACGACAGCTTGTTTTACACTGGCGACATCAGTGACTACCGCTTTCTCGGGCAGTATCGGGGCCAACAGCCGCAGCTGTTCCGGAATGGACAGGACTGGAACGCCCAAAATGATGAGATCGGCATCTTCGCAGGCAATCTGCACATCAGTGGCATAACCGGTGATACTTCCATCAGTCAGCGCGGTTTGCAGTACGCTTTCATTGCGACCGACAGCGATGAGCTCACAATTGATGTTGCGTTGCGCCAATGCCTTGGCAACTGATCCACCGATCAATCCAAGGCCGATAATCACAATTTTCTTGCCTGTAAGGTTCTGCATTACTTGTTTACCGCGGCCGGGTAAGAACCCAGCACTTTCACTTCAATCGCCAGTTGTGCCAGTTCCTTCAATGCTGCACGTACCGGTTTGTCTTCAAGATGTCCTTCCAGATCCACATAGAAAAAATAGGACCAGGCTGCCTTGCGTGAAGGACGCGACTCAAGTTTGGTAAGACTGATGCCATGCCGATGAAATGGCTCCAGGGCCCGGAACAAGGTACCTGGCTCATTATGGGCTTGAATGATGATCGAGGTTTTGTCCCTGCCGCTCGGGCTGGCGGATGGACGCGAACCAATGCACACGAACCGCGTGGTATTGTCATTGTTGTCCTCGATGGACTCATACAAGATCGAGAGGCCATAAAGCTCGGCTGCCGACTTGCCCGCGACAGCCGCAATACCTGGAGTCACCGAGGCCAGCCGCGCGGCTTCAGCATTACTGCTTACTGGCAACAGGGGAGTATTGGGATAGTGTTGCTTCAACCATTGCCTGCAT
Source organism: Pseudohongiellaceae bacterium (assembly GCA_044338875.1). Lineage (GTDB taxonomy): Bacteria > Pseudomonadota > Gammaproteobacteria > Pseudomonadales > Pseudohongiellaceae > CAILUG01. Next base: position 382 of record JBIIWM010000016.1, on the reverse strand, counting down.
TGCCCCAGCGACTGTTGATGCGAGGCAATCTTTTCAATGCCTTTGGTCCTGGTAGCCTCTGAAAGGATGAGGCAGTGGTTGATCCGCAACAGCAGTTCAGCAGAAATAACCAGTGGTGACAGGACGAAACCATCCAGCGTCGGCAGTATCGATCCTTCAGTCGAGTTCTCCACTGGCACGACCCCCCAGTCAGCCTTGCCCTGCTCCACGCTGGTGAACACTTCCGGAATGTCGGCTACCGGCAACCACGTCGCCCCCTGGGGAAACAACAACAGGGCGGCAGCATGCGAATAAGTGCCAGCGGGACCAAGAAAAGCCACCACTGGCAATTTGTCAGTCTCAGTCATCGACGCCTTCATCCGGCACGTCATGTTCATCCGGC